>JAVTWO010000152.1:0-35961 GCA_032229765.1 Phycisphaerales bacterium | reverse complement strand
CCGCTGATCCACATCGACGCGTACCGCCTGATGGGCGATGACCTCGACGAACTCGGACTCGCCGAGGCCCGTCCGGATCAGGCGGTGATCATGCTCGAGTGGCCGTCGCGTGTGCAATCGTGGGTCGATCGACAAGACCCCCATCGCGTGGTCCGCGTGGAGCTTCAGCACGTCGTCACCAACCCCGACCAGCGCGACATCATCATCACCCTGCCCGCCGCGATCGCCACGCGCCCGCACGCCGCGGGGCTCTTGGCGCAAGCACAACTTCAGTCTGCGAAGAACAGCGCCACAACCAACGAGCCCGACGAGAAGCCGCGTGCGTGGACGACCTGCCCGATCACCAAAAAGCCCGTCGCGCCGGACTGTCCGACCTGGCCCTTCGCCAGCGAGAAAGCCCGTCTTGCCGATCTGAACCGCTGGTTCACGGGCGACTACCGCATCAGCCGCGAGGCGACGCAGGACGATCTGGACGAGTTGCACGGGTCGCCGTAAGCCGCGATGCGTTGACGGGGCTTAATGCCCGCCACCGCCGCCACCGCCGCCGTGCGAATCACCACCGCCGCCGCTGGGCTTCGCGTGGGCGTCGTCCTTCGCACCTTCCGAAGCATGCTTCTCTTCCACCGGCTCAGGATGCTTGGGAGGCTCAATCGTCGGCTTGCCATCAGGCCCCACCAGCATGGGCTGCTCACCCTTCGGCGGGCCATACCCCGGCGGGCTCTTCAGCAGCACCACGCCCCACACCACCGCCGCGTTGAAGAGCGTGACCACCGCCGCCCATGCGATGGTGTGCCGGGCTTGTGTTGACATCGTCCCGAGCTTGATCGCAATGGGCTCAAAGATCCCCGAGAAGGCGATGAACGCCGCGTACGCCGCGTCCTTAAGCCGCTTCGACACCGCGACCTTGGGCGTCGTCTCAGCCGCGGGCGCGGGCGCTGACGCTTCCGTCGCCGCCGCCGCCGAAGCAGCAGGCTTCGCCGCGGGTGCAGCGGGCTTCGCTGCCGGCGTCGCTTCGGGCGCTGGTTTCGCCACAGGTGCCGGCGCCGTTGGAGCCGGTTCAGGCTTCTTCACCGCTTCCGTCGCAGGCACCGGTGCAGGCGCCGGTGTCGGCGCAGGAGCGGGCGCCGCCGGTTCCGTCTTCACCGCCGCCGGTTCCGTCGGCTTCTGTTCCGGCTCAGGCGTGGGCGTCGGCGTCGAAGCCGGTGCAGGCTGTGGTGTGGGCAGCGCGTCTTCTAGCGTCGACGGATCAGCGAACTCGTCGTCGATGGCCTTCGCCGCGGCGGCCGCGAGCTGCTCGTCGAGCTGCTCGCCCGTCTTCGCCTGCGCCAAGGCCGCCCCAACCTGCTCATCCAGCGACGCACCGCCCCCCACACCCCCCGCGCCCCCCTCACCCGGCGCGTGCTCACCCGCGCCCGCACCCGCGGGCTGAGGCGTCGCGTCCTTGAGCATCTGCCCGACCTGCTGGTCGAGCGAGGGGCCCTTCGGCGGCTCACCGGTTGTCGCTTGCGCACTGCCCATACCGATCCGTTCGATCCTCCGTCATCACACCCACACCCGCCCGGCCTTCCACTCCCTGTCATCGACCCCTTCCGCCCCGTGTTTCACCGCACCTTTCGACCCCGAACCGCCAGCGTAGGGTGCCCACGCTTCTCGGACCCGCGCACGTCCACCTCTTCCCCCTCGTTCTCACTTCTCGGGCCTGGGCCGTCGATCCCTACCCTCCTCTCGCGTGAGCACGCACCGCATCCACCTTGAAGACCTGCCCCCCCTCGCCGCGGGTCAAACCTTCCTCATCGAGGGCGACGAGGCCCAGCACGCCCTCCGGGTCAAGCGTCTCCGCGCCGGCGAGCACGTCCTCCTCATCACCGGCCGGGGCTTCTCCGCCCACGCCATTTACGAGCCCGGCCCGGCCCACCACCGCGATCAACTCAACCTCCGCATCCTCAGCGTCGAAACCCAGCCACCGCCGAAGGTCCGCGTCGAGATCTGGTCGAGCATCCCCAAGGGCGACGCCCTCTCCCAAATGATCGACCAGCTCGCCCAGGTCGGCGCCTGGCGCTGGCGGCCGCTCATCTGCGCCCGCTCCGTCACCGATCCCGCTTCCCTCCGCCTCGACCGTCTGACACGCATCAGCCGAGAGGCCTCGAAGCAGTCCGGGCGGCTGTGGGATCTGTCCGTCGGCGCGCCCGTGAAGGCCAACGCCGTGCGCTCGGCCGTGCCCGCGCCAGAGACGCTCCTGCTTATCGCCGACGCGAAAGGTCAAGATTGTCCGGAAATCCGCCCCGCACCGGGTGAAAACCCCGCCGCGGTGGTCCTCATCGGGCCCGAGGGTGGCTTCACCGACGAGGAAATGGACCACTTTGTGCGCGCAGACGGGGCCCGCCCCTTGTGGTTGGGGCCCCACATTTTGAGGCTCGAGACCGCCGCGGTGGTTGCCTGCTCGATCGTTCTTTCCCGCGCCCGCCCGCACATGGGCTAAACCCCGGGGTCTGCTTTGGTTGATCCTTCCGCGTTCGCTTCTGCCGCCGATGGACCCACGCGCCGGTATGCTCCTGATCGAACAATCCGCGAATCGCTTCATTCCTTGAAACGAGTGAACACATGACCAGCACCACCATGACCACCAAGACCGTCAAGACCCGCCGCCCGTTCTTCACCGCCCTGTGCGCCGGGCTGACGCTCACGCTTTCGCTCGCACACAACGCCCTGGCCATCGACGCCGCCCGCAAGGAGCAGGGCGAAAAAATGGCCCAGAAGGCCATCGAGTTCCTCCGCACGCGTCAAGACCCCGCCACCGGCGGCTGGTCCGTCCCGCAAGGCCCCGAGGCCAAAGGTCGGCCGCAGCTCCCCGCCATCAGCTCCCTCGTGCTCAACGGCATGCTCATGCAGCCGGGCATCTCCGCCGCCACCGACAACACCGTCTCCAAGGGCGTCAAGTACGTCCTGAGCTTCCGTCAGCCCGACGGCGGGATCTACGACGGCATCCTCCCCTCATACAACACCGCCATCAGCCTCTCCATGCTCGCCCGCGTTGACACCCCCGAGGCCAAGGCCGCCATCGCCCCGGCGCAGCAGTTCCTCCGCGATACCCAGTGGGGCGCGCCGATCAACCCCGGCGCCTCCGTCCCCGGCGGCAAAGAAGCACCCAAACCCGTCACCAAAGACGACCCCGGCTTCGGCGGCTGGGGCTACGGCAATCGCGGCCGACCTGATATGTCCAACACCGCCTTCGCCCTCCAAGGCCTGCACGACTCGGGCGTCGCCAGCGATGACCCCGCCTTCCAACGCGCCCTGATCTTCCTCCAACGCCTGCAAATGGACGGCAAGGTCAACGATCAGGAATACGCCAAGGGCTCAAAGCAAGGCGGCTTCGTCTACGCGCCGGGCGAAACCGCCCAGACCATGGGCCAGGGCAACTCGTGGGCGGGCATGATCGAAGAATCCCTCGACGACGGCACGCGCGTCTCACGCCTGCGCTGCTACGGCAGCGTGACGTACAGCGGGTTCAAGAGCTACATCTACGCAGGATTGACCAAGGACGACCCGCGCGTGCAGGCCGCCAAGAAGTGGCTGATGAACCACTACAACCCGGTTGAGAACCCGGGCATGGGGACCAACGGGTACTACTACTACGTGCTGGTGATGAGCCGCTCGCTCGACACGCTGGGCTCGGCCGATTTGAAAGTCGAAGGCCTCGAGCCGCTGCGCGTGGGTGTGCTGCTGAGCAAGCTGCCCCGCGGCGTAACCGAGGCGCAGATCCGCGAGTTGGTGAAAGACGCCGGGACCGTCCGCGCGGTGGTGATGCACACCGACACCGGCGGCGGGCGCTCCGCGGTGGTCTACATGAGCAAGGACGAGGAAGCCGAGAAGGCCGAGACAACGCTCAAGAGCGCGAAGCTGAACGACACGCCGCTGATCGTCAGCCGATTGGCACCCGGCGTCGACGCGCCCGGCGTGCGCGATTGGCAGAACGACCTGATCGACGCGCTGTCGGCGCTCCAGAACGAGGACGGCTCGTTCAAAGCGATCGACGAACGCTGGATGGAAAACAACCCGGACCTCGCCACCGCGTACGCCCTGCTGGCGATCCAGCACGCGATCCGGAAGTAAGAGCGAGGCACTGGGCACTGGGCATCAGGCACTGGATAAGGACCGGATTTGAGGGGTGATGATGATGCGGGCTCGATTTGCAACGTTGATGTGGACGGGTACTTTGGCGGCTTCGGTGCTCGCGCCGATCGGTGGTTTTGCGTGCGTGCTCGCGCAATCGCCCGCGGCGGGGGGTGAGTCGTCTCTGCCCGAACTGAAGCCGCGTGAGCCCGGGGCGCTGTCGGCCGCCAAACCGATGACGGTGTACCGCGCCCAGTGCCAGCGTGCGAAAGCGCTCGATCAGGAGGGTTCCACCGCGGGGGATCCGATCCGCTACCAGGTGCGGCTGCCCGAGGGGTTTGAGGCCTCGAAGCCAACGACGCTGCTGGTGGTTTTACACCCGCAGGGCAAGACGGTCGATTGGACCTTCGCCACGTACGACGCGAAGAGCTTCCGCACGCGCGACGTGGTGATCGCGATGGAGAGCACGACGATCACCGACGACGGCGAGCGCGTCTTCGCCCCGCGCACGCAGGACGCGGTGCCGATGCGCGATGCGCTGCTGGATTTCTCGCGTGCGTACCCCACCGCGAAGATCATCCTGGTCGGGCACGAGGACGCCGGCCGATTCGTGCTGGCGTTCGCGGCCGGGTTTCCGCGGCTGATCGACGGCGTGGTGGCGGTGCGCAGCGGCATGCTCGACCGCACGCCAACCCGCGGCGGCGTCTCGGGCCTGCCCGTGGTCTTTGTGCACAGCCCCAAGGACGCGGGCGTCGCGTACGTCATGTCGGTTGACGCGCGCGACGCCTTCCGCAAGGACGAGCATCCCACGGCCACGCTTCGCCGCGGATCGGCGACCGATGCGAAAGTCGTCGGCGAGGCGGAAGGTGTCAGCGACGCGGTGGAGTACATCCAAGGGATCACCGCGCGCACGCCCGGCGAGGCTCTTCTGGCCTGCGAGCGCTTGCTGCGCCCGCGGTCGCTCGACGAGCTGCAGCGCAGCGACAGCGGGATCCCCTTCGGCATGGCGCGCGAGATCCTGCGGCGCTTCGAGGCGGAGAAGCCCAAGGAGGACGCGAAGCAGGAGCCGGAGAAGCGGGAGGACGGGATGATCCCGCCGCCGAAGTTCGATGTGACGCGGAAGTTCAAGGACCTTCCGGATGAAGAACGCAAGCGGGCCTTCGAGCTGTCGGTGAAGATCGAGCAGCACGCGCAGCAGCACGCGCGGGTGATTCGTCAGGCGGTGCAATCCAGCGGCGGGATCAAGCTCGGAGCCTCCAGCGCGTGGATCGGGCACGTCAGCGCGCTGCGCGAGGACTTCCGCGGGGTGGAGTCGATCGAAGAGCTTGTTAAAGAGCTCCGCATCGACGAGCAGTACGAGGCGGCCCGCGATTCGGGGGACGTCATCCGCTCGGCGTTCGCTGAAGAGAAGCCACCGGAGCAGGTCTTTCGCGCGGTGGTGGAGCAGTTGCCCAGCGCGCTGCTCGACGACGCGCTGCCGGCGGGGATGGAAAAGGCGATGACCGATTGGGCGAAGGACAGCGAGAGGGCGGGGATCGACGCGGAGCTGTTGAAGGCGTTTGAGTCGGTGAAGGTGTACTTCGACTGCCGACGGGCGGGGCTGAAGACGTACCACGGGTTGCTGGCGGGGTGGTCTTTGGAGCGGTGAGCGGGCGTGCGGGTGGTGTGCGATTGGGTGCGTGAGCGGGGCGCTACGATGGGGTGCTGTGGACACGGAGCAGTTCGTCAAGATCGCGAAGGCGTTGTCGGAGGAAACCCGGCTGGGGATGCTGCGCGCCATCGCCTCGGCGGAGGAGTTGACGTGCTCGTGCTTGTGCGAGCGGTTCCCGCTGAGCCAGCCGACGATCTCGCACCATTTGAAGATTCTGCAAAGCGCCGGGCTGATCACGGTGGAAAAGCACGGGCTGTTCCACCGTTTGCGGGTGAACGAGGAGGCGTTGAAGGGGTTCTCGCTGCAGGTGCCGGGGGTTGCACGGGGCAAGCGTGCGCGGGGGACGGGCGTTTCTTCGTCAGCGGCGGAGGCAACCGCGGGCAGTTCGGGTGCCGGGAAGGCCCGAAGGGGACGCACGCAGAATCGCCGCGTGATGAAGAAGCGTTGATCGATCAGTCGCCTGAATGTCCCCAAAGCGGGCGAAGACTCGTCGGTCTTCGGGCTGATCGCACGACTTGATATATCGATGATCTTCGATATACTTCCGGCAGACCCGGTGAAGCGCGGGCCGTGGGCGTCGCGAGACCTGGGGCAGTTCGTGCGTGGTACACGAAAGGCGGCGGAGAATGGGCGATGTGCTCTTCGGTGGTTTTCAGGGCAAGTCGGCGCTGGTGACGGGCGGGACCAGCGGCATCGGCAAGGACGTTGTGCTGGCGCTGGGGAAGGCCGGTGCGAGCGTGGTCTTCACGGGTCGGCGGAAGGAAGCCGGCGAGGCGGTCCTCGCGGAGCTGAAGGCCAAGGGCGGGCGGGGCGTCTTCGTCCGCGGCGACGTGACCAGCGAGGGCGACGTGCAGAGCGCGGTTGCGGAGGCGGTGAAGCTCGGATCCGGCCGATTGGATCTGGCCTTCAACAACGCGGGCGTGGAGATCGTCGGGCCGATCGTTGAAGCGCGGATCGAGGATTACCGCAAGGTCTTTGACGCGAACGTGCTGGGCGTGCTGCTGGGGATGAAGCACCAGGTGCGGGCGATGTTGGCAAACCCGGGTGCTTCGAGCGGGTCGATCGTGAATACGGCCTCGGTGGCGGGGCGGATCGGCATGCCGGGCGTGAGCATTTATGTCGCGAGCAAGCACGCGGTGCTGGGGCTGACGCGTGTGGCGGCGCTGGAGTATGCCAAGCAGGGGATCCGCGTGAACAGCGTTTCGCCCGGCGCGATTGACACGGAGATGCTCGACCGTTTCGCGGGCGGGCAGGAGAGCGACATGCGCAAGGGTCTGGCGAGCATGCACCCGGTCGGGCGCACCGGTCGGGTGGAGGAAGTCACCTCGGCGGTGATGTATCTGCTGTCGCCCGCGGCGAGCTTTATCACGGGGCATGACCTGCTGGTGGATGGCGGGATGACGGTGCCGTGAGTGAAGGGCTGAGGTAGACTGTCTTTGGGGTGAGGGGATCGAAAGAACCGCGAACGATTGCGGAGACGCTTTCGTTCGCCTTGCGTGGAGTCTGGTGTTCCTGGTGCGTGGGACGTTGGCGACGACGTCGGAAAGGGCAGTGGACCATGAGCGTGATCACGGCGATGGCGGCGAACGAGGCGAAGGGGCATTTGAAGCCGATGAAGATGGATCTTGGGCCGCTGGGTGACGATCAGGTCGAGATCGCGGTGGAGTACTGCGGGATCTGCCACAGCGATCTGTCGATGCTCAACAACGACTGGGGGATGTCGGCGTTCCCGCTCGTACCCGGGCATGAGGCGGCGGGTCGGATCGTGGCGGTGGGGAAGAACGTCAAGGCGCGGAGCGTCGGGCAGAGCGTGGGGCTGGGGTGGTTCAGCCAGAGCTGCATGAGCTGTTCGTCGTGCATGGGCGGGGATCACAATCTGTGCGGCACGGCGGAGCAGACGATCGTCGGGCGCGTGGGGGCGTTTGCGACGCGGGTGCGGGCGCACTGGGCGTGGGCGACGCCGCTGGTTGAGGGATTGGACCCGGCGAAGGTCGGACCCATGTTCTGCGGCGGGATCACGGTCTTCAACCCGATCGTGCAGTTCGGGGTGAAGCCGACGCACCGCGTGGGCGTGGTGGGGATCGGCGGGCTTGGGCACATGGCGCTGCAGTTCTTAAACAATTGGGGGTGCGAGGTCACGGCGTTTACAAGCTCGGAGAGCAAGGCCCGCGAGGCGAAGCAGCTCGGTGCGCACAAGACAGTCAACAGCCGGAGCGACGCGGAGCTGGCGAAGATCAAGGGCTCGCTGGATTTCATTTTGGTGACGGTGAACGCGAGCATGAACTGGCAGGCGTACATCGACGCGCTGAGCCCCAAGGGGCGGCTGCACGTGGTGGGCGCGGTGCTGGAGCCGATCCCGGTGGCGGCGTTCCCGATGATCCTGGGTCAGAAGTCGCTGTCGGGCTCGCCCTTGGGCAGCCCGGCTTCGACGGCGACGATGCTGGAGTTCGCCGCCCGGCACAAGGTCGAGCCGATCGTCGAGCAGTTCCCGATGAGCAAGGCGAACGAGGCGATCAAGCGGCTGGAATCGGGCGAGGCTCGGTACCGGATTGTTTTGAAGAATGATCTGGGGTGAGGGGAAGGGATCGAGGGATCAAGGGACCAAGGGACCAAGGGATCAAGGGATCAAGGGATCAAGGGATCGAGGGATCAAGGGATCGAGGGATCAAGGAATTGGCTTTTGCTTTGGAGTGAATCACTATGGCGGGCAATCGTGGTGTGCATGCGGGCAAGGTGGCGTTGATTACCGGCGGGAACAAGGGCATCGGGCTTGAGACGGCCCGGCAGCTTGCCAGCGTCGGCGTTCTGCCCATTATCGGGTCGCGTGATCTGCAGCGCGGCTTGGCGGCGGTGAAGATCCTGGGTGATGAAGGGTTTGAAGCGCGGGCGGTGCAGTTGGATGTGACCAGCGAGGCGAGCATCGCGCAGGCGGCGACGCAGATCGGGCGCGAGTTCGGGAAGCTGGACATCCTGGTGAACAACGCCGGGGTTTTGCAGTACGGCGAGGATTCGACGACGGAGAAGACGAGCCTCGCGACGCTGCGCGGGGTCTTTGAGACGAACTTCTTCGGCATGGTCGCGGTGACGAAGGCGGTGCTGGGCTTGCTGAAGGCGGCGCCGGCGGCGCGGGTGGTGAACATCACGAGCGTCCTGGGCTCGATGAGCGAGCACAAGGACCCGTCGTCGTCGATCTACGGGTACCTGATCCTGGGGTACAACAGCAGCAAGGCGGCGGTGAACATGTTCACCGTGCAGTTGGCCCACGAGCTGCGCGAGACGAAGATCAAGGTGAACGCGGCGCACCCGGGGTGGGTCAAGACGGACATGGGCGGTGCGAACGCGGACCTGGAGGTGCCGGAGGGCGCGAAGACGGGCGTGCAACTGGCGCTGCTGCCCGAGACGGGCCCGACGGGCGGGTACTTCCATCTGGGCGTGCACATGCGGTGGTGATTGGCCAGCGCAGATTGACGCTATGATCGCTCACCCACCTCGGGCAGCGTTGTTGACGGTCTGAACCGAGGACACTTTCATGGCACGTTCGTGGCTGATTACAGGTTGTTCGAGCGGGTTTGGTCTGGAACTGGCGAAGGCCGCGAGCGCGCGGGGCGGGCGCGTTGTCGCGACGGCTCGACGCACGGCGGACCTTGACGCGCTCGTTGCTTCATCCGATGGTCGCGTTCGCGCGATGCAACTCGATGTCAGCGATCTGGACAGCATCCCCGGCGCGGTGAAGCGTGCGGCGGAGATGCTGAACGGGCGGATCGACGTGCTGGTGAACAACGCGGGGATGGGCGTGCTGGCTTCGGTTGAAGATACCACGCGTGAGCTGAGCGAGGCGTGCGTGAAGGTGAACTTCACGGGGCCTTTGGAGGTGCTGCGCGCGGTGCTGGGGGTGATGCGCACGGCGGAGGCGGATGAGCAGGGGCGGCGCGGGTGGGTGGTGCAGATGTCGGCGGCGGCGGCGATTGCCAACTACGCGGGGTTCGGGGTCTATGGGGCGAGCAAGGCCGCCATGGAGATGGTGTGCGAATCGGCGGCGGCGGAACTTGCGGGGCTGGGCGTGCGGTTCACCATCGTGCAGCCCGGGCCTTTCCGCACGCAGTTTATTGGCAAGTCGGTGACGTTCGGGGCGGCGATGAAGACCGAGTATCAGGCGACGGTGGGGAAGTTTGGTGCGCTGCTGCGCGGGATGAACGGCAAGCAACCCGGCGACCCGGCGAAGGCGGCGGAGCTGATCGTCGCGATCGCGGAGGGGGACTTTGGGGGCGAGCCGCCGGTGCGGCTGGTGCTGGGGAAGTACGCGATGGGGAAGGTGAAGAAGATGCTCGCGGCACGCGGGACGGAACTCGACGCGTGGGCGGAACGGGCGGCGGCGACGGAGTTCTCGGCGAAGGTGTGAATCGGTCGGCGGGGAAACGGCAACGATCAGGCACGCACAGGAGATACGAACATGGTCGGGCAGAACTTCAACGGTCAGGTGGAGACCAACGCGGGCGGGGTTTCGCGGCGGCAGGCGATGCTCACGGCGGGCCTGGGCGTGGCGGCGGTGGCGCTGACGGGCTCGGCGGCGAGCGCGATGGGCGCTCGGCGTGTGGTGAAAGACGATCCGAAGGCCGGGGGACCGGGGGCTGAGGCGAGCGAGGCGTTGGGGCAGGGAGTTGGCTTCTATCGCGCCCGGATCGGCTCGATCCCCGCGACAATTATCAGCGATGGGTTCTCGGCGATTGCGCCGGTGCAGCCGTTGTTTGCGCCGGAGGGGAAGGCGGAGGAGGTCGCGGCGGTTCTGCGTGAGCACTTCCTGCCCGAGGACAAGGTCAACGTCGATTTCAACACCGTGCTGCTGCGCATCGGCGGCGAGGTGATTTTGGTGGATACGGGCTCGGGGATCTCGCAGGAGGCGACGATCGGGCGGCTGCTGGGGAACCTGATGGCGGCGGGTGTGAAGCCCGCGCAGGTGACGGGGATCATCATCACGCACGCGCACCGGGATCACCTTTTCGGTGCGGTGCAGCCGGACGGGCGGGCGAGCTTCCCGAACGCGAAGGTGTTTATCTCGAAGACGGAGCATGATTTCTGGATGTCGAGCAACCCGGATTTGAGCGGGCTGGGTGTGCCTGAGGAATGGAAGAAGGCGTGGGTGAGCGGGACGCAGTCGGTGCTGGGCTCGCTGAAGGGGAGCTTGCAGCTTGTGGCGCCGGGGGACAAGATCGTCGATGGGATCGAGCTGGTGGGCACGCCCGGGCATACGCCGGGGCATATGTCGCTGGTGGTTTCGTCGGGGAAGGACCGCGTGCTGATCGCGGGGGACCTTGCGCACAACCACGCGCTGATGTTCGCGAAGCCCGAGTGGACGGTGGCGTTCGATTCGGACAAGAAGCAGGCGATCGAATCGCGGAAGAAGATGTTCGATCGGGCGGCGGCGGATCGTCTGCGGGTTTTGGCGTACCACATGCCCTTCCCGGGGGTTGGGCATATCAGCCGACAGGGGAGCGGGTTCCGCTGGAACATGGAACCCTGGTCGTGGACGGCTTGAGCAAAGCAGCAAAGCAGCAAAGTGGCAAAGTGGCAAAGTGGCTGAGTGGAAATGAAAAACCGCCCTTGGGCGCGTGAGCGCCGAAGGGCGGTTGGTTCATCTCGCGTGCGTGGGGAAGCGCGGCGTGTGCCGCACCCAACCCGTTGCATGCCGGCGGCCCGGTTGGTCAGCCGCGGAGCGTGCGGGGGGAAAAACGTGCTCCGGACTGTTGCCACCACTGGACCTGCAGCGCTGTCCGTCGGAGTGTCGCCCCGGACGGCGCTGCGGCGTGCGCGTGCGAACGTGACTCACGGGGGGCCCGGCCGTCCCAGGTCGGAGCCCACCGCGATGATTTGTTCCCCCCCAACTCCCACCACCCCCCCACTCACCCGTCACCCTGAGGCCGCGCGGTTTTGCGAGCGCGTGTGCGGTGATTGGTTACGGGTCGGAGGTGTCACCCGCGGCGCAGCGTTTGGCCTCGTCGCAGGCGTGCATGACGGCGGCGGCGCCGTCCATCGGGTAGTACATGCTCAGAGCTTCGGCGAGCTTCTCCTTGTCGGTCAGGACGAAGTAGCACCCGGTGCCGAAGTGCTGGTACGCGAACCGCACGGCCCGGGGCAGGTGCTCGCGGCAGGTGCAGATGAGCAGTTCGCTGCCGTCCATCCGCAGGGGCACGAGGCGAAACTGCCAGGCTTGCCTGCGGGTGAGCTGCATCAGAACGGTCGGGTCGACGCGCTCGGTGCGCGGATCAACATGGGCGGTGACGGATTCGTACTGCTCAGCCCACGCGTCCTCAAGGGCTTTGGGCGGCACGCAGAACATCACCTCGGCCAGCTCACCGAAGGGGCGGTGGCAGGGGGTTTGTTCATCGAGGACGCGCTGGCACTGGGTTTGGGTGAGCACGCCGCGCTTGACGAGGATCTCGCCGATCTTTTTGTGCGAGCGTGGCGTGTGGATCGAACCGGGTACACCGGCGACGGGGTTGCGGCTGTTGGTCTGGCCGCTGGCATTGGTGTGGTTGCTGTTGTTGCTGTTGAAGGTGGGCATGTCGTGGTTCCGGTGCTTCGTGCGGTCGGCCTGACCGGGCCTGTGGAGCTGGTCGGGCGTGGTGCGTGTGCCCAATGAAGATCGGGAGCACATGGCGTGCTCGTGATGACATTGGGCGTTGTTGGGCTGAGCGTGGGTTTGACTGATTGGAGAAGGCGCACGCGATGCCGTACGCGGAAGCGTCGGCAGAGTCCGCCGAAGAATCGGGGTGATTTTGCTTGCGTTGTTTGCGGGGCAATTCGAGGTGGAAACGGGCTTGGTCGCGTGGTCCGGGAAGATCGGCGGCAATGGCGTGCGATGAGACGGAGCGGGGTGAACAGGGGCCTGACGTGATCGATGCGCTTGTGACGAGAAGCGATGAGAGATTGCGAGATGTACCGGACTCGGCGAGGTTTTCTGAGTGACCGCGTGTTCTTCGGACGTTCGAGGAAAGGTCCGAAGAAGCGTGACTCGCAGGGGCGAGAACGTGCTGGATGGCCTTCGATGTGGTCCGCGCGTGGGTTATCATGCGGGCATGACCGAGCCGAAGCTGAATGTTGCGGGTGGGGGCTCAAGTCAGGCCGCGGGATCGGCGGCTGGCGTGGCGCTGGGGACGATGCGTCTGGACGAGTTGCTGTCGGCACTTTCCGCGAAGACGCCCGCGCCGGGGGGCGGGGCGGTCGTGCCCGCGGTCGGAGCGATTGCGTGTGCGCTGGCGGGGATGGTGGTGAGCTACTCGATCGGCAAGAAGGACCTTGTGGAGCATCAGGCGACGCTGCACGCGGCTCAGCAGAAACTCGTGCGCGGGCGCGAGCTGCTGCTGAAGCTCGCCGACGAGGATGCGGCGGCGTACGCGATGGTCAACGCGCTGCAGAAGCTGCCGGCGGACGATGCGCGGCGGCTGAGCGAGTATCCCGCGGCGGCGGAGGCGTGCGCGGGGGTGCCGCGATTTGTGCTCGCGGCGTGTGTGGACTTGCTGGACTTGTGCGTGAGCCTGAGCGGGATCAGCAACAAGCACCTGAAGAGCGATCTGGATATCGCGTGCGTGCTGCTGGAGGCGTGCTGTCGCTGCGGGGTGGTGAATGTGAAGGTGAACCTGCCGCTGATTGAGAATGAGGCGGCGCGGCGGCGTGTGCTGGATGAGTGTCGGGCGTTGAGCGATCGGGCGGCGGGGCTGCTTTCGCGTGGCGTGGTTTGAGGGTGAACTTTGAACGAAGGGTTGTGATGAGCGAGGACGCAACACAGGACGGCGCAACGAAGATGCCGGCGGAGTGGTTCGCGCGGGGCGATGGGCCCGAAGGTGGCGAGGGTCTGCGGTTTGCGTGCACGATGTGCGGGAACTGCTGCTCGGGCCCGCCCGGGTTTGTGCTTGTCAGTGAGGAGGAGATCACGGCGCTGAGCAAGCGGCTGGGGATCTCGGCGAACAAGTTCCGCAACGAGTACACGCACGTGATGAGCGAAGGGCGCTCGCTGAACGAGCGCGTCACCGAGCACGGGAATGACTGCGTGTTTCTGGATCGCGAGAAGATCCCGGGCAAGGCGGTGTGCGGGGTGTATGAGGATCGACCGAAGCAGTGCAGGACCTGGCCGTTCTGGCCGAGCTTGCTGCGGTCGCGTGCGACGTGGGACCGTGCGAAGAAGGTGTGCCCGGGGATTGATAAGGGCCCGCTGACAAAGGTGCAGCAGGTGCGCGTGCTGCGGGATTCGTTCAACATCTGAGTTTGGTGGCGAGCAAGATGAACCACGACGAGGAGAGCACGGCACGGGCGGAGGCGTGGATCCGCTTTGCGGGTGATGCTCGCGTGTCGGATCGGCTTGAGGCGGTGTATGTGATGGCGCGCGAGGCGATCGAGGCGCGCGGGCCGGCGTGCTGGGCCTCGGGTCGGTGCTGCAACTTTGAGAAGACCGGGCATCGGTTGTACTGCACGGGGCTTGAGGCGGCGTACACGGTGGTGGGTCTGAGATCGCGGGGGCGGGTTGAGCCGACGAAGGTGGAGATTCAGGAAGCGCGGCGCGCGGGTGGTTGTCCGTTGCAGGTGGCGAACCTGTGCGGGGCGCACGAGATCAAGCCGATGGGCTGCCGGGTGTATTTCTGTGATCGCACGGCGCAGGACTGGCAGCACGAACTCAGCGAGCGGCTGATGAATGAGATCCGTCGCGTGCACGATGAGTTCGGGATCGAGTATGTCTACGGCGAGTGGCGGTCGCTGCTGTCGATGTTGAGCGGGCGGGGCTGAACGGGCGGGCGTGCGGAGATTCTGCACGGGAAATGTGCGGTGGGCGTGCGGTATGGGTTGGGGTTTTTGTCGATGACAACCGCCATCGACGTATGATGACGTTCCATGCGCGACTTCTGGAAACTCGCCCGCCTGCTGCTGCTTGAGAAAAAGCTCCTTGCGCTCAGCGTGGTCTTCGCGTTCATCGGTGCCGGCGGCTTGGGTGCGGGGTTGCTTGCGCTCTCGCCGGTGATCGAGACGATGGTGGGCGATCCGGGCAAGGTCAGCAACCTGCCGACGATGATCACGGGTTGGAGCGATCGCAACGGCGGGATTGTTCCCAAGTGGCTGATCGATGCGCTGCCCACAGGGCAGGTTGAGGGCGTCACGGTGATCGTCGTGGGGCTTGGGGTGATCGCGATCGTCGGCGCGACGGCGAACTTTCTGCATGCGTACCTCTCGATGTCGGTGATCGGGCGGACGGTGGTGCGGATCCGCGAGCGGGTTTTCAAGCACGTGGCGCACATGCCCTTGAAGTCGATCACGGTGGGCGGGCCGAGCGACTTTGTGTCGCGGATCGTGTACGACACGGGGCAGGTGGGCGCGGGGTTCTCGGGGATTCTGAGTAAAGCGCTCTCGCAGATCCTCAAGGGCCTTTTCGCTGTGGTGGCGGCGTTGATCTTGGATTGGCGGATCACCGTGGCGGCGCTGCCGCTGGCGCTGTTGACGTTTTACATCGTGCGGGTGACGGGCAAGAAGGTTCGGCGTGCGGCGCGCGGCGGGCTCGAAGCCTTCGGCGAGCTGTACCGCACGTCCGCTGAAGTTGTTCAGCACCTGCGCGTCGTCAAGACCAGCACCGCGGAGAGTGCCGAGCAGGCTCGCTTCGCGGTGATCAATCAGGAAACGTACCGCCAGGACATGCGCGTGCGGACGGTGCGCTCGCTCGCAAGCCCGATCGTCGAAGTGCTGGCGCTCTTCGTGCTGGGCACGCTGACCGTCGTCTCGGCGCACCTCATCGTGCACGGGAAGCTCGACAAGGTCGACTTCCTTCTCGTGCTGAGCTCGCTGGGCATCGCCGGCGCTTCGCTCAAACCCCTGACCAGCCTGCAGCACGAGCTGCAAGTCTCCGCAGCGGCTGCGGTGCGCATTATGGGCGTGCTGAACGAAACGCTCGAAGAACCCGCGGAGAACACACGCCCCGCGCTGCCGCGGCACCGCATGAGCATCGAGTTCAAGGGCGTGAACTTCTCATACCCCGGCGCGGACGTGCCCGCCCTGCGCGAGATCAACCTCTCGATTGCGCAGGGTCAGACCGTCGCGTTCGTCGGGCCCAACGGCTGCGGCAAGACGACGCTGCTCGCGCTCATCCCGCGACTCTTCGAGCCCGAGAGCGGCACCGTCAACATCGACGGCGTCAACGTCGCGGGCGTTTCCCTCGCCTCGCTGCGCCAGCAGATCGGCGTAGTGACGCAGGAAACCGTCATGTTCAAGGGCTCTCTGAAGGCGAACATCGCCTACGGCCTCGGTGCGGCAAGCGACGAGCAGATCATCGACGCGGCGAAGCGGGCACGGGCCGACGAGTTCATCCGCGCCAAGCCCGGCGCGTACGACTTTGTGCTCGGTGAGCAGGGCTCGGGGCTTTCGGGCGGGCAGCGTCAGCGGCTGGCGATCGCGCGGGCGATCCTCCGCGACCCGGCGATCCTGATCCTCGACGAAGCCACCAGCATGATCGACGCGGACAGCGAGGCGAAGATCGCCGAGGCGCTTGCGGAGTTTTCGAAAGGTCGCACGTGCCTGATCGTGGCGCACCGCCTGAGCACGGTGGTGCACGCGGACCGGATCGTGGTGATGGACCGCGGGCGCGTGGTGGATACGGGCAACCACGAAGAGCTTCTTCAGCGGTGCGAGGTCTATCAGCTCATCGCGAGGAACCAGCTCTTCAAGCCGGCGGAGGCGCGGGGCGAGAACGCCGAGTCGAGCGTGGCGAGTTCAACGCCGAAGGCCGCGGAGGTGCCCGGAGCAGAAACCCAGGCCTCGTTGCCGACTTCGACGTGAGAGCAACGTGATCGCCGAGCGATTGATCCGATCAGGCGTTCGCCGGTGCGGGCGATGAGCCCGGGCCAACGGGCTTCTGATCCGGTCGCGTCGACGGCGGCGGCTGGAAGACCACACGCCCGGTCGTCGGCTCGATGGTCAACATCCCCGCCTTGAGCAGACGACGCTTCTCTTTGAACAGCAGCGAGATCATGTACTCGTAGCTGGCCATCAGGCTGGCGAGGTGCCAGCCCGGCCCGCCGTCGAGGAACCCCAGGCGGAAGATGTACATGTACACGAACCGAACCAGCGGCTTGAACGGGACCGAGGGCCAGTAATCACGCCGAAGGTACAGGCGGTAGCGGGGAAGATCGCGGAAGAGCCGATGAGCGCGGGCCGAGCGGTCGCTCCCCTGGCTCATCTTGATCCACTCATCGCTCTCCATGTCGGCGTACTTGATGTGCTTGGCGAGGTACTCGCTGATGGTCTCGCGCCGGATGTGCAGCATGGGGAAGTTCAAATACTCGGTCTTGCCCTCGCAGACCATGTGCTCGTGCACGGTGCGGTCCTCGTAGCGGCACTTGCCGCGCTTGAAGAAGCGCAGGTTCCACGACGGCAGCATCCCGCCGTGACGGATCGCACGCCCCATCATGATCACCACGCGGTTGACGAAGAAACCCTCCGCAGCGTCGGGGTTGCTCGTTGCCTTGCGGATCTCTTCCGCCAGCTCGGGCGTGATGCGTTCGTCGGCGTCGAGGATGAAAATCCAGTCGCCCGTCATGGGCAGGTTGTCCAAGCCCCAGTTCTTCTGGCGCGAGTAGTTCTCGAACTTGTGCTCGACGACCGTGGCGCCGGCCTCGCGGGCGATGCGCTGCGTGCCGTCGGTCGAGAACGAATCGAGGACGAAGACCTCGCCCAGGCACTTGGCGTTCTCCACCGTCTCGCGGATGTGGGCCGCCTCGTTGAAGGTCGGGATCATCACCGAGATCTTCGGGCCGTCCTTCGGCGCGGCGCCCACGGCGTGGTTCGCGCCCGCGTTGACGCGCAGCAGGCTCAGCACCGTGTCCTCGGTGCGCTTCTTCCACGAGCGGCGCTGCTCCTGGATCTTCAGCTCGATCCAGTACTCGTACAGCGAGATCATCACCGCGTAGTGGAACCCGGCCTTCAAATCGAGGAAGGCCAGGCGGAAGACGTACATGTACAGGAAGCGCACGAAGAAGCGCGCGCGGATGTAGAACGACAGATCCTTCAGCCCACGCCGGCGCGCACCCTTGGCGTTGGAGAAGAGCTGCCGGACGCGCGACCAGAACATCCCCTGCTCGATGATGCGGACCGCTTCGCGCGATTCCATGTCCGAGTAGGAGTTGTGCTTGGTGAACCAGGGCAGAAGGCCCTTGTTGAACGAATAGTGGATGAAGTGCTCGTTCAGATCGCCCAGCGAGCCGTCGACCACCGGGTGCGCGTTGACCTCACGGTCCTCGTACCGCACCTTGTCGTGCAGGAACAGGCGGATGATCCACACGGGGTACAAACCCCCGCGCCGGATCCACCGGTCCATGAACATGTTCTTGTACCGCAGTCGGAACGCGGTGTGCGGCTGATCCGCCTGGTTGCTCACGCGGATGATCTCGTCGCGCAGCTCGGGCGTCACGCGCTCGTCCGCGTCGGAGTAGTACACCCAGCGGTGCGTCCACGGGATGTGGTCCAGCGCCCAGTTCGAGTGGCGGCTCCACGTGTCGAACTTCCGCTGGATGACCCGCACGTTGGGGAACTTCTTCGCAAGTTCCACCGTCTTGTCGCTGGAGTACGAATCGAAGACCACGATGTCGTCGGACCAGGTGAGCGTTTCGAGGCACGCCTCGATGTTCACGTCTTCGTTCTTCGTCAGGATGAGCACGCTGGGCGGCTCTTTCCCGGCGGGATAGCTGCCGCGGGGTGGCGCGGGGGCGATGGGGCCGTGGCTGTCTCCGAGCGGGACGGTCATGCCTTCAGCGTCCTTTCAATCCCCTGCGCGAAATCGACCGTCGGCTCATACCCCAGCACGGCGCGGGCCTTGGAAATATCCGCGACCGAATCGCGGATGTCCCCGGCGCGCACCTCGCGGTGCTCGGGGCTGACATTCCGCCCCATCACGCGCGCGATGTGCTGCAGCACCTGCAGCAGGGTGATCCGCGTGCCGGTGCCGATGTTGATCACTTCGCCCGACAGTGCTCGCGACGAAGTCGCGGCCAGCAGGTTCGCGCGGACGACATCGCCGACGAAGACGAAGTCGCGGGTCTGCTGCCCGTCGCCGAAGATGATCGGGTTCTTGCCCTCGCCGACGAGCTGTTTGAACTTCGAGATGACCGCGGCGTAGGGGGAGTTGGGGTTCTGCCGCGGGCCGTAGACGTTGAAGTAGCGCAGGCTGACGGTGCTCATGGCGTAGCAGCGTGCGTAGGTCTGCAGCAGCAGTTCGCCGGCGACCTTGCTCATGGCGTAGGGGGAGTACGAGTCGGGGACGTGCATCTCTGAGCAGGGCAGGGTGGGCGTGTTGCCGTACGCCGCGGCCGAGGCGGCGAACATCACACGCTCGACCTTCGCGGCCTTCGCCGCCTCGAGCACAAACTGCGTACCCAGCACGTTCACGTCGCTGCAACGCAGCGGCTCCTGCACGCTCTCGGGGACGCTGACCATCGCGGCCTGATGAAAGACGTAGTGGCAACCCTGGGCCGCGGCGTTGAGGGCCGAGCGGTCCATGATCGACGCCTGGATGAACTCGACACCCGCGGGGACGTTGCTGCGCAGGCCGCCTGAGAGATCGTCCAGCACGCGGACGGTGCAACCAAGGTCGAGCAGACCCTGGGCGATGTGCGAACCGATGAAGCCCGCGCCACCCGTCACGAGCGCACGCCGGCCTTTGAGCTGTTGAAGCGAACCGGGTTGAGACGTGGAACTCATGAGGTGCCTGGAAGGGTTGGAGTGTATTTCGGATCAATGACGCGGGGACTTCACGCCCCGCCTTCGATGGGCTCACTTCGTCGGGGCAGGTCGTTCGCGCAGAACCCGCGCGGGGTTGCCCCCGAGGATCGAGTTCGCCGGTGCGTCCTTGGTCACCACGGCCCGGGCCGCCACGATGGTATTGTCCCCGATGGTCACCCCCGGCCCGACGAAGGCGTCGGCGCACACCCACACCCCGCCGCCGATGGTCATCGTCGGACAGACCAATGGCAGCGACCGATCGCGATAATCGTGCGTCCCGTTGCACAGGTGCACGTTCTGCGAGATCACCGTGTGCGGGCCGATGGTGATGGGCCCGAGGTTGTAGACCGTGACGTTCTCAGCCAGCGTGGCGTACGGGCCCATGGTCAGCAGCCACGGGTGGGTGATCTTGCACGAAGGGCGGAGCACGCAGGTGCGATCCACCCGCCCGCCGAAGCGGTTGACCAACCAGATGCGGAAGCCCATGAACCGGCGCGGACTGAACCGGAAGAACACCGCCTGAACCACCCCCCAGAGGGCCTTTTTCGGGTACCACGAACGGGGGTAGGGGCTGGGTGCGCACAGATCGAGCTGCTGAAAGTACTGCCCGCTCGGTGTGGGCGTGGTCGAAAGACCGGCCGGGCTCCCCACGGGCGCGTTCCCGGGCTTCGAAGCGTCCGAGATTGGGCTGGGGGCGGGGATGGTCATGTGTTCTTGATCGGAAGAAAACGCCCGCGGAGACAGGCCGAGGCCTTGGCAAGGCGAAAGAACGGCGTTTCGGGCTGCCTCAGGACGATTTGAGGGGCTCTGCACAAACACTTTACAAACAAAGAGCGAACGTCTGGGCCAATGGATGGTACGCCGAGCAAGTACGCTCGGGCCGACGTGGCGGGTTTGCGGAAGTTTGGACGATGGTCACGATCGTTGACCGGGGCTTCCCCGTGGCCGGGTCGTTCCGGATCGTGAGCGGACGCCTCTCGTGCGATCGGAGGGGGTTGGAGGGGGTGGAGGGGGGGGTGGGGAGGCAGGCGGTTGCGGCGAAGCGGCGGGCGATCAGCCGCGGGCGCGTTGCTCGCTGATGATCGCCAGACCCGTCGCCGCGGGGAGGGCAAGCAGCCCCACCAGGCCCAGCAGCTCGATCGTCCGCAGCTCGCGGAACATCGTCGGCGAGAACGCCGAGGCGACGATCGTCGCCAGCACCAGCGTGCCGATGGTGGCGGCGAGGATGATGAAGAACCGAACAGTGCGAACGGGCTGAGGCATGCGGGAGTGACCTTGAGCCCGCAAGGCAAACAAAGCCGAGCGGGGTTCTTGTTCGTGAACTGCACATGCCGGGGCGGTCGGCTCTCGGTGGGCGGGAGCGGCGCGACGCGGCGGGAACCACTGCGTCGAAGTGTTGCAGAACTCGCGCGGGTTGTCTCGGTGTTCTCCCTCGCGGCGCGCGAAAGAAACCAGATTTCGGGTTTGCCCCGAATCTGAAAATTCTGCTCAAGGTGATCGCGACCATCGGCGACCCGCACACGTCGATCACACCCGCCGCTCGTTGAAGCCTTAGCGCGCACGCTCCGTGACGCACCGCACGATCAGCAGCCCCTCCTCGCACGTCAATGAGAGCACGCGGACGCGCCGACCGTCGGCGAGGGAAATCACCAGCGGGCGCGACCATGCCTCGTCGCCTCCCAGCACGCGCGACAGCTCCGCGATCGGTCCGTCGCGCGATGGCGATGCACCGGCGAAGGCCGCGATCACCGTGGATCGCGGCACGGGTAGCAAGCCGGCGCGGAAGCCCAGCCCCTTGAGCCACAACCGTCCCTGCGCATCAATCTCCGGCGTAAACGTCACGCTCGAAACGCGCCCCTGCTCGCCCATCGGCCCGAGGAAACTCAGGCTCATCGAGCCGTTGTCGATCGTGCACTGAACCGACCGCACCGCCCCGGGCCAGGCATCGACGCCGAACTGATGCTCAACCCAGGGCTTCAATCGGCACGCCAGCCACGCGCCCGCCGCATCCTGCCGAAGCACCATCGACCACGGCTTATCCAGCACCCGCGGCTCGGTGATCAGCGTGGTCAAGCCGTTCTCAACATCCGCCGCGAGACGCTGCAACGCGGGCGATTTCGCGTCCAGCTCCACCACCCACGAGGGTTTCTGCACACTGAGGAACCAGCCCGCGCCGATCAGCAGCGTCACCAAGCCGGCGACGACCAGCAGCGCCCACGTCAGGCGTCGATGATTGGCGCGCGACATGGGTTTGCGCTTCGTGCTCACGCGGTTGGTCTTTCAGCGAGTCGCGGGCGCACCAACGGCCTCGCGCGGGGCCTCGCCGCCCACGGGCTTCATCAGCGGGAAGAGCACCACGTCGCGGATCGTCCGCTGGTTCGTCAGCAGCATCACCAGCCGATCGATGCCCAGGCCCATGCCACCGGCCGGGGGCATGCCGACCTTCAGCGCGTCGATGAAGTCCTGATCGAAGGTGCGGAAGGTCTGTTCCTCGGCGCTCTTGCCGTCGTCGGCGCCCTGCAACTGCTCGCGGAACTTCGCCGCCTGAATGTCGGGGTCGTTCAGCTCGGTGTAGTGCGGGGCGATTTCCATCCCTGCGATGAAGAGGTCGGCGCGGTCGGCGAGCTGCGGGTTGTCCTTCTTCGGGCGCGTCAGCGGGCTGATGGCCGCGGGATAGTCGGTGATGAACGTCGGCACCGCGTGATCGACCGACTTCTCCGCGAACTCTTCGAAGAGCTCGTTGACGATGAGCACGGTGCTGATGGGCTTGCCGTCGGCGGTCTTGGTCTTGATGTGGCGCTGCTGGGCTTCCTGCATCACGCGCGGCTCGTCGGTCATGTCGAAGCCCAGGGCGTTCTTGAACAGCTCGCTATAGCTCACCTTGCGGAAGGGCTGCGAGTAGTTCACGTTCAGCTCGCCGAAGGGCAGGACGACATCGCCTGTGGTGTGCCCGCGCGATTGCGCCACCATCGTGGCGGCATCGCGGATGAGCCGCTCGGTGAGGTCCATGACGGTGGTCACGTCGCCGAAGGCCTGGTAGGCCTCGAGCATGGTGAACTCGGGGTTGTGCTGCTTATCGACGCCCTCGTTGCGGAAGTTGCGGTTGATCTCGTAGACGCGGCGCATGCCGCCGACGAGCAGGCGCTTGAGGTAGAGCTCCGGCGCGATGCGCATGAAGAGCTTGATGTCCAGCGCGTTCATGTGCGTGACGAAGGGCCGGGCGGCGGCCCCGCCCGCAAGGGTCTGCAGCATCGGGGTTTCGACTTCCAGGTACTGCTCCCGGCTCATGAACTCGCGGATGCGCGAGACGATCTTGGAGCGCAGCACGAAGACCGACGCCGTCTCGGGGTTCACCCACATGTCCACGTACCGCTGGCGGTACCTCAGGTCCGGATCAGCCAACCCCGCGTGCTTCTCCGGCGGCGTGGCAAGGCACTTGGCCCCAGTGGAGAGCGACGAGGCCCAGATGGTGATCTCGCCCGTCTTGGTCTTCATCAGCGGGCCTTCGACGATGACGATGTCGCCGCGCTCGGTGAACTTGGCGAGCTTGAAGGACTTCTCGTCGCAGTCGCGCTGCGAGCAGGCGATCTGGATCTCGCCCGTGTCGTCGATGAGCGTGAACCAGAGCAGCTTGCCGCCGTCACGCGAGAGGATGACCCGACCGGCGGTGCGGACGCGCGGGCGGTTGTCATTGACCGTGCTCGCGGGCGCGGGCTGAGCGGGGGCACCTCCGGGGGGGTTGGAAGCAGCGGGCTTCGGTGCGGCGGCCTTCGCGGCCGCGACGGCTTCGTTGTACGCCTTGTCCGCGGCTTCGTCGTACTTGGCGCGGGCCTGTGACAGCGTCAGCAGGTTGTCGGTGCGCTCGCCATAGACCGGCAGGTTCAGCTCGCGCGAAACCTGATCGCGGTTCGCTCGGCGTTGGGCTTCGAGGTGGTGAAGCGACTCGGCGCTGCCGGCGGTTGCGGGCTGATTGGGCTGGGCGGCGTTGTTCGGTTGATTCGGCTGCGACATAGCCGCGGATCGTACGCATCAGGCGTGATGATGCCGCGAATGCCCGTGACCGTGACCATGACCATGACCGTGCCCATGCCCATGCCCATGCCCGCCACCGGCCTTCCGGCACGTCAGCACGAACGCCGGTGGGAAGTTCATCCACACCGATCGGCTGCGCGTCACCGACGCGAAGTACTCCGGCAGCAGCTTCCGCGTGAAGCGCTTCGACGCGGGCATGATCGTGGACACCGCATACCCGAAGGTGATCAGCACGCCGCCTGGCTTGAGCACGGGCAACGTCGCGTCGAGGATCGAGCGCTGCAGCGACTCAGAGAACGAAGCCCAGGGCAGCCCCGAGATGATCGCGTCGACCGATTCGTACGGGTGTTCAACGCCCAGAGCCTTCACCGCGGAGGCGACCTCCGTCACGCTGCCGCGGTGCAGGTTCAAGGTCGGGAACTTCGCGTGCAAGCGATCCGCGAACAGCTCAGAAAGCTCGATGGCGACAAAGCGCGTGCGGGGTTGAAGGCGCGAGAGGATCTCGCGTGTGAATGCACCGGTGCCGGGGCCGTATTCGACGATCACGCTCGCGGCGTTGAAGTCCACGTCCTTGAGCATGCGCCGGGCGAGGGCCTTGCCGCTGGGCGCGACGGCGCCGACCTGCGAGGGCTTGCGGATGTACTCCGCGATGAACGAGCCGCGAGCGCCTTTTCGTACAGGTGCATTGTCCGCGGCTTTGAGTCCGACCTTCGGTTCACGCATGCTCGCCTGACCGCTGTGCTGGGTATCACCAGAGAACGCTTGGGGCTGGCTCGCGCTGGTGTGCAATCAAACCTCCCAAGCAAAGAAACCGGCCGCGACAACCGCCCACTGAAGAACATTCGAATCCTCGTCACAGATCCGAAGCCGAACAAGCCAACGACAAGGACACCGAAGTCTAGCGTTTGTTCCGATCCGCAGACGATTGGTTTCAGAACTTCATTCGGGTTTGATACGTGATCCACACGGGTGATGGGCGTGACGCAGCAATGAACAAAGAAGGCCGCCCTGCTGTTCACAGGGCGGCCCTTGGTTGAGCTCGATCACACCGAACCTCTATCGGCTCGGGCTTTCTCCGTACGCACGATCAAGCGCCGCGGCGGCGACGTGAGGCGATCAGCCCGCCCAGAGCCAACAGCGCACCAGCGCCGGGCGTGGGGATCTGGATGGCCAGGAGCTGGCCGCCCTGGACCAGTTCGCCCGAGATGTTGTAGTGGGCCTGCACGTTCAGCAGCAGCCAGCCCTCGCCCAGAATGTTCTCGGCATCGATGATGCCCGAGGCTTCCTCGTCGAGGGTGAGCAGACCGGGCTGACCGACGCCGAAGAGGCTGCGGTCAAACTGGGCCAGAACGGACATGGTGTTGGTGTTGGTGTCGAACATGAGCACGCGCCCGAGGATGGCGTTGTTGCCGACGTCCTCGACGATGAAGATGCGCCCGTGGGTGTCCATGCAGATGTTGTCCATCATGCGGACGCCGTTGGGAGACTCGGTGGAGGAGGTGCCGGGCATCCCGGGGATGCTGTTCAGGGCATAGCTGGACTGCCAGAGCATGTCGATCTGACCGCCGGCGGTGGGGTTGGTGATGTCATCGAAGCGCTGACGCCAGAGGCGCGACTCGCCCGTGACGTTGGCGGTGGTGACGAAGTAGAAGTCGCGCTCGAAGCCGGTGCGGGTGTCCCACGCGCCGTCCTCCTGGCGCTGCATGCCGAAGGCGCCCGCGGCCTGCGAAGCGGCGTTGATCTGCGCGCCCGTCAGGTTCGTGACGTTGCCCAGGCTGGCGTAGCCGAAGCGCCCGCTGGTCACCAGCGAGTTGGTCCCCAGGGCGAAGGCGTTGCTCTCGCTGGTGACGGCGTTGCCGTTCACGCTGACGGTCAGGGCGTAGTTCACGCCGTTGGTCAGACCCGCACGCTCCACGGCCGAGCCCGTGTTGGTGCGGTTACCAACGTACATGTAGGTGTACCCGCCCGCAGCACCGTCGTTCATGCTCATGACGATCGTGCGGTCGTGGTTCTGGAAGGGGTTGACCAGCGCGTTCTCCCAGCTCGTGCGGCCCAGGGCCGGGAGCTGCGTGAAGGTGTTCGGACCGCCGTTGCCGATCGTCAACGCGAAAGCGCGGCCTTCAACACCCGCTTCTTCGCCGGTGAGGAACAGACGCTCCTGCGTGCCGTTGCCGGTCAGCGGGTTGTAGAGGCCCGTCGCGGGGGAGAGGTCGGCGGAGCAGAATCGGTTGAAGCGGTTGCTGGGGTCGTTGGCCGCGGGGGTGAAGTACGCGCCCGTGGTGGAGTTGTAGAGGCTGACGTCGTTGTTCGACTGCACGGCATCCTGCCCGTTGGTGACGCGGAAGGCGTCAACGCCGCTGGTGGAGCGGTTGATGGTCCACTGGCTGACGAACGCGCCGGTGCCGCCGTGGGCGCGGGCGATGCCCGAGGTGCTGCCGATCTCGTGGGCGACGAGAAGGCTGAAGTTGTTGGCGTTGAGGTTGAACGCGCCCATGCCGTCGGGGATACCGACGAGGCGGTAGGGCGAGCCGCTGGGGTTGTTGTTGACCGACTCGCCGACGGTCAGGATCGAGACGGTGGTGATGCCGGGGGCGACGGGCAGGACGTAAGGGTTGACGCTCGTGCTGGCGCCGCGCACCTGCGCGAAGGCCGAGCTGGACAGACCCGCGGAGGCAACCAAGGCCAAAGCCGCAACGTTCGCGATACGCATGTTCATCTCAAAGCTCCTCGTACGTAACACACTCACACCTAGCCCGCACCGACGGATGCGGGCACGAATACACACCGGTTCACACCAACAACGCGACGTCATCAACGAACACGACAAACACACAGCCATCACGCCACGCGTGCTGCGTGGGCGACTTCATCGATACCAACTTCGTGCTGATTGATCTCTCGGCGTTCGTCCTCGCCGACCGCGGCTTACCAGTGACTCCGTCACCGCCGCGCTCTCTCGTATGTGAATGACAATACCGCGCACGCGCATCAACAGCGCGCGGAGTTCGTCATGAATGGATCAAGACTGTGCGAAGCGTGAACCTTCACACCTCAAACAAGGGATCAATGCTCGACGCAAACAGTTCAAATCAGTCGTCGCGGCTCGTTCGCACGCGCCGCGGTGGTCTGGCTTGGGTCGATGATCTGCCCGGGGAGCACGGGCAGAACGATGTTGAACGCCGCACCGCGCCCGCCGGGCCCGGGGGCGAGCTCGATCCGCCCGCCGTGCTGTTCGATGATGCGCTTGGTCACCGCAAGCCCGAGGCCCGTGCCCCGCAGGCCCTTGGTGGTGAAGAACGGCTCAAAGATCCGCTGCTGCACCTCGCGCGGGATGCCCGGGCCGTTGTCGATGATGCTGATGCGCGCCTCGCCGCCCGCACCGCCCAGCCCCGCGCCGCCGCCCGACCGCCCTTGATTGTCGCGGAAGCTCGCGCGAACCGTCACCGCGCCAACACGCGCTTCCACCGCCTCCACCGCGTTGGTCATCAGATTCATCAGCGCCTGGTGCATCAACCCCGAGTCCATCGGGATCGGCGGCATATCCGCATCCGCATCGATCAACAGCGCCACCCCGCGCGATACGCACAAATCGCCCAAGAGCTGCGCCGCATCCTCCAGCAGCGCGCCGACCTTTGTCAGCTCGATCTCCAGCGGCCGCGGACGCGAGTACGCCAGCATGTTCATCGTCAGCGAGATAATCCGATCGAGATTCCGCTTGAGAATCCCCCACCCGCCGCGCGAGATCTTCAGGTCTTCCTTCTTCAGCCCCATCTCCACCACGTCCGCCCCGCCGCGAAGTCCCTGCAGGATGTTCTTGATCGAGTGGCTGAGGCTCGCGACCGTCTCGCCCATCGCCGCCAGGCGCTCGGCCCGCAGCTTCTGCCCGTACAGCTCCGCGTTGGCCATCGCCAGCCCCGTGTGCTGCCCGATGGCGTTCATGAGCGCGAGCTGTTCCTGCGTGAAGGTGTAGTTGGCGATCGACGAATCGATGTAGAGCACGCCGAAGGTCCGATCGCGGAAGCGGATCGGTGCGCAGATCGCCGAGCGCACGTTCATCGTGGTGATGCTGTCCGCGGGTGATCCACCCACGCGCGAGGCGAACCGCTCGTCGGTCATGGCGTTGCTGCTCAGCACGCCCTCGTTCCGCTTCAGCACGTGCGTAAGGATCGACCGCGGCACCGCGATGGACGACCGGGCCGCGCCCGCCTCCGCCCCGCTCTCCGCGGGCACAATCCCCTCGCTGGCATACCGCACCACCACCGCGGTGGGCGGCGCTTCGCCCGAAAGCTGCTCGGGCGTATCGGTCAGCAGCACCACGCCGCGCTCGGGGCGGAACTCGGTGAAGACCAGCTCCATCACCTGCGACAAGAGGTTCTCGCGCTCGGTGCTCTGAGCCGTGAGCTGCGTGAGCTGATAGATAATCCGCAGGTGGTCCGTCGCCGACTGGTGCGGCTCGGGCTCCGCAAGGATCACCGAGTCCTCATTGCTCAGCATGCTCGCCTGCACCGCGGAGTCCATCTGCCGAACGATCCGCACCGCGGCCGACTCGGGCCTCGCCTGCCTGCGCCCATAGACGAACAGCGTCGACCCGGTCCGCACCTGATCGCCGGGCTTGAGGGCCACGCGCTCGCTGATGCGCACGCCGTTGAGGAACGTGCCGTTCTGACTGCCCAGATCGCGCAGATACCACCGCCCGCTGTCGGGGGTCAGCTCCGCGTGCCGACGCGAGATCGTCGTGTCGGTCAGCGGGATCGCCTCGCTGCTGCGCCCGACCAACTGCGGCTCGTTCTCTGGCAGCTCAAACGTCCGCCCCTTGTCCGGGCCCTGGATGACCGTGAGGATCAGCACGACCAATCCTATTCGCACAACACCCTCAACCCGTTGCACACCCTCTTCCGCAACGCACAATCACCCATACCGTTCACAGGTCCACACCACACAACCGCACCTGATCAGCCGATCGCGCGAGCCAAACCATGACCACCACCGCCTACTCCGCCTCAACGCCTCCCACTCTCTCCACCGCGCAGCTCATCGACCGCTACGAGCAGGGCGGGCGCGACTTCGCCTCTCTCGCGCAGGGAATCAATCCCGCGCAGCTCGATACCCGCATCGCCCCCGGCACATGGAGCATCCGCGAAGTCCTCGTCCACCTGCTCGACAGCGACCTCGCCGCCACGCACCGCATGCGCCGCATCGCCGCGGAGGACCTGCCCCTGCTCATCGCCTACGACGAAACCGCCTTCATCGCCCGCCTGCGCTCAAACGAGATGAACCTGACGCAGGTCCAGGCCCTCTTCAGCGCCAACCGCGCCTTCACCGCCGCCTGGCTCCGCACACTCACGCCCGAAGACTTCACCCGCGCGGGCATTCACAACCAGCGTGGCCGAATCACCCTGCACGAAATGCTCAACATGTACATCAACCACCTCGCCCACCACACGCAGTTCATCGAGGGCAAACGCGCTTCGCTGAACAAGCTCGGCCGCTAACGCACCAAACCCTCCCACACTCAGCACTCAGCACTCAGCACTGGTCGATCATCGCCCCGCACAAACAAAGAGCCCCGGACCGCTCGCACGGCCCGGGGCTCATCTTCGACTCGTTGAAACCGCTTCAGGCAAAGGTCTTCAGGCTCACACCCTCAAACCTCGGCCCTGATCCCTCGGCCCTTCCTACCCGCATCAGACGCAAGGCAGGAACAGGTTGTTGAAGAAGCAGTTGTAATCGCCTTCGTTCACGCCGTTGTTCGTGCAGCCGGGGTTCTGGCTCAGCGCATCGCCGTTGTCACAGGCGATATCGCAGAACCCGCCCACGCCCGCCAGGCCCTGACCGGACTGGAAGAAGAACCCGTCCGCCGCGAAGAACGCGTTGAAGTCACCCTCGTTCGGGCCCGTGGGGCTGTTCGTGCAGCCCGGGTTGCTCACCAGCGGATCACCCGTATCGCAGGCGATGTCCGCGGGGTTGCAGCCCGCAACCGTCGTGCCGCCCTCGACCGTGAACTTCACGAACTTCACCTCGAACGACGAGCTCTTGCTCAGCGGGACAAAGCGGTTCCCCGCGCTGTCGATCACCAGGAAGCTCAGGTCCTGAGCCGTGCCCGTCGGCAGCGGGTTGGTGCTGCTGTTGGCGATCACACCCGCGCTGCCCATGCCGAACCCGCGGTTGGGCGAGCCCTCGTCCGTCGCGGCGCTCTGGTTGGTCATCAGGTCAAAGTTGCTCACCGCGATGTAGTACGTCCCCGCCGCGAACGTCCGCGTCAGGTTCGCCTGACGGATCGTCGGCGCGCCGGCCGTGTCGTCGTTGCTGAAGTTCGGGATCGGGTTGAGGTTCGAGTCCAGCACGCACATGTCAGTGTCGACCGTGGTCACACCCTGCCACGTGATGGTGATCGGACCGGCGTTCAGCGGGCCGCCGCTGAGCTCGTCGATCGTCACCGCGCTCGGGCCGTCATAGATCACCTGGTACTGGCTGGTGCTGTTGCTTGTGCCGGTCACGCGAACGTCGATGAACGGGTTCGCCTCGGTCCCCAGCGTGTACCACTGCAGCATCCGCGGGGGGTTCGTCGCGCTCACGGCCGCCACCAGGTTCGCGTCGCTGTTCGGATCAAGCACGCCGCCGACCGGGCTGGTGCCACGCATCGTCAAGCCGTGGGTGCTGTCACCGACAAGGCGCACGCGATGCCGCGTGATCGTGCCCGGGGCGCTCTGCGCCGTCTGAATGCGGTAGAAGTCCGGGCTGGTGGCGCCGCTGCCCGCGACGTTGCCCGTCGTGGTGCCGCAGACCGCCTCGAACCCGTCAACAAAGCTCACCGTCTGCGGGGTCAGACGCGCATCATTCGGCTCCGTGTCCGTCGCCACACACACCGGCGAAGGGTTCACCGAGCCGCTGCTGACCTTCAGGTTGATGGTCCCCTGACGCGACGAGCCGCTCGTCACCGCCCAGCCGTCGTGCGCAACCGTGATCGCCTCACGCGGAACGCTCGAGAACACACCCTCCGCACAGAACGCAACCCAGTACGTCCCCGCGGGGAGCACGCCGTTGCGACCATCGAACGGCAGGCTCACCGTCGTCGCGCCGGTCTCGGCCGCACGCGGCTGCGTCGAACCGCCGAAGGAGAGCTGCGCCGAAAGGCCCTCGCCGTCATCGTCGTCGCCCGCATAGATCAGCCCGTTGTTGTCATAAACGAACAGCAGCGTGTCGCTGATGGTGTCGTTGGTCCCGAAGACCTGCGAGAAGTGCGTGTCGATATCGACGAACTTGCCGTTGCCGGCCGTCACGCCCGAACCCGTCACCACGAACTTCGCCCAGCGGATCTCGCCCGCCGCCAACGAGAGCGACGTCGTCGTCGTGCTCGGGCCCGAGCCGATCGCCGGGAAGCTCAGCGTGCCAAGATCCGTGAAGCTCGCCGGCGCAACCGCCGCGGCGTTCTTCAGCGTCAGCGAGATGTTGCTCCACGTCGCCGCGGGAACAAACCCGGTGAAGAAGTCCTGCTCAGCGCTGAAGAACAGCGGCTGCCCACCCTGGTAAGGTGTGCTGAAGGCCGCGTCCCAGCTCAGCAGACGCGGGTTCTCGTCCAGGTACGAGTTCTTCCCGCTGAACGGGAAGGCGTGCAGCACCGTCCCCGTGTTGTCACCCCAGATGCCCGGCCAGGCTTCCGACGAGTACTCACCCTCAGGGCTCCCCGTGAAGTTGAACTGCAGGCTGTACGTGCGGTACGTCCCCGCCGGCACCGTCGCGCCGTTGAGGTCGACGTACTGACGCGTCTGCGTCGAAACCAGCGGGCCGAACGTCGGACGCGTGTTGTCCGCGTTCACCACGCTCGCCACGCTCACCAAGCACCCGCACGCGATCGTCAACGCTTGAATCTTCGCCTTCATAAACATCCTGCTCCTCTATGCCCCCGCTTCCGCGCCGGGCTGTGTGTTCCGATCCCGATTCACTCGACCACCACCCTCCCAACCTTCAACGCAAATCCACCCATCCCCCCAACCTCCCCCCAACCTCCCCCCAGCACCCGCCCGCACCTCCTTTTCCCCGCGACTTCCCCCCGCCCAGTCCGCGCAAAATCGACCCCGGCACATTCTCTTTCGCCTCCCTCAACTGAGTGTTCCACGCTCGGCCCCTAAGGCCCACGAAATCACCCGCGCCCAACCCCCTTCATACGCAAATTGCGGGCAACTCAGTTGAGGGGAACCCCTCGGTCATCTGACCCCCTCGCCCGAAAACACAACCCGGGCCTTTCGGCCCGGGTTGCTTCAGCTCGTTTTCAACCGAACAGTTCTCGGACGATCGATACGACGGGGTTTCCCTCTATGACCTCCACCGCTCGGTGATTGCTCAATCCCGACTCAGTTGCACGGCACAAAGAACGTGTTGAAGAACGCGTTGTAGTCGCCTTCGTTCACGCCGTTGTTCGGACCCTGCGCCGGCACGAGGCCCGCATCATCCGCGATGTCGCAGAACAGCCCAACCGCCGCCGGCCCGAGCGCCGCCTGGAAGAAGAAACCGTCCGCCGCGAAGAACGCGTTGTAGTCCCCCTCGTTCACGCCGTTGTTCGGACCCTGCGGCGGCACGAGGCCCGCATCGTCCGCAATATCCGAAGGCGAGCGCCGGAAGACGAAGACCATCGTCTTCTCACCCGCGCCGGTGAGCAGCGGACCGGTGATCTTCACACGCCCGGTGTTCAGGTCGACGCTGTCGGGCGAAACGAAGTTGCCGCCCACAGTCACGAAGCAGGGGTTCACACCCGCGGGGATGCGGACGACGGTGTCGAAGTTCACCGGCGCACCGGTGACGTTGGTGAAGAGGTTGCCGCTGCCGCTGGAATCCTCGAAGGCCTTCACGTCCACGCGTGAGGTGCCCACGCGGAGGTTCTTGAAGGTCATCTGGTTCCACGCGCTGGGCAGCTTGGGCTCGATGCGCAGGGTGTTGTTCGGCGCGTCGGGGGTGTAGTCCAGGAAGAGCATCACGCTGTCAACGTAGAAGCTCATGCTCTCCCACGCGTTGGGCCAGGCGGTCTGCAGCGTGAAGTCGCTCTGCCCCGGGTAGAGCAGCGCGTTGCTGGGGGCCATCTGCTCAGCGCCGAAGCCCACCGGTCCGTTGTGGTCCTTGCAGCGGTTGATGCGGTAGTAGTGGTTATCGATATCCGCCTTGCCCGGGTTGAAGTCCTGACGCAGGGCGTAGTACGCGCCGTACCACATCGTCGAGAGGAACCAAGGCCCGGCGCGCGACGCGCCGTTCGCGTTCGGCCCAAGGGCCGCGTTGCCCCAGTAGCTGTCGCCCCAGTAGCGATCGATCAGGTCGACGTAGTCGCTCGTGCGGTTGATCCCGCCCGGGCCGTCGTCGAACCGCACCAGCGGGCGCACGTTGCCGAAACGGTCGCTCTGCGTGCCGTTGATCCGGTCGATGATCTTCACCGCCTTCGGATCAACCGGCGAGTACACCTCGAACGGGTACACCGTGCCCAAAAGCGAAATGTCGGTGTTCTCGCCGTTCCAGTTCAGCTTGTCGTCGAGGCCCGCCTTGATGCCATTGGCACGGTTCGTGAAGTCCGCGGCATCGCCCGCGTTGCCCAGCACGTTGGCGATCTTCGCCGCGTCGCGGAGCCCGCGCACGATGTTCGCGTTGCTCATGATGAACGTGTCGTAGCTGTCCTCCCACACGTTGTTGGAGTACATCAGGAACGTCGACGCGCCGGGGTACGACTGACGGTGGTTCAGCCGCGTCCCGTCGTTCTTGCTCGTCTGGCTCATCGCGATCACCGCGTCCTTGACGATCGCGTAGTTCGTGTTCGCGGGGTTCCCGGCCTGCGCCTCCGTGAGGTAGTTCACGTCGCCCGTCACCAGGTAGTTGTAGTAGATCATCCACGGGATCACCGCCGTCTCGTCGACCTGCGGCGCACCCCAGATCACAAACCCGTCCGTCGAATACTTCTGCTTCCAGAAGCCCTTCCGCGTGCCATAGAACGGCGAGCCGCCCGCGGCCTCAAACCCCGGGGTGTTGCCGGTCGTCCACGTCTCAAAGTCGCGGTACGTGATGTCGCGCAGGTACCGCGTCATCGACGCCACCACATCCGTGTGCCCCGTCCGCGACAGCGTCACCGCCGCCCACGCCATATCACGCGGCCAGACGTACGGGTACGCACCATTACGGAAGCCCGCGATCAACCCGCCGTTGCGCTCATCGAAGTGCAGCATCGTCGCCAGCAGCCCGCGCTTGTAGAGGTTGTTCAGGCTCGCGTCGGGCGTCTCGACCTGCACGCCATTGGCGAGGAAGTTCTGCCAGTACGTGTTGGTCTGGTTCTGCCAGAGCGCCACGTTGCCCGCCTGGAACCAGTTGATCACCTCGCGCATCTGCGTGTTGAAGACGCCGGGCCCGTTGATCCCCGCGAACGCGTCGCGCCCCGCGGGACGCTCAACGCCGCCGACGATCACGAACGAGACTTCGACTTCCTGATTCGGCGGCAGCGTGACCTTCTGCCCGATCCAACCCTGCCCGTTATCGCCCGAGCTGTCGCGCCAGGTGTCGCTGCTAAGCGTGCCGCCTGTGCCGCCCGGGGTCGGGGTGGTCTTCATCGCCGCGGCGAAGAAGAGCGAGATGTTCTTCTCATACCCAGAGAAAGTCGTGGGGTTGTATTCCTGACCGGGCCCGATGGAGCCGGTCTGCGTCGCCACGCGGTACTGGTTATCGCCCGCGATCATCGCGCCGGTGGCGCTGTCAGCGAGCATGAAGTCGTACTGGTCGCCGCCGTTGATCGCCGGGTCCATGTACATGTACAGGTTGACCGTCTCGGCGCTGGCGCCGTTGTTCTTCAGGATCATCCGCTTGATGAGGATGCCCTGCGACCCGTTGTTGGGGGTCGAGACGCCCTTGGGCGAGAAGTCGTACTGCGTGATGTCGATGTTGCGCCCGGCGCGGACAAGGCGCTGGCTCGTCCGCAGCGTCTGCGTGTCGGCCTCGTACGCCTGCGTGATGTTCGTGAAGTCCGTCCCGTTCTGATTGCTCAGCCAGCTCGTCACGCCGCCGACGCGGATGCCCGTCATGATCTGGTTGAAGTGCATCTGCCCGCGGTTATCGATCGGCAAACCCGCAGGGAACGTGTCCAGCCCGTCGACGTAGCCCTCGTTCTTGGTGCCCACGCCCTGCACGCCGCCGGCACCGGGGAAGTACACGTCAAAGATGTTGCCGTTCTGATCGAGCATCGCGTTGATGAAGTTGTTCCCGACAACGCCCTCTTCCTTCCACGCCCAGAAGGGCGGGTAGCCGATGCCTTCAGCGCCGACAAAGTTCGAGCCCTGCCCGGGCCAGGCGAGCTTGTTGGTGTACTCGTACTTCTGAGCGTTCGCGGAGGTCGTGCCGCCGCCGCTGTAGAACTGCGTCCCGCCCGGGTTGCTGCTGCTCCAGCGCGACATCATGTACCGCACCTGCTGCCCATAGACCCGCGCGTTGCTGGGCATGGTGGCGCGCCACCAGTCCTGCGTCCCGCCGGGCAGGCCCGACTGGTTGGCGATGAACTGGATCCCGCCGCCGGCACTGGTGATGACCTGCGTCGTGCCGCTGCCCACGCCCAATGAGCCCTGCGGCTCACTTCCATCGGTGGTGTAGTACAATGCCACGCGGTCGTACGTGAACTGGCAGCAGACGCGGAAGTAGATCTGCGCGGCCTCATCCTCGCGCGGGGCGGCCGGGGCGCGCTGCGTGCTCGCCGATCCAAACCCGCCGTTGGAAATGTTCGAGAGATTACTGTTGGGAATCCCCGACAACGGCGCGTGTTCGATCCCCTGCGCAAAGACCTGCACCGTCGACCCCGCACACACCAGCACCACCGCCGCCTTCAACGCCATCCAGTTCCGGTTCGTCATGATGATCTCACCCTCAACAAAGGACAAGCCGCCATGGCCCCGCGACGCGGAACGATGAGCAGCAACAAATCGAAAGCCAACCTCGCCGGACCGTTCCCGGCGCGTGGAAGTCGATTATCACCCACCTGAGGCGTTTTGCCCATCAACAACGACGGATTTCCCCGGCAATTCATGGTGATCACGTCATCAACACCGCTCATGACGCGCGAAGAGAGACCACCGTGCTCACGCAAAATCCCCGAAGTTTCGCCGGAAAAAGCACCCAGATTCCCCAGATTCACGCACGAGTGACGATGAATCGTGATCACCCCCGAAAACCCACTGAAACAAACGTCCGGCTGACCTCGATCACGATACAAACAAAAAAAGCCCCGGACCTTGCGATCCGGGGCTTCGTGCTTTTCAGATTCTCAGGACTTCGGTGCTTCGGCTTCGGGTCTTCTCCCTCAAACCTCGGCCCTCATCCCTCGGCTCTTCTTCCCGATTAGAGGCAGGGGAGGAAGAGGTTGTTGAAGAAGCAGTTGTAGTCGCCCTCGTTCACGCCGTTGTTCGTGCAGC
>JAVTWO010000151.1:0-5682 GCA_032229765.1 Phycisphaerales bacterium | reverse complement strand
ACCTTCCACGCCCCGCCGTGCGCTCTCACGTGCGCTCTCACGTGCGCGTCAGCGATCGTTCAACATCGAATGATCGAAAGTTGAATGCACGCTTCAAGGCAGTTCATCGGAAGTGCACGGATTCCGCCGAAATTCGGGGTTGCCCTTGAGCCTTCGCACCTCGGGCCCGATGTGATTGCTGGGGTTTCCCTTTGCATCACTCGGAGCGCTCGATGGCTGGCGACAAGAACGCAGACAATCCGACGCCGCGACCAACCACACGCGGGATCGTGCACGCCTGGGCGATCATGGCCGTAAGCGTCGTCCTCGTCGGGCTCGGCGCCACCGTGCTGACAACCACGTCCGCCTTGCGCTCCACGCGCGAAACCGACCGCGCCCGCTTCGAGCAAATCTCCGAACGCGTCGTCAACGAAATCTCGCGACGCATGCGCCAGTTCACCTACGGCCTGCGCGGTGCCCGCGGCCTCTGGCCCGCCAGCAAATCCGTCGAACGCGACGAGTTCCGTCAGATGGTCAAGTCCCGCGATCTGCCCACCGAGTTCAAAGGCGCGCTCGGGCTCGGCTTCATCAAGTACGTCAAACGCACCGAGCTCGATACGTTCCTCGCGAACACCCGCAAGGACGGCGCTCCCGGGTTTCATCTTCGCACCGACGGCGACGCCGACGACCTCTTCATCATCGAGTTCATCGAGCCCCTCGCAGAAAACATGTCCGCACAGGGCTACGACGTGGGCAGCGAGATCAACCGTCGAATCGCCGCCGAGCGCGCTATGCGCACCGGGCAACCCGCACTGACCGAGCCGATCACCCTCGTGCAGGCAACAGACCAGGGCCCCGGGTTCTTGATTTATCTGCCCGTGTACAAAAAAGGAATGCCAACCTCGACCGTCGCGGAACGCACCGCCGCCATCGAGGGCTGGACCTACATGCCCCTGGTCGCTTCTCGCGTGATGGAAGGCATCGCAGAACTCACCGGCGACGAAGTGGACTTCCACATCTTCCAAGGCGAACACGCCGACGACCAGTACCTCATTTACGACAGCGACGGGCACCTGAAGACCGGGCAGTACGGTTCAACGCTCACACTCGACCCTCACCACGAAGACTCCTGGCAGCATCTGCAGTTCGTCCTCGGACAGAAGTGGACGATCCGCACCACCAAACTCCCGTCCTTTCAGCGTTCTTCGAGGTTGGGTGTTTTCGCAACGGCAATGGGTGGTCTCGCCGCCACCGCACTGAGCACCGGGCTCATCGTCGCCTACGGACGCACCGCACGCCGCGCACGGCGCATGGCCGAAACCATGACCCGCGAACTCAAGCGCGCCAACGAGCAGGCCGAACGCCTCGCCCTCGTCGCCAAGCGCACCACCAACGCCGTGGTCATCACCGACGCCAACCGACGAATCGTCTGGACGAACGACGGCTTCACCCGCGTCAGCGGCTACACCTTCGATGAGGTGAACGGACGTTCCCCAGGCGAGTTCCTGCAATCGGACTCGACCGATCCGCAAACCGTTATGGCGATGCGCGCCTGCCTCTCCGCCGGTCAGCCTTTCCGCGGCGAGATCCTCAACCGCGCAAAGAACGGCCGCGAATACTGGCTCGATATCGACATCCAACCGCTGCACGACGAGCAGGGCCGCCTCTCGGGCTTCATGGCCATCGAAAGCGAAATCACCGAGCAGGTGGAAGCTCGGAAGCGTTTGCGATCGATCTTTTCCGCCGTCGCGGAGGGCATCGTCCTTCAGAACGCCGCCGGAGAGATCATCGAGTGCAACGCCGCCGCTGAACGGATTCTCGGTTTGAAGCACGACGAGTTGTGCGGTCGCACAAGCTGCGACCCACGCTGGTGCGCCATCCGAGAAGACGGCACCGACTACCCCGGGGAAGAACACCCCGCCTCGCTCACGCTCAAGACCGGCCTCTCAGTCCGCGGACAGGTCATGGGCATCCGCACCCCCGAAGGCGAAGTACGCTGGATTTCCGTCTCCACCGAACCACTCCGCGACGCCGGCGGCGCCTTGACGGCCGTGGTCGCAAGCTTCGCCGATATCACGCTCCTGCGCTCACAGCAGCGCCGACTCGATCTTGTGCTTACGGGCGCGGGGCTGGGAACGTGGGACTGGAACATCGTCACGGGCCAGGTCCAGTTCAACGCGAGATGGGCCGAGATGCTCGGTTATGAGCTGCGTGAGATCGAGCCGCACGTGCGCTCGTGGGAAAAGCTCGTGCACCCCGACGACATGGCGACGGTGATGCGCGTGCTGACCGACCACATGGAAGGACGCACGCCCGAGTACCGCTGCGAGCACCGCCTCAAACGCAAGGACGGCTCGTGGGCCTGGGTGCTCGATGCCGGTCGGGTCATCGAACGCGACCTCACGGGCAAGGCCGTGCACGCCGCGGGTGTGCACGTGGATATCTCCCAAGCCAAACGACTCGAAGCGAACCTCGCGGAAGCCAAGACCGCCGCCGAGGCCGCCTCGTACGCCAAGAGCGAGTTCCTCGCGAACATGAGCCACGAGATCCGCACACCCATGACCGCGATCCTGGGCTACTCAGAACTCCTGCAAAGCGAGTTCGCGAGCAAACCGGGCAGCGAGGGCGCGGGCGAGTCGCTCTCGACCATCCGCCGAAACGCCGAGCACCTGCTCTCGATCATCAACGACATCCTCGACGTCTCAAAGATCGAGGCGGGCAAAATGACTGTTGAACGCATCCCCGTCCGACCCGACCAGGTCATCCACGAGGTCGTCTCGCTCATGAACGTCAAGTCGAAGGAAAAGGGACTCAAGCTCGAAGCACGCTTCGACTCCCCGATCCCGGAGATCATCAACTCCGACCCGCTCCGACTGCGTCAGATCCTCACAAACCTCGTCGGCAACGCGCTCAAGTTCACCAGCGAAGGCAACGTCTCCATCGTCGCGTGCTTGACCGATAACGGCAAGATCCGCATCGACGTCACCGACACCGGCATCGGGCTCTCCGACGAAAGCATGCACAAACTCTTCGACGCCTTCACGCAGGCCGACTCTTCCACCACCCGAAAATACGGCGGCACCGGCCTGGGCCTCCGCATCAGCAAACGCCTCGCCGAAATGCTCGGCGGCACCATCACCGTCTCCAGCAAAATCGGCAAAGGTTCGACCTTCTCCGTCACCATCGACGCCGGTGATACCCGCGGCATCCCGATGATCCCCACCGGAACGCTGAACGTCGTTCGACCCCACGGCCAATCAAACGCGCTCGCCAACGCGAACGCCGCCTCCGCCATCTCGCTGACCGGCGTCCGAATCCTGCTCGCAGAAGACGGCCCCGACAACACCCGCCTCATCGTCCATCACCTCACACGCGCCGGCGCACTCGTCACCGCCGTCGAGAACGGCAAACTCGCTTTCGAAAAACTCCAAGACCCCAGCAGCACCAGCGGCGATCTGCTTGCAAAGCCAGACTTCGATCTGGTGCTGACCGACATGCAGATGCCCGTGATGGACGGCTACGCACTCACACGCGTGCTGCGCAATCGTGGTTGTGAACTGCCGATCGTCGCCCTCACCGCCCACGCGATGACGGGCGATCTGGAAAAGTGCCTCGCCGCAGGGTGCAGCGACTACGCCTCAAAGCCGATCGACCGCCTCAAACTCCTCGCCGTCTGCCGCCACGCCGTCGATGAGCACGCAAAGACCAAAGCAACCAAGCAGACCGTCTGACGCGAGCAACCCTTCGCTTCGCCCGTAACTCACGCCTTCCCCGGCGCGTCCTCAAACGTGATCTTCGCCTTCAGCTCCGCCGCGGCATTGTTGAGCACCGTGTCCGCCGACTGCTCAAAGCTCTCCTCCATCTGCTTCCGCGCAGAGGCCATCAGCATCCGCTCCAGCATCCCGCCCGGCACCTCCGCCTGCATCGTCAGCCGAACACGCGTCGTCGTCGCCGTCGCACGCTCAAGCGTCAGAATCGTCGAAGGTCCGATCGCCTTCTCGCCCATCGCCGTGCTCACACGCAGCGTCCCAGGCCGCGCCGACGTATCAACTCGCAGCTCGATCTTCCCCAGCACCCCGTCAACATCGCCACCCAGCTTCGCCAGCGGCGCCAACGCCTGCTTGATCCGCGCGATCGACTCTTCGTTCAGCCCCGCGCCCTTCCCCGGCGCAAACTGGTTCACCAGCGCGTCATACACCCGGCTCTGCTGCGCATCAATCACACACGAACGCGCCGTAGCGCCCGCGCCCTTGCCGCGGCGGAAAACGTCAAAGATGCCCATGATCGCACACTCCAGGTGACAGGCGATGTATCCTCGCAACGGTATGACCCATCAACCCGCAGCATCATCACACCACCAGCGCCTCCGCCTGCTGGTCGAAGGCTGGCGAGGCGTGCCTCATTCCTACGCCCTGGTCAACATGCACCAGCTCGCCGTCCTCTCCACCATGAGCGACGCCGTCGATCTCCGCTTCATCGAAGCGCCCTTCCCAGCCAAGACCTCTCCCCCCGCCGCCGGTTTGACGCTTCTCTCAGATCCAGCCGTCCAAGCCCGCGTCATGAACCTCCCGTCACCAGCCGAAGGCGAACACTTCGACGTCGCCCTCCGTCTCGATCACCCACTCCACTTCGACCCCTCGCCCAGAGCCAAACGCACCGCGATCTTCGGCACCGCCGAGTTCGGCTTCCTCACCCCCGAGAACATCGCCCCCGGACACGACCTCGCCAAAGCTACCTCCACCCACCGCGACCAAGGCGGCATCGACATCATCACCCCCAGCGCCTGGTCGAAACAGGGCTTCCTCCGCTCCGGCGCAAAGTCCGACCGCGTCCACGTCGTGCCCCACGCCGTCGAACCTGCCTGGTGCGACCTCATCACCGACGAAGCCCGCGCCGAAGCACGCCTCCGCCTCGTCGGTGACGCCGCCGCATCCAAAGTTCTCTTCCTCCACGCCAGCAGCATGACGCTGAACAAAAACATCGGGCTCACCCTGCGGGCCTTCGCCGCCATGCTCGAGGAAGGCACCCCGGCGCACCTCATCCTCAAAGGCGCCGACTCGATCTACCCCTCGCGGCCCGCCTTGGACTACGAGCTCGCCATGCTCGGCGCCAAGCGCGACGCGCTCGTCCGCCGAAACATGACCTACATCGGCGATGACCTCAACGCCCTCGCCATGCGCGAGCTCTTTCAAGCCTGCGACGTCTACATCGCCGCCTCTCGCGCCGAAGGGTTCAACCTCCCCGCCCTCGAAGCCGCCGCCGCCGGTCTGCTGGTCCTGCACACCAAAGGCGGCCCCACCGAAGACTTCCTCAAGTCCCCCTTCGCGATGGGCATCAACGCCAAGCAGACCCGAAACGCAACGGGCGACCGCTTCACCCTCGAAGCCGACGAACAGCACCTCAAACACCTGCTCACCCGATCCGCCAAAGAGCCGGGCCTGCTCCGCACCGCCCGCGCCATCGGCCCCGCCTTCTTCCGCGAACGCTTCACCTGGGAAATCGTCACCCACCGCCTGCTGGAAGTGCTCCAAGCTCTTCGCTAAAGCCCGCACGCGGGATACACTTCGCCTCGGTACACAAGTCGGTCGCGCGGGCGTAACTCAGTGGTAGAGTGATAGCCTTCCAAGCTGTACGTCGAGGGTTCGAATCCCTTCGCCCGCTTTCCTTCCCTTCACCTTCCCAAGGCGAAGGCTCGGAGCCCGA
>JAVTWO010000150.1:0-5832 GCA_032229765.1 Phycisphaerales bacterium | reverse complement strand
GGGGGGGGGGGCGGGGCGGGGGGGGGGGGGGGGGGGGGGGGGGGGGGGGGGGGGGCGGTGGGGCGGGGGATGGAGCGTGCGATGCAGGGCTTGCGCAATGGGCTGCGTGAGCTGAAGTCGACGATCGATGATGCGAGCAAGATGGAGCAGACGCTGCTGGCGGTGAGCCGGATGCAGCAGTCGGCGATTTTGGGGAAGTCGGCGAAGTCGAACGAGTTGAAGGGGATGGACAAGGCGGATGAAGCGGGGAAGCAGAAGATCCAGATGGAGTATCGCAAGAGCATGAACCAGCTTGCGATGAAGCTGCTGGAGCTTGAGGCGAAGCTGATGGACGGGAAGACGGCGGAGGCGAAGGCGATGATCCCGGCCATCGAACAGATGCGCGATGAGATGCACAAGAAGTTCCAGGGTGAGGGTGGGCACGAGGGTGAAGACAAGAAGGGTGGTGCTCGGGGTGGTGAGGGTGATGAGAAGAAGCGGTGAGTTTTTGGGTGAGTTGAGTTTTTTGAGCCGGCCCTCTTTGGTGGGGGCCGGTTTTTTTGTTTTTGGTGGAAGATGCACCGATCGTCCAAAGGACGAACGGTGGCACGGGGTGGTTGATCGGTGACGCACGGAAAGATCCTCTGCCCCTCCGGGGCAGGGTGGGGAAGATTCGGTGATTCGTGTGCGCGTTGTTTTCCACGGGTTGCGCTGCGCTTCACCCGTGGCTACAGGCCTGCGCCCCTTCGGGGCGAAAAGATTGGTTGCTCTGGGGGAGGACCGATCTTCGTTCGGTTGATTGGTAGTACGGGGGTCGGTGGTGGGAGATGCACCGATCGTCCGTTGGACGATCGGTGGCACGGGTGGTTGATCGGTGGAGAAGGGGAGACGCACCGATCGTCCTATGGACGATCGGTGGCACGGGTGGTTGATTGGTGGAGATGGGAGACGCACCGATCGTCCTATGGACGATCGGTGGCACGGGGGGCATTGGGGTGCTACGAATCGTCCCCATGAACTTCAACGGAGGGATTTTTGTGAAGACGCGCTTTGGTTTGCGGATGGTGGTTGGTGGGTTGGTGGTTGCGGGGTTGGCCGGCGGGGTGACTGCGCAGGGGGATCGGGCTGGGGTTGGTGGGGCGTCGGCTGTGCCTGTGCCGGCCGGTGCGGGGGGGGCGGGGTGGTCGCATTGGACGGAGATGCCGATTTTGGGGAATCCGGTTTCGGCTTGGCTGGTGTGTGTGGGTGTGGCGGTGGTGGTGTATTTGGTTTTGACGATGGTGCGTGGGGCGGTGGTTTCGCGGTTGGCGAAGGTGGCGGCGAAGACGACGACGCGGGTGGATGACTTGGTGGTGGATGTGCTACGGGGGATTCGCAGGCCTGTGGTGCTGGTGGTGGCGGTGTTCGCGGGGATGGCGGCGTTGTCACTGCCTGTGCAGGTTGAGAACGGGGCGCGGATGATCACGGTGGTGGCGGTGGCGGTGCAGCTTTTGATTTCATCGCGGCGGGTGATCGACTTTGCGCTCGAAGCGCTTTTGAAGCGTGCGGTGCATGAGGATGGGAAGCCGGACGAGACGCTGGCGAGCAGCATGGGGGTGTTGCGGGTGGTGGTGTTTGGGGCGGTGGTGGCGGTGGTGATTTTGCTGGCGTTGGACAACTTGGGCGTGCAGGTGACGCCGCTGATTGCGGGGCTGGGGATTGGTGGTATTGCGGTGGCGCTGGCGGCGCAGAACATTCTGGCGGACTTGTTTGCGAGCGTGTCGATCCTGCTGGACAAGCCGTTTGTTGTGGGGGATTCGGTGGCGATCGGGGACAAGAGCGGGGTGGTGGAGCGGATCGGGATTAAGACGACGAGGCTGAGGACGCCGCAGGGGGAGGAGTTGGTGTGTGCGAATAACGATTTGTTGTCGTCGCGGCTGCACAACTACAAGCGGATGACGGAGCGGCGGGTGGTGCATGTTCTGGGGGTGCGGTATGAGACGGGCGTGGAGAAGCTGGAGGCGATGCCGGCGTGGGTGCGCGGGGTTGTGGAGGGGGTTGAGGGGCTGCGGTTTGATCGGTGCCACCTGGTGAAGTTGAACACGTACTCGGTGGACTTTGAGCTGGTGTACTTTGTGCGTTCGGCGGAGTTTGTGAAGCACATCGATGCGCAGCAGCGGGTGCTGCTTGGGGTGATGAAGAAGCTGGCGGCGGAGGGGGTGGAGTTTGCGTACCCGGTGCAGGTGCAGATGAATGGGTAGAGGGAGGGGAGACGGGGGGGGGTGGGGGTCGCTAGGATGCTGGTCGGTTGGTTGTGAGACGGTGGTTTTGAATGGATGGGCACGGCTCGGAAGGGTTGTGCCACCAGGAAGGCGTCACGATGCAAGGCTTGAAGTCGGCGGAGATCCGCCGGATGTTCATCGAGTTTTACGCGAAGAAGCATGCGCACGCGTTTGTGGCGAGCTCGCCGGCGGTGCCGGTGGACGATCCGACGTTGTTGTTTGCGAACGCGGGGATGAACCAGTTCAAGCCGATTTTTTTGGGGCAGGCGGATGCGTCGAGCCCGATGGGGAAGCTCAAGCGTGCGGTGAACAGTCAGAAGTGCATCCGGGCGGGCGGGAAGCACAACGACCTTGAGGACGTGGGCAAGGACACGTACCACCACACGTTCTTTGAGATGCTGGGGACGTGGTCGTTCGGGGACTACTTCAAGAAGGAGTCGATCGAGTGGGGGTTTGAGCTTTTGACGAAGGTGTACGGGATCGACCCGGGGCGGTTGTACGCGACGTATTTCAAGGGTGATAAGGCGAGCGGGCTGGAGCCTGACCTTGAGGCGAAGGCGATCTGGGAGGGGTTGCTTGGGCCGTCGCGGGTGCTGCCTGGGAACATGAAGGACAACTTCTGGGAGATGGGTGATACGGGGCCTTGCGGGCCTTGCTCGGAGATTCACTATGACCGCATCGGCGGGCGTGATGCGAGCACGCTGGTGAACACGGGTGATCCGGACGTGCTGGAGATCTGGAACCACGTGTTCATTCAGTTCAACCGCGAGAGCGCGGGGCTGAAGGCGTTGCCGGCGAAGCACGTGGATACGGGGATGGGGTTTGAGCGGCTGGTGAGTGTTCTGCAGAACGTGCGGAGCAACTATGACACGGATGTTTTCGGGCCGCTGTTCTTGGCGATTGAGAAGGTGACGGGTGCGAAGAAGCCGTATACGGGGCGGCTGGGTGCGGCGGACAAGGACAATACGGATACGGCGTACCGGGTGATTGCGGACCATATTCGGACGCTGACGGTGGCGATCACGGACGGGGCGACGCCCGGGAATGAGGGGCGTGGGTATGTGCTGCGGCGGATTTTGCGGCGTGCGGTGCGGTACGGCAGCCAGACGCTGGGAGCGCGGAGCGGGTTCTTTGCGCAGTTGGTCCCGGTGGTTGTGGAATCGATGGGCGATTTCTTCCCGGAGCTGAAGAAGAATCCGCAGCGGGTGATGGAGATCATCAGGGATGAGGAGGAGAGCTTTGGGCGGACGTTGAGCCGGGGGATTTTGTTATTTGATGATGCGTGCGTGGCGGCGTTGAAGGGGGCGCGGTTGGTGCCGCATTTGCAGATGTCGGGCGCGACGGCGAGCGCGAGCAAGGATGCGGACGGGTGGACGGTTGCGATCCATGAGAAGGACGGGCACAAGCTGGTGGACATGAAGAAACTCCGCGAGATCAACGCGGAGTGGAGCGATGCGCACTTTGCCCCGGCGCGGGGGATCTGCGCTGAGGATGCGTTCAAGCTGTACGACACGTACGGATTTCCTGTGGACCTGACGAACCTGATGGCGGAGGAGCGCGGGCTGAAGGTGGATATGGCGGGGTTTGAGCGGTTGATGAACGAGGCGAAGGAGAAGGCGCGGAAGGGTGGTGCGGGGAAGTTTGCGGCGGATGAGGGGATGACGCTGCCTCCCGACGCGATTGCGCGGCTGAAGGCGATGGACGTTGAGAGCACGGAGGACAGCGATAAGTTCCACGGGCGGGAGATCCGCGCGACGGTGAAGGCGATCTGGAACGGGTCGAACTTTGATGATGAAGCGAAGGCGGGCGTGGCGGGTGTGCACGCGGTTGGGTTGATTTTGGATCGGACGAACTTTTATAGCGAGATGGGCGGGCAGGTGAGCGATCATGGAAGGATGACGTGCAGCAAGCCGGCGCGGGAGAATGGCGGGCCGGGCGGGACGGCGGAGTTCAAGGTCGAGCATGTGGTGGCGATGGGCGGGTATGTGATGCACGTGGGGCGGGTGATGCACCACGAGATCCGCGTGGGTGAGACGGTGAATCTGCACGTCGATCAGACGCGGCGGCACGCGACGCAGGCGAATCACACCGCGACGCATCTGTTGAACTTGGCGCTGCGGGAGACGCTTGGGCCGGGCGCGGATCAGCGCGGGTCGCTGGTTGCGCCGGATCGGCTGCGGTTTGACTTTGCGGCGGGGAAGCCCGTGTCGCCCGAGGAGATCGTGAAGATCGATTCGATCGTCTCGGCGCAGGTGCGCGCGGGGCTGACGGTGCACGCGGAGGTTGTGCAGCTTGAGAAGGCGAAGGGGATCAAGGGTCTGCGGGCGGTCTTTGGTGAGGCGTACCCGGACCCGGTGCGGGTGGTGAGCATCGGGCGGAGCGTCGCGGAAATGCTCGCGGAGGGTGATGAAGCGAAGGCGATGAAGACGAGCGTGGAGTTCTGCGGCGGGACGCACGTTGCGGATACGAAGCAGATCGAGGCGTTCGCGGTTGTCGGTGAAGAGGCGGTTGCGAAGGGGATCAGACGGCTGCTGGCGGTGACGGGTGTTGCGGCGAAGGCGGCGGAACAGGCGGGGGAATCGGTGCTGGCGCGCGTGAAGAAGGCGGCGGGGCTGGATGGGACGGCGCTGGCGGCGGAGGTGAAGCAGATCGTCGCGGAGACGGAGAGTCTGACGATCCCGCTGAGCGTGAAGCAGCGAATTCGAGCGGGCGTGGCGGAGCTGCAGGAGAAGATGAAGGCGGCGGACAAGCAGGCGGGTGCGGCGCGGGCGCAGCAGGTTGTGGCGCTGGCGCAGTCGATTGCCAATAGTCCGGAGTTTGAGGTGGCGAGCACGGTGGTGACGACGATCGAGGCGGGGAGCGATCGCGATGCGCTGGCGGCGGCGCTGAACGCGGTGCGGGCGAAGCTGCCCAGGGCGGGGGTGCTGCTGCTGAGCCCGGATGAGGTTGAGGGGAAGATCACCATCGTGGCGGGTGTGCCCGATGCGCTGGTGAAGCGTGGGTTGAACGCTGGGGAGTGGGTGCGTGCGGCGGCGAGTGCGTGCGGCGGGAAGGGCGGCGGGAAGCCTGACCTTGCGCAGGGCGGCGGGACTGATCTGACGAAGATCAAGGACGCGATGCAGGCGGCGAAGCAGTATGCGTTCAGCAAGGTGCCGATGTGAGTGAGCAGCCGCGGGAGAAGATGAAGGAGGAGGGAGGGGAGAAGGGCTGGACGGATCCGGCGTTTGCGGAGCCGCCGGCGATCCCTGCGGAGTTGCTCAGGCCTGTGGAGCACCCGATTTTGGAGCGGGATAAGCGGGGACCGAAGCCGATTGGTGCGATCGGGGAGATTGCGCCGGCGTTGGCGTTGGGGTTTGACTTTTTGTTTACGACGGCCGCGGGGGGTTTTTTGGGGTGGTTGGTGGATTACGGGGTGAAGAGCGGTCCTTGGGGATTGATGGTTGGGTTGTTGATTGGGTTTTTGGCGGCGACGGTTCGGATCATTCGGCGAGCGCAGGGGATGGAGGATCGGTCGCGGCTGGACTTTTTGGCGAAGCGGGGTGGGGTGAAGGGTCGGGGCGGGGGAGGGAAAGAGAAGGTGGGATGAGGGAGG
>JAVTWO010000149.1:1869-5878 GCA_032229765.1 Phycisphaerales bacterium | reverse complement strand
AGCGCCTCGCCGTTGGGGATGGTCGCCGAGAGGTCCTTGCCCACCAGGCGCTGGAAACTCATCGCCGAGCATTCGATGTGCCAGCCCGGATAGCCCGCGCCCCACGGCGAGTCCCACTTCATGATGTGGCTCGGGTCCGCCTTCCACAGCAAGAAGTCCGCCGGGTGTTTCTTCTGCCCCTGGTTCTCATCGCTGATCCGCCCCCCCGCCCCGCTCCGCAGCTTCTCCAGCGTGTTGCCGCTCAGCCGCCCATACGCCGGGAACGACTGCACGTCGTAATACACCACCTGCCGCCCCGCCGGCCCGACCGCGTACGCGTGCCCCTTCTTGATCAGCGAATCAATCATCGCGATCATCTGCGCGATGCACCGCGTCGGCCTGGGCATCAGCGTCGGATCCTTCTGCGCATCCAACGCCACCTTCAAACCCAGCCGCCGCGCATCCTCCAAAAACCGCGACGCGTAAAACTCCGCGATGGTGTACGGATTCCCCGGATCCAGATCCACCGCCACACCCGCCGGCAGCTTCCCGCTCTTCTTCGCCTCCAGCAGCCGCTTCCCCGCAACCGCCATCCGATCTTCGCCGTTCTCGCCACCCTCCGCATCGTCGGTCATGTGCCCGACATCCGTGATGTTCATAACGTGCACAACACTCCGCCCACCCGCCCGCGCCGCATCATTCTTCAGCTCGCACAAAGGCGACTCGATCCACCGACGCAGCACGTCCGCCGCCAAAAACGACCGGAAGTTCCCCACGTGCGCATCGTCGTACACCGTCGGCCCGCACGAGTAAAACGTCACCCGCCCCGGATCCCGCGGCACAAACGCCTCAACCTCACGCGTCAACGAGTTGTACAGTCGAAGTGGCATACGTCTTCAACAGTAGTCGCCGCAGCCCGCGATAATCCTCAATCGCCATGCCACCTCACGCCCAACCCAACCCACTCCCCCAAACCCCCGACATCGGCGCCATCATCGCCTCCCACCGCCCCGTCGGTCTCTCCACCCTCATCTTCACCTGGATCCTCGTCCTCACCCTCGCACCCATCATCTCCATCCCCTTCTTCTTCTCACTCTCCTGGTGGCTCACCACCCTCATCACCCTCCAACTCCTCGCACTCTGGCTCCTCCTCTTCTGGCTCACCCTCCGCGAGTCCCGCAAAACCATCGACTTCGGCACCCATGGCCTCCAAATCCGCATCGCCCACCGCATCACCCGCACACTCCTCTACGCCGACGTTCAACAACTCCTCTACTTCCCCATGAACATCCGAACCCACGGCATCTCCATGGGCACCTCCGTCATCCTCCGCATCAAACCCCGCTCCGGCGCCCCCTTCGCCTTCCACCGCATGAACCCTCCCCCCAGCACCTCCCCAACCCTCCTCCCCCCACTCTCCATGCTCGACCCCGTCCGCGATCTCATCGCCAGCTCCCTCGCCCAACGCATGTTCCAAACCTGGCAATCCCAAGGCCACATCGACTGGACTAAACGCCTCGCCTTCGTCGGCTCCACCCTCACCTACAAACCCATCCTCGGCTCACCCCGCACACTCCCCCTCCACGACTGCGAAGTCGTCCCCAGCCCCTGGTCCATCACCCTCCTCAGCCGCTCCACACAAAAAAAGTTCCTCGAGTTCCCAACCACCGAACCCAACACCTGGCCCGGACTCGTCCTCCTCCTCCGCCTCCGCAGCAACCAACCCCCCCGTGCCACCGATCATCAACGATGATCGGTGCACGCCCGCGCACATCCCCCCCACACCCCCAATCACTCGCACCCATGACCGCCCCACCTACCCCCGCCGACCTCGGCCCACTCCTCGGCACCCAGCCCCTCGCCTCCACCAGGCGCCAGTTCATCACCCTCGCCGCCGCCCTCCTCTTCTTCATCATCACCCTGATCCTCGTCAGCGATCTCACCGGCACCGCCCGCTTTCTCATCCCCCTGATCACCCTCATCCCCGCCGTCCTCCTCACCCGCCTCTTCATCTCCCGCCTCAACACCCACGTCGACTTCGGCCTCAACGCCCTCCGCCTCCGCCGCGGCTCAACCACCCGCCGCATCATCCCCTACACCGACATCACCCACTTCCAATACCACACCTACTCCCCCAGCCTCAAACTCCACTACGCCTCTCCCCTCCCCATCCGCCTCCGCATCACCACCCGCGACCGCTTCCGCATCACCCTCCACTCCCCGCGCCACGCCCCACCCTTCCGCGCATCGCTCCCCCCCCTCTCCCACGTCGACTACGCCCGCGAATCCATCGCCGCCGTCATGTCCAACGCCCTCCACGCCCAATACACCCAAACCCAACGCGTCGACTGGACCACCCGCCTCCGCTTCGAAAACACCGACCTGGTCTACAAACCCCTGCTGGGCACAGAACGCCGAATCCCCATCACCTCCGCCACCGCCACGCTCCACGAAGGCTTCCGCGTCAGCATCACCAACCCCCAGCACCAAGAACCCGTCCCTTTCTGCTCCATCACACGCGATCACCCACACCTCTGGTCAGGCATGGCCCTGCTCGTCCGCCTTCAGTTCGAACTCGCCAACCCTCCACAACCCACCGCCACCCAATCCACACCCACACCAACCCCGCCCACCGCGCCCTCTCTGTAAACCCCTCTTATTTGCCATTTGCAAACTTGCCATTTGCCATGTGTTTCCCCCTTCACATCTCCGTCGCCAGTCGGCACATCATCTCCACACCCAGCCCCAGCGCATCATCATTGAAATCAAAGTCCGGCTGGTGCAACGTCGGATAGCTCTCCCGGTCCTCGGGCTTCAGCCCCAGACAGAAAAACACCGCCGGCACCCGCTGCGCGTAGTACGAAAAATCCTCGCCGCCCATCGTCGGATTCGGCACAAGCCCCGCCCGCTGATCACCCAGCGCCCCCTTCGCCACCTTGAAAAACCGCTCCGTCAGCGCCGGATCATTAAACGTCACCGGATACCCCGCGTTGATCTCCACCTCCGCCTCACACCCAAGCGCACGCGCCGTGTGCTCCACAACCTCCCGCACACGCCGCCGCGCCGTCGCACGCACCGGCTCGCTGAGCGCACGGATCGTCCCGATGAAGCTCGCCTGCTGCGGGATGATGTTCGTCGCCGTCCCCGCCTCGATCTTCCCGATCGTCACCACGCACGCATCCAAAGGCGACACATTCCGGCTCACCACGCTCTGCAGCGCCACGATGCAGTGCGCCGCCGCCACGATGGTGTCCCTCGAATAGTGCGGGTACGCCCCGTGCGACTGCACTCCCTTGATCACCACGCGGATCTCATCCGTGCTCGCAAGCAAAGGCCCGGGCCTCGTCGCCACATGCCCCAACGTCAAGTCAGGCCACCCGTGCAACCCAAACGCCATCTCCGCCGCCGGCCCGATCAGCGTCCCATCCAACGCCCCCTCCCGGCACAACCGATCCGCACCGCCCCCGCCCTCCTCCGCCGGCTGGAACATCAAAATCACCGGCCTGGGCCTCCGCATCGTCTTCAGCACCCGCGCCGCACCCAGCAAAATCGTCGTATGCCCATCATGCCCGCACGCGTGCATCAGCCCGGGCGTGCAACTCGCATACTCCAGCCCCGTCTGCTCCACAATCGGCAACGCATCAATATCCGCCCGCAACGCCACCGCCTTTTTCCCCGCGCCCTCGCTTTCCGTCGCGGGCAAAAACCCAACCACGCCCGTCCCACCCGCCAAGTCCGCCTTGTACGCAATGTTCAGCCGCGTCAGCTCGCCGCGGATCACCCCGCTCGTCCGCTGCTCCTGATACCCAAGCTCCGGATACCGGTGCAAATCATGCCGAATCTCCCGCAAGCTCGGGAGTTCACGCGCAATCGCCGCTCGAAGATCCGCACCACTCATACCCCCAGTCTACACCCACTCCGCCAACCCCGAAAACGCGGGCCCCGGCCGGGCCGCCGGCGCCCCGCCCGGCCGGGGGGGCCCCCGCGGCGGGGGGGGGGGGGGGGCGCCGGGGGGCCCGCCGCCGCACGG
>JAVTWO010000149.1:0-1859 GCA_032229765.1 Phycisphaerales bacterium | reverse complement strand
CCAGTCTACACCCACTCCGCCAACCCCGAAAACCCTCCCCCCTCCCCTCACCCCGCCGACACACACGCCAGGTGCGCCCGCCGCGCCGCAATCAGGATCGCCCCGAAGGGCACCCACCACACCAAATCATTCGTCACAATCGTCCACCAGAACTCCGTCGGAAAGTTCTTCATCACAAACGCCGAGTACACATACCCGATCGGCCCAAACACCTTCCCCAGCAGCCCCACCAAAACAATCGGCCAGTGCCTCAGCGGGTTCGTGGCGGCGATGATGTACCCCACGCCATAGACCCCGACGATCATCCCCACGCATTGCCAGATCGCCAGCCCGACGTCGTTGGGTATCATCTCGGACGGGACGTTCGCAAGATCAAAGACCAGCCGGGGTGAGAGAATCACCACCGCGCCCCAGATCAGGTTGTAGAACCCCGCGATGATCAGGCAATAGGGCATCCAAGCGCGAGTCATCGCCAATGTTGCGGTCATGCAGTTCCTTGTCGCTGAACTTCGGTCCTTTCAACTGGGGAGAAGCGATCTTACAAAGATCCGGCCCCTTTGCCTAGACCAGCCGCACACCTTTCCCCGCCTCAACCCGCGAACGACCCCACAAAACCCCGCAAACCCCCGCCCATCTTCTCCAAACTCACCCCGGCGGACGACTCCCCATCGGCGGGTTCAACTTCGGATCCCCCGGCGGCACATCCCTGGGCCTCCGCTTCTCCTCATCCTCCTTCATCCACCGCTCCCGCTCCGCAACATCCAACCTCTTCGACATCAACCACTCCACCGCCTCAGGCAACACATGCCCCACCACCAGCGTGTGCCCCCACCCCTTGCACAGCTTCGACTCCACCGCATACCCACGCCCCTTCGACGCCTCCGCCGCTCCCATCAACGCTCCCGCCCGCGCAATCGGATCCAGCTCCGCCCCCACCACCAACATCGGCGCCACCGGCTTCGCGATCGCCCGCTGCGGCCCTCCCGCAATGCACACCACCGCCGCCAGCGACTTCATCTCCGCACGCGCAAACACCGCCGCCGTCCCCGCTCCCATCGAATGCCCGATCACGTACACCCGCGAGCGATCAACCCCGTACAGCCGCTCCGCCTCATCCACCAACCCACGCAGCGCCGCCACATTCCCCATCAACATGTCCGCCCGAGGCGACACCACCACAAACCCCTTCGCCTCCGCCAGCTCGCAAATCACCCCCGCCCCGTACGCATCCGGGAACATGTTCTCATCCCCGCCCACCCCGTGCAGCGCAATCACCAACGCCGGCTTCTCGCCCGCCGCCCCCTTCAACGTCGGCCCATACCACCGCACCGGCAGCACCATCTGCCCCATCTCCAGCGCGCACCACCACGACCCAACCCGCACCGGGTACGGATCAACCCCCGCCTTCAGCGACGCCAGCTCCGACTCAAGCTGCTTCACATGCAGCACCGGATCAAGCAGAAACTCCGCGCTGTTCGCCGGCGACGGATCGTCCGCAAGAATCGAACACCGCGAACGAAAAATCGCCAGCGACTTCTTCAACCCGTCCTTGGCGTTCTCTTCAACCTCTTCCGAAGCCTTCACCAGCCGCGCCCGCGCCGCCGAGGGCATCTCACGCACCACCGCAAACTTCCCAACCGTGTGCAACGCCTTCTCATCAAACCCCACCGCCACCGCGATCGTCATCGCGTTCGCCGGCAGCTCGTCCCGCTCAAACTTCGCCGTCACATCCAACACCCCCCGCTGCACAAACGCCTCAACCTCTTCAGGCTTCAACGCACACCGCCGATTCATCGCGAAATCACCATTCAACCCCGTCAGCAGCACATGGATCTCGGGCTTCGCGCCCAGCGCGTGCC
>JAVTWO010000148.1:0-5886 GCA_032229765.1 Phycisphaerales bacterium | reverse complement strand
TTCGCGTGCGTGAAGAACCGCTTCGCCTTCTCGGGCGAAAACTCCATCCCGCCCTTCCCCCCGCCGCCACCACCCTCCGCCCCCGGCGCCGCACCACCGCCCGCGCCCGATCCCTCGGCCGCCTTCTTGCCCTCTTTCTCTTCGCTGCCGCTCGGGCCCGACTTATTGAAAAAACCGAAAATGGCCAAGCTGAACTCCTTGCCGTTTCGACCTCACGCCGTCCCCGCCCCGATCACCCAATACCTCCCCGCCGCCCTCCCCCAGATGCTAGCCGAAAACTCCCCCGCCCGCACCATCCATACGCCAACCCCGCCCCGCGTCTTCGCACCCAAACTTCCCTACACTCCCTCACCCACGACCATGCCCATCAACGTCGCCCAGCTTGACATCGTCACCTACCCGCGCGAAGTCCTCCGCAAACGCGCCCTCCCGGTCCCCGCCGTCACCGACGAGGTCCGCGCCGTCGCCCTCCGCATGATCGAGGTCATGCGCCAACTCGAAGGCGTCGGCCTCGCCGCCCCCCAAGTCGGCCTCCCCTGGCGCATGTTCGTCGCCGAGGTCCCCGAAGACCCCGAAGAAAACCGCCTCGCCAACGCCGACCCGCCCTCCGCAACCCTCGAGCCCAAGGTCTACATCAACCCCACCCTCTCCGCCTACTCCCCCGACCGCGAACCCTTCACCGAAGGCTGCCTCTCCCTCCCCAAAATCCGCGGCGAGGTCATCCGCCCCTCCCAAGTCACCATCTCCGCCCTCGACATCGACGGCAACCCCTTCACCCAACGCGCCGCAGGCCTCCTCGCTCGCGTCTGGCAACACGAAACCGACCACCTCGACGGCGTGCTCATCCTCGACCGCATGACCCAAATGTCCCGCCTCAAAAACCGCCAACTCGTCCGCGAACTCGAACACGAAAAGGCGTGAGAAGAAGGCACTAGGCACTAGGCACTGGGCACGAGGCACTGGGTTCAAGGCATCGAACAAGGGATCGTCGAACGAGCAAACCCGCTCGATCACGCTCGATCTCGCCTGTCCGTTGCCTTTGCCTTCTTGCGAGTGCCCAGTGCCCAGTGCCTTCTTCCTAGTGCCCAGTGCCCAGTGCCAAGTGCCTACTGCCTAATCTCCCCCCATGCGTCTGATCTTCCTCGGCACCGGCACCTCCGCCGGCGTCCCCGTCATCGCCTGCGACTGCCGCGTCTGCACCTCCACCGACCCGCGCGACCGCCGCCTCCGCACCGGCGCCGCCCTCCGCTTCACCGAAACCCGTCCCGACAACTCAACCCGCGAACGCGTCATCCTCATCGACGCCACCCCCGACCTCCGCCAGCAGGCCCTTACCAGCAACCTCCGCCGCTGCGACGCCATCCTCTTCACCCACAACCACGTCGACCACACCTTCGGCCTCGACGAAGTCCGCCGATTCAACGCCGTCCAACACTCCCCCATCGACATCTTCGCCGACCAGCACACCCTCGACCACCTCAACCGCATCTACGCCCACATCTTCGACAAACACCGCAACATCAACGACTCCTTCGTCGCCACACTCATCCCCCGCATCATCCAACCCCTCACCCCCTTCACCCTCTTCGGCCGCACCATCACCCCCCTCCCCCTCCTCCACGGCAAACTCCCCATCCTCGGCTACAAGTTCGAACTCGCCAACCCCCCACCCCCCTCACACACCTCGCAATCTCACCCACTCCTCCCCCTCGCCTACTGCACCGACGTCTCCGCGATCCCCCCCGAAACCTGGCCGCACCTACGAGGCCTGCGCACCCTCGCCCTCGACGCCCTCCGCTACCGCCGCCACCCAACGCACCTCTCGTTCAATCAGGCCATCGAGATCGCCCAGCAGATCTCCCCCGAGAAGACGTACTTCATCCACATGACCCACGACATCGCCCACGCCGAGGCCGAGGCCGAACTGCCCGAAAACATCCGCCTCGCCCACGACGGCCTGGAGATCGGGTAAAGCAAGGGCCGAGACTTGCGGGTTGCTGTGTGAGCCTTGATCTTTGTTGCTTTGTTGCTTTGCTGCTTTGAGCTTTGAGCTCTGAGATCCGCGGGCCCAATGGTGCCGATTCGCGGCAGACAACCGCCAACAGCTCCAAACACGCCGCCAAACCCGCCCCCCACCGGCACCCGCCTTGTGGTGCACGAACAGCTCCTTCGGGTTCGCATCCAGCGTGATCGCTCCACTGCTCGACGTGCCGCGGATCACACCCCACTTCTGCCAACGCTCGTTGTACGCGAAGAAATACCACGGGTCGGTATCGTTCACCGTCCCGTCCGGCCCGAACGGCGAGCTCGCACTCGTCACGTCGTAGTGCCAGGCGATGCGGTACCCGAGCACGTTGTAGCGGTACTCGCTCACCACCGCCGAGGTCGAGCGATTCTTCACCTGCCGCAGTAAGATGCAATTCTACTATTGCAATGGCCATTTATTGCGAAAACTACTTCATTTTTCGCAAGCTCCACCTTATCGATTGCGACCACTTTAAGCAAACTTCTCTGCGACTAGCATACTTAGATCCACACTCGGGACAAACAATAATACAACCAGCTAATATCTTATCAAGATTGTACTCGCACTCGGGACACAACGACAGTCTATGCCGAACTGCGCGCCGCGCTTTATGAACAACTATTTTTCTTCCGATATACACCGACGCCACGGCTGCAGTAAAGAATACGAATATCGCTATGCGAAAGAGAGTGGTAATAGGAAAGGGAGCGGTGAGGTAAACAACTACAGTAACGAACGCAAAGGCTACAGCCACACGTCGGGTACAACCAGCTACTCTACCAATTGCACCACTTGGAGTATATTTGGTGTTGATCGCTGACATTTAGATTACAAACGCGAACTAGAAAAGCGGCAATCTGTTGGGGTCTGTTCTATCTGTCGGGTCCTTGGGATTCAGACTGGGATAGGGATAAACCGGATACGAATCAGGACCATCCCAACCAGTACATACTCTATACATGTGTTTACAATGGGCTTCACCGTTTAGACGTCGCTGCTCACAGCGACCCCAAATATCGTCCGCGATCGAATCAAGTTCCCAAGAACAAGCTCCGCCCACTACAAGGCCCACACCCCAGTGCAATTTGGCCGTACACAAGCCTACAACCACACCGCCACCGGTAGTTATTATTTTGCGCGCTGTGCTATTGCTATCCAAACACCGAAATGCCGCTGCATCATTTGCAGTAAGACATGAGTCCAGTCTTGCATTGCAATCAGAGTCCCATTTGCGTCCCAGGCTGCATGGCTCAAGGCACAACACGCGACATTTTTCGTTAACTGTGCCATCTGCGTTTTTGCATAACATAGTGCACATATCATAACAGTTCATTGATTCGCGACCGGGCATTAAACTATGACAGCTAGCCTTGCAATTAGCATTGTTGTAGTCGCCACTCTTGCTCGGGTACTTCTGATCGCACCAATCGTAACACTTGGCAAGCTGTGTTGGACTTTGTTTGAAGTCTTGATCTGGGTACAGATGTCGTGGGCTTCCGTATGGAATAAGGACCGGTTGAGAAGCGAGCCCGAATCCATCGAAGTATCTGATCGATTTGCTCCGGCAATACTCATACAACCCCATCCCATCCACATACCCCAGCGGGTCGCGCCTGGTCCACCGGCCGTTCTGCGAGTCGTACACCCGGTGGCGGACGTGGTAGAAGCACGTCGGGTCGCTCGCCGCGGCTCCCGAGCCCGAGCCGATCAGCACCGGGTCGAACTCGTACCCCGCGTAGCCCAGGCGGTTGGCGACGCCATCCGCCGTGAGCTGACCACGCGCGTATGACACGAAGAACTCGTTGAAGAACAGGTTGTAGTCGCCCGAGTCCACGACGCCATCGCCGCCGGGGAAGATCTCGCCCGCGGCCGAGCCGATGTCCAGCGCTGGGTTGTTGTTGAAGTACTCGTTGAAAAAGAAGTTGTAATCGCCCTCGTTCAGGCCGTTGTTGACGCCGCTCGACGAACTCAGCGGGTTCCCCGCGTCGTCGGCCACATCCGCGGGATTCAGCCGCGTCGGCACGCCGTAGGGTGAGTATCGAACGTGGTCCACAAGGCCTCCCTGGCTGCTCGCCAGGCCGATCACATCCGCACGCCAGTTCTGCACATAGTAGAGCGTCTCGTTGACCGTCGAATCAGACCCCGCCCTCTTCTCTGCGCCCTCTGCGACCTCTTTGTGAAAATCTCCAGCTTACACAGTCCAAGAGCCCCCGACCCCTCGCTTCACCTCCCGGTACACCGTGTCCCGCTCCACCGGCACATACCCCGCCGCTCGGATCGCACGCTTCAGCGTCGGCACCGTCACCTCCTGGTGCGTGCTGATGTGATCGTTCGTAGCGCCTTGCCCCGCCCCGTGGTTCACCTTCGTGATGTCGTACCACACCACCGTCCCGTCGATATCGTCGGCCCCGCTATTGAGCATCAACTCCGCCATCGGCAGCGTCTGCATGATCCAGAACGCCTTCACGTGCGGGAAGTTGTCCAGCATCAGCCGCGCCACCGCCAGCGTCCGCAGATTCTCCAGCCCCATCGGCCCCGGCAACCGCTCCAACTCGCTCCCATCCGGCACAAACGGCAGCGGGATGATCGTCTGGAAATACCCCGACGAAGGGCCAACATCAGAGCCCGCGACTTCAGTCGCGCTTCCCTTCGCATCCACCCCCCCGCCCGCGCGACTCGCCACTCGCGACTCGCGACTGACCCCCGCGCCAAACGCAACCTCTTCCGGCAAAGGCGTCCCCGGCCGAGTCAACGTCACCACCGGCACATCCGCGCCCTCATCCCCGCTATACCCCAAGTGCCCGCCGCGCGAAACCTCCTCGCCGTTCCTCGATCCCTCGATCCCCTGATCCCTCGATCCCTTGGTCCCTTCCCCGTACCCCATCCGCGCCAAGGCCCGGTCCTGCGCACGCCGCAGCATCTCCATGTGCACCAGCCGGTCCTCGCGCTGCTCGATGTGCCCGTAGAGGATCGTCGCGTTGGTGTTCAGCCCAAGCTCGTGCGCCTCGCGGTGCACGTCGAGCCACACGTCGCTGCGGATCTTGCCCTTGAACGCCTCGTCGTGCACGCGGTCGTCGAAGACCTCCGCCCCGCCGCCGGGCAGCGAGCCCAGCCCCGCCTTCTTCAACTCCGAAAGCACCCAGCGGATCCCCGCCGCTCGGTCATCAACCTTGTACACCTTCGCGATCTTCGCCAGGTGCACGATCTCAACCGCCGTGAACGCCTTCACGTGCAGGTCGCTGCCGAGCTTCCGCGCTTCGTCGCGGATCGTCCCCACCAGCTCCGGGTAGTAACTCCACGGCAAGTACGGGTGCAGCCCGCCCACACAGTGCATCTCCGTCGCCCCGCCCTCCACGGCCTTGCGCACCTCCCCGCGCACATACTCCATATCCCGCGTGTACGCCCCCGGCTCGTCCTTCTTGCGGTAAAACTCGCAGAACTTGCACGACAACGCGCACACGTTCGAGTAGTTCAGGTGCCGGTTGATGTTGTAGAACGCCCGCCGCCCGTGCAGCCGATCCCGCACCAGCCCCGCCAACCTGCACACCGTCCACACATCCGGCGTCGAAAACAACACCCGACCGTCCTCAATCGACAGCCGCTCCCCACGCTCAACCTTCTCCGCGATCGGCCCCAGCCGATCATCCACAAACCGCCCGCGCACAACCTCCGCCGAAGTCCCGCCCAGACCCACCCCCATCCCGACGCCCATCCCCAGCGCCCGGCTGCCCGTCCACGCCACCGCCCCACCGCCGCCGCCGACGACGACCACGCCGTCGCCCGCCAAACGCCCGTTCTGGGCCGATACGACGCTACTCATGATCGAGGATACGGCCCCCGGATTGTTCTTTCAATATTTC
>JAVTWO010000147.1:0-5891 GCA_032229765.1 Phycisphaerales bacterium | reverse complement strand
CGAGGTACTTGCCCGCGGGGAGCGGATCGAGCGCGACGGACGGGTCAACCTGGTTTGCATCAAAGTTGTTCAGCGTGGCCATGAGTCAGTTCCTTTGCGATTGGTGATGGACGGATGAGGGATGGACAACGGCAACGGCGCTCAGGCCGCAGCGGTGTTGTCGGTGGTGGGGGCAGGTGTGGCGACGGCGGCGGAGGGGTCCTCGCCGCGAACGAGCGCCGCGAAGACGCGGTAATCCAGCGGGATCTCTTCAGGCAGACCCAAGCGGTTCTTGGCGACGTGCGCTGGCCGCTCGACGGTGCGGATGATCCGCTCGCCGGTGGAAACGCCGTTGTGCTTGGCCTTGTTGAACCCCTCGTCGACCTTTATGGTGTGGACCTTGTATGTGGCGAAGAGCACCTCGTCTGCCCACTCCTGCACCAGCGCCGACGCGAGCTTGTGAAGGCGCGGCGAGTAGCGGTCGTACGGGACGGTCTCGGGGTTCTCGAACTTCTCGATCTTGGCGTGGGCGATGAGCACGACCGTCATGCCGCGATCGCTGCGGAGCGCATCGAGCGCACCGAGTACCGCACGCCACTTGTCGACCGCGAAGGCGAAGCCCTTCGCATACCCGATCTTCTCGATGTTCTCCACGCTCTCGTCGGCGCAGACTTCGCCCCAGATGAGACGTTCGAGCCAGTCCAGGCTGTCGATGACGACTGTGCGGTAGTCGTGGTCACCCGAGTACAGCGACTCGAGCGCCGCCATCACCTCGCCGAGGCTGCGGGCCAGCGGGAACGACTCGCAGTCGATGTCGGCCAGTCCGTCTTCGGTGGGAACAAAGATGGGCTTTTCGGCCATCGCGCCGAAGGTGCTCTTGCCGATGCCGTGAGTGCCGTACAGCATCACGCGGCGGGGGCGCGCCTTGCGGCCCTTGCTGATCTGGTTCATGAGGGTGTGGGGGGTTGCGGGTGCGTTCGTGGGCATGGAATCTCCGTGATTGCAGAAAGTGGGATCGATGTCCTCAGGCCAGATGTCGCGGGTGAATGCGCCTTGGCCGAGGCGAACGAGCGGAAGTGGTGTGATCACGCGGCGGCCGCCGTGGGCTCGGCTGAGGACGCCTTCACGCGTCGGACGGTGAAGGCGTCCTCGCCGAACTCGCGGAGCATCAGCGAGGTGAACATACGGACAACTGCTGCGCCCACCGGCGTGGTGCCATCGACGGTCAGGCTTCGGCCGGCCTGGTCCGCCGCGAAGCTCACGTCCATGCGGACGATCGCGTTGCCGAAGAGTCCCTCGGCGGCGATCATCGCCAGGTGCAGCGTTGCTTCCGCGTCGGTGAGGGCGATGTCCTTGTCGAAGGTGAAGCGGTACACGCCGGTGGTCATGGTGAACTCCTCGCTGCACACTGGGGTGCTGCTCCCCGGCTACATACGCCGTCCGCAGAGCCGCTGTCCGCTTTGATCAAAACGTCTCGAAGCCCGCGGCGGCAAACCGCACGCGGAGCTCGGCGATGCGCTTGCGCAGCTGGCGACGAGAAATGCCCAGGCCGCGAGCGGTCGACACTGCCGAGTCTTCCTGGAGCGCACGGCACAAGTTGGCGAGATCGGGGGGCAGCGCCGCCACGATTTCGCGGATCGAGTCATTGAGATGGAACTCATCGATGGGGGAGCGGACCTCACGCCCAAGGCGGCGAGCCGCATCGGCCTCCCCGACCGCTGCCGAGCCAGTGACCGGATCCGTGGTCTGGCTCTCCCGGAGCCTCTCGATAGAGGCCATGCCGTGATCGCCGGACCGCTTCTCACGCTGGCGAGCCCGAAGCAGGGTGATCGCGGCCGAGTCCAGAACGCGGGAAACGAACGTGCGAAGCTGGGCCCGCTCGGGATCGAACTGGCCGAGTCGCTTGGCGAGGATGAGCGTCAGGTCACGCAGAACATCGTCGCGTTCGACGCCCCGGAAGGCCGGGGACTTCATCAGACTGCGGGCCTTGATCAGGATGAGTGTGCGGATGTATTGGTCGTTCAGTGATGCGCCGTTGGTCACGGGTGACCTCCGGGGCCGGAGCCATCACCCGTCCGTGCCAATCTCGTGTCGCGGCGCACGCCGCAGACATTCACGAGCTTGTAGCGACCGGCGGGTTATGGCCCTCGTGGCCCTCGGACCCACCGGCCGGTGTCGCGGTTCTGAACGCCCCGCGACGCACACCATCGATGTCGAACAACGCGCAGAGGCCTGTTTTCACGGCACCTGCACGATTTTCAGAATCTCCCGCCTTTGTCGCGTCGGTGCGACGCGACAGTCCGAACCACCGAGTTGCTGTTGGCTCCGTTGATCACGACGGCGGGGCCGCCGGCCCGGTCCACGGCGCGCTTGACCTTGTCCTTGGTGATCTTCGTCTTCAAGCGTGCCGAGAGCACCTTGGCTGCTTCGCGGTACGAAAGGCATGCCTGGTAAGCGCCGACCAGCACCTCGTCCTCCTGGTTGGACGCTGCAGCAGCCTGGGCATGCCGGCGCAGAAGGCGCTTCTTGCCGGCGGGGTCAAGCGGCAAGAGCTCCAACTGTGCCTGAAGCTCGTCGGCCTTCTGAACCAGGTCGTGCAGCAAGACGACATCCGCCTGCAGTCCTGTCGCATCGTGCGACATCACCCGCGACAGCGCGACGCACGCCGGTGGCCGACCGGGCCAGACGTGCAATGGGGGTTCTTGGCCGCTGACCAGCACGATGGGACGACCGGCCTGGCCCGCGTGGGCTGCGATGCGGGCGGCATCATCGGCACCGAGCCCCCGGGCCAGCAAAACCTCACGGGAAGTCTGCTGCCATCGGGTTGTGCCGAGCCGCCACACACGGCCAGGCTCGATCGGAGTGGGGCGTCCCTGAAGACCAAGTGCCTCCGCGATGAGCGACGCGACGGCGTCACCGTCGATCGTCCATTGCCGCAGGGCTTCAGGATCAATCTCGACCGTGACGGACTCCGGACACACTATGAAGAATCGCGGTGGGTCAACATCGGGAACCTCGAGCACATCCTCGACATGCTCCGAAGCGCAGGACGAACACGCCGTGCGCGAGGCGGACGTGGTGGCGCAGAGCACCCCGCGATCGCGGAGCCACTGGGCCTGCCCGTCCGGCCATGAAGCCATCTCGCCGGCAGAGAAGAGCGGCTCGCTGCTTTCGAAGCACGCCCAAAGGCGGGAGAGGAGATCACCCATGGGTCACCTCCCACAGCCGCAGGCACCGCTCGCCGATGGCGCGCAGTTCGTCCGGTTTGCTCTTGAGGTCGCACGAGTTGGGACAGCTGACGCTGAACCTCAGCGGACGGGGGCGCGCATCCGCTGAGAATCGCACCTCAAATGACATCTGCTTCACCCGCAGCCGGTCGGGCGTCAACCGCTGGGTGTTCAGGTATTCGGCGATCGCCTGATCGATCCGGTGAATGCCTCGCTCTGGGTTGAGCCCGAGCTCGATGTACTCGCCGGGTCGGTCGATCGGCTCCACTCGAACGCGGGTGATCGTGACGGCGACGATGCGATCCTTGGGATCGGTGGGCAGCTTCCGATTCGGCTTGAGCAGGTGATCAAGCGCGTACGCGGGGCGCTTCGGGTCCGCGGGCCCGATGTCGACGCCAAGCACGGCTTTGCAGAACTTCTGCTGGAGGGGCTCGTACACCTTCTTCCCGCCCTTGGCGTACACATCGAGCGTCCCATCGCTGGGGTTGAACACGAAGACGTTGTCGAACACGCGCCGCTCTTTGCTCCGCACGAGATGCCCGGTGTCGTCGAAGACCACCGGGTCATCGGGGTAGTCGTCGAGGTAGGCAAAGAAATACTCGCTGCCGCCGATCCTCGTGTAATGCTCGATCTCACAGATCTTGCCGCGCAGCTGACGATCCCAGTAGAACTCCGCCAGCGCCGCCTTCAGCGCCGCCTTGTGGGAATCGGCCACCGCGATCGACTGCTTGGGCAGGCTGTTCCGCGTGATCCAGTAGCGGCCCGTGGAGAGGGCCTCCGCCCGTGCGAAGTAGGCAGCGACGACGAACGCCATCTTGACGTTGAGGTACGTCCACATCGCGCGGTCGGCCTGGCCGACGATCGCGTCGAACTCGGCGAGGCGATCGGGCGCGATGCGCTGGATCTCCTCAACCAGAACCTTCACGCCGCGCTCGTCCGCCAGTTCGTTGATGTCCTGGAGCACGAGCTGGACGAGCCGGCGCTTGTCGTCGGGCATCTTCTGCCACGCGGCGAAGATGGGCTCGACCTGGGTCTCGCCCAGGTCGTCCCAAGGGATGCCCTCGACCACGCCGGCGCGCTCGAAGCACACGCGGGTGAGCGAGTTGGAGATCTTGCGGAGGATGCGACGCGGATCAAAGTCTTTGGCCATTTCAGGGCCTCCAAATGTCCATGTCCCGTGAACAGTAAACGCACTGCGCACAAGAACACTGGGGGTTCAACCAAACAGGGATCGATCACGAGTGAGGAGCCCAAGCGCCTCCAGGCGGTAGCTCATGGCCTCGGCAGACACATGGAACTGCTCAGCGAAAGGCTTCGAGAAGCGTTGCATCGCAGCGTCCTGCTGTGCCTTCATACCTCCGGATGAGGTCGGCGCGTCGAGATCAAGCACGCACACCACGTCTTCGGCGCGCCGCCACTTGATCCACGCCCGGCGAATCAGGTCACGCGGCATGAGCAGGAACGCCGCGAACATGTTTGCCTGCACCTCTTCACGCGCTTGGTCGGTCGAGCGGCACACGAACGCGGGCGCATCCGCTGCGGATGTCAGAGACATCTGTGTCTCGTCGCGGAGAAAGATCTTTCGGTGAAGCTGCCAGTGGCCGATCTCATGGGCGAGCGTGAACCGGTAGCGTCCCAGCATGCGCGGATGCTCGACGGGATCAAGGCTCCGATCGACTCGGATGAGCTGCTCCTTGAACCAGATCGCTCCCAGCACATCGCCGTGACCGAATCGCTTCTGCAGGTCATCTATTTCATACCGCAGGTTGAGTTGCAGCTCGATCATCTCATCGACGGGAACCGGGGGTTCAGAAACCTCGCCGTGGGCCTTCTGCCACAGCGCAAAGAGCGTCTCGGCTTCGGCCTCGATGTTCTCATCGCGCAACCACGGCACACGTTCGGTCTTGGCAGGCGGTCGCCCCATCATTGCTCCTCTTTCTGCATCCTCTTGGCCTGCGCCGACAGCGCCTTCAACTGGTCTGCCGTCAAACCCTTTGCCGCTCGCAGCAACTGAGGCATCTCTTCCGGCTCGCTCTGGATGATTCCGCGAAGATCCTCCGGCATCCGGCCCGCCAATGACATCAGCTCATCTGGGTTCTCTCCGAGGACCTCCGCCATACGACGCACCCGCTCGGCGGTCGGAGGGCTCTCCACCTTTCCCTGCTCGACGAGCGAGAGATAGGTTGGACTCACGTCGATGAGCTCCGCGAACTTCCGCAGGCTGTGACCCTTCGCGAGCCGCTTCTCGCGGATGAGCTCGCCAAAGGCTGGTTGTTTCTTGCTCATGTCTGGCGTCCGTTCACAAATCACTCCTCAGGCCGCGATCGGCCACTCCGCGTACAACGCCTCCGCCTGTGCCATCAGCACGGGCATCAGCCGATCAAAGTCCTCAGCCTTCACGCCCTGCTTCGTCAGAACACGCCGCACCGCCGCTCTCACTGCGGCCTTCACGTCCTCCCGGTGCGGCTCGGTCCAATCCACCTTCAGGTTTCGCTTGATGCTCTGCACAACGTCGTGGATCAGGCCCTTCAGGAAGTCCACGCCGTAGACGTTCTCGTAGTTGATGGCGACGGCGTCATAGAAGGCAAGCTCATCCTCCGCCAAGCCCAACTGCCCGGCCCGCTGATCCGATGCCTCCATGTCCTTCTTGATCTCGATCATGGCGCGGATCACGGCCGCCGCGTC
>JAVTWO010000146.1:0-37806 GCA_032229765.1 Phycisphaerales bacterium | reverse complement strand
GAAGGCCGATGAGCATGATGACCGTCAGACCAACAAGCATGGACATGGGCACGGGGAAGTTGACCCCGCCGTCGTGCGTGAGGTGCGCGGTTTTGTGATAGGTCATCAAGCCGTGGTAGTTCGCGGCATACGAAAACCCGATCGCCGCGACCAGGCCCAGGTACACCGCCACGCCGCCGAGATACGCCACCGGGAGCTTGTGCGCCTTGCGGGCTTCGTTGGGTCGGTCGATGATGTTATTGGCGATCGCCAGGCGACGCATGATCGGGGTGCAGATGAGCGTGACCAGGAACGCCACGACGAACACACCGATGTACCCGTTGAAGATCGACCACCGGTCGGCCTGGGGCTGCGCATTGGTAACGAGCTGTTCGAGTTCCTTCTGCCGCGCCGCCAGGCGGGCAACGTCTTCTCCGAGTTGGCGCACGCGGTCGATCGCCTCCGGCGGCACGTTCGACGCCACCGACGCCGCACCATCAACAAGTCCCGCAGCGCCCGCCGACAGCACGCGCTGAACCTGCTCGATCATCCGCACAGCGTCGCTCAGCATGGGCGGCCCTCCGCCCGCTGGGTAAGCACCACGCCCCGGCGCGATAGCATCTCCGCGGCGATATCGCGGATCGTCGTTTCCAGCGTGCGCGTTGCCTCAAACCCCACAACCGTGCGCAGACGGGTCAGGTCGGGCTCACGCCTGCGCAGATCCTCAAACCCGTGGGCAAACGCGTCTTCGTAAGGCACCATCTCGATCTCACTTGCGGACGAAAGAACACGCTTGACGGTCTGCGCAAGCTCGATGATCGAGATCGATCGATCGGAGCCGACGTTGAAAACACGCCCGGCGCACGCGGGGTTCGCCAACATTCGTGGCAGCAGCGCCGCCACATCGCGCACGTCGCAGAAGCAGCGGGTCTGCTTCCCGTCGCCGTGCACGTGCAAGGGCTCGCCCTTGATGGCGGATTCGACAAACCGCGGGAGCACCATGCCGTACTGCCCGACCTGGCGCGGGCCGACGGTGTTGAAGAACCGCGCCACCACCGTGCGCACGCCGTGCCGCTGCGCGTAGGCCAGCGCGAGGTATTCATCGATCGCTTTGCTCGCGGCGTACGACCAGCGGGCCTTCGTCGTCGGGCCATAGGTCACGTCGTCGTCCTCGCGGAAGGGCACACGTTCGGACTTGCCGTAGACCTCGCTGGACGAGGCGATGAGCACCGGAGCCTTGGGGCATCGTTGATGAACGAACGAGAGAAGTGCCGCGGTCTGCGAGACGTTCGTCTCGATCGAACCGATCGGGTCGTCGATGACCAGCCGCACACCCACCGCGGCGGCAAGGTGGTACACCTCGCTGAAGCTCTCCCCGCTATGAAACGTCGGGAGTGCTTCGCTGAGAGACGACGAAATCACTTCCAGCCGCGGATGATCCTGTGGCAAGTTGCCGCGGTGCCCCGTCGAGAAGTTATCGATGACGCAGACGCGGTCGCCGCGTGCGAGCAGCGTCTCAACCAGGTGCGAGCCGATGAACCCGGCGCCGCCCGTAACCAACGCGCGCCGCGACGGCTGGCGGTGGTTCTGCTCCTCGGGCTGGTTCGCGTGACTGCTCATGGCTCAACGAAAGCACCCCTCTTGACCGCTCGACGTTCCGCATCCTTCTCTGTCCGAAAACCCGCCCGGACACTTCCGCGCCCGGGCGAGGGAATGTTCTGACCGTTCACGCGGCGGAGATACCCCGCCGCGAAAGAAGCAACTCCATCACGAGCCCGTGTTCGCGGACTGGTACTCGTACGACGCCTTGATGTTCTGACGCATGTACCCGCCGGCGCTCGCACGCACGGCGTTCACAACCACGCCGAGGAACTCGCTGCGCGAATCGGTGAGCTGATCGCGGATACGCGCTACCAGACCACGCTTCTCGCTCATCGCACGCAGAACCATCACGGTCGCGTCGACCTTGTTCGCCAGCGCCAGACCGTCGCCCGCGACCATCGCGGGGGCCGAGTCGATGATGATCAGGTCGTACTGCTCCGCGGCCTCGCGCAGCAACTGCGACATCGACTCCGTCGCCAACCGCTCGGGGATCGCTCTGTTCGCGGGCGTGCCCGCCGCCAGCAGCGACAGGTTGGGCACGCTGGTCTGCTGAACAGCGCTCTTCAGGTCGGTCTTCTTCGCCAGCACATCGCCAAGCCCCGGGCCATCGCCGAGCTTCAGCACGCGGTGCAGCGCCGGTCGACGCAGGTTCGCATCGATCAGCAGCACGCGCTGCTCGCTGGCGGCGTAACCCATCGCCAGGTTCGCCGCGGTCGTCGTCGCGCCGGAGCCCGGCATGCCCGACATCACCAGCAGCGAACGATGCCCCGCCTGACCCATGCGCTTGCTGACGGCCGTCCGCACCTGGCGGAACCCTTCGCTGATCGCGCCGGTGGGCGCGTCGCGGAAGGCCGTCTCCGGGTTGGCAGGCTTCGTCGGGTCCTCGCTGGCGAGCGGGATGACGCCCAGCATGCGGATGCGCGGGATGATCGAAACATCCGCCGGCCCGCGGACACGCTGGTCGAGCATTTCACGCAGCACCACCGCGCCGCCCGTCAGCCCGACGCACAGCACCAGCCCGATGGGCAGCATGATCGACAATCGGGGGAACGAGAGCGCGTCGGGCGTGCGCGGCGCTTCGAGTCGGCGCACGCGGTCGATACGCTCGCCGCGCACGAGTTCGCCCTGCAAGCTCAGTTCACGCAGACGCTTCTCAACGTCCTGCATCGAGGTCATGGCACGCCCGATCTGCTCGTCGATCACCGCGATGCGCGACTGCGCCTGCACGACCTGGTTCCGGCGGATCTTGGTCTCTTCCAGTTCCTTCGCCAGCTGACGCAACTGCGCCTCGGCGCCGCGGACCTGCCGCTCGGCGCGGTCCTTGTCGCCCGCGAAGATCTTTTCCAAAGCCTTGCCGCGCTCGCTATCGAGCTCGGCCTGAACGGCGTCCATCTTCGTCCGGACGTTGATCCGATCTTTGTGATTGTCGCCGATCCCGCGCTGCGCCAGCGCCTGATCATCGGACTTCAGCTCCGTCAGCCGCTGCTTCAGCGTCTGGACGATCGGGTCCCGCTCCGCCAGCTCGCGCTGCTCGTCGGTGTACGCAACCCCGCCCTCACGCTGCTCCTGATCCTGGTACCGCTTCAGCTCCGCGGTGGCAACCTGCAGGATGTTCTGCGATTGCACGATCGAGTTGTTGAGCTGCGCTTCTTTGTTCAGGTCGCCCGAGCTCTGCTCGAACCGCTCCGTGATCTTGTTCGCCGTGATCACTTCCGCCTTCGTCTTGGTCAACTGGTCCAGGTCGGACTGCAGACGCGCACGCTCGGCCTCCAGCGGCTGCGCCTGGTCGGCGATGCTCGTTCGCGCGATCTGACGAAGGTCGTCGAAATACGCCTGGTGGATCGCCGTCGCGATGATCGCCACGTCGTTCTGCACCGGGCCCGAGACCGACAACTCGATCAGCGTCGTGCCCGCGATGACACGCGCCGTGGCGATTTCCTTCAGCGACTTTGCCGCCTCCGAGACGATCATGATCTTGTTGCCCGACTGCGGGTCAACACGCGTGAACTCCTGCGCCCACGCGGACTCACGCAACTGCGGATTCTGATCCACCGCGTTGCGCAGCACACGGTCCGCGGTGATCACACGCGCTTGCGTCTGCGCAAAGCGTTCGAACTCGTCCTTGTCGATGAAGGCGTTCGCCGCGTTCAAAACCGACGTGATCGGCGGCAGCACCTGGTACGTCGACGACGCACGCCACACCGGGTTCACACGCTTGAGCACCTCGTTGGCGACAAAGCCCACCACCAACCCAACACCCGCCGACGCCACCAACGCCCACTTGTACTTCTTCAAAATCCGGATCGGATCGACCGTCACGGCCCCGCTTCCGGCCGCACCGGCCATCGCCGCCGGTCGGGGTTGGTTGGGGGCGATCGCTCCGGGCCTGGGATTCATCGCTGCGCTGGTCATAGTGCTTCCTTCCACGTCTTCGCTTCATCCACCCCGCCCAACCGCTCGGACAGGTCTTCTTTCGGTCATTCAGTTCTGGGACTTGTTCTTCGTCCCGCGTACTTCTTCACTCAATACCAAACACACACCAAGCATTTATCAACACACGCTCAACGCCGCCGTCATCTCACATACCGCGACGCGCTCGCTGTGCCAACGCCTCAAGATCCGTTCCGTGCGCCGCCTTGATCCGCGGGTCTTCCTCGGCCCAACGCCGAACGTCGCTGATCAGCCCCTCCGCCGCCGATCGCTCACCGCGTTCGAGCTTCAGCTCCGCCAGGTGCAGCGTCGCGGGTGTTCGATCCAAGCCGTCCTGCGCGATCCCGCGCGAACGCTGGAACGCCGCCTCCGCCTTCTCCCACTGCTGCAGCTTCATGTACACCGTGCCCAGCGTGTCAGCGAAGCTGGCATTGTCCTTCGCCGCCGCCGCAGCCTTCTCAGCCAGGGGCAACGCCTCCGACGGGCGGTTGAGGTACTTCGAGAGGATGAAGGCCACGTTGTTCGCCATCGCGGCGTTGTCGGGCTGCAGGTCCAGCGACTTGCGGAACCACTGCGCCGATTGCTCGTAGTCCTTCTTGCCGTAGTTCACCTCGCCCAAGGCCGTGAAGACCGCTTTCTTGATCTCCACATCGCTGGTGGTCTCGGCAAACTTCGACAGATCCGCCACCGCCGCGTCGCGGTCCGCGGGATCCGCCGCTCGCAGGCGCAGCGTGTGGAACTTCAGCGCCTCGGTGATGCCACCCTGAGGCGGGTTGGCGTTGATGAACCGAACCGCCGCGGCGTTCCCGCCCAGCGCCCGCGACAGATCGTCCGCGAACCGTCCGCAGTCGAAGATGTTCGAAGCGTTGAGCTTCGTCATCGCGAGCTTCGCGGCCGCGTCCGCTTCCGCCGGGCGTCCTTCCATCGTCGCCAGTCGGGCCTTCTGCATCAGCAGCGGGCCGTTCTGATCCGTCATCGACTCCGGTGCCGCCAGAACCCCGCGCGCTCCGTCAAAGTCCGGCGAGCTCAGCCGAAGCATCGCGTCCACCGTCATCATCGCCACCTGCGGCGTCTTGACCGCCTCCCAAACCTTCTTGAGCTGCTCGACCTCACGCGGCACGTCGTTCTGCTGACGGAACGTGTCCGCCGCGATCATCCGCCAACGCGGATCGCCCTTCGACTCCTCCACCGCCTCGTTCACCAAAGCCGTGGCTTCATTGAACTTGCCGAGCTTCAGGTACGCACGGACAAGCAGTGCGCGCCCCTCGTCGTTCGAGGGATCGTCCTTCACACCTTCGCGCATGAGGTTGAGCATGCGGTCGGTGTTGCCCTGACGGGCATACACGCTAGCCAGCAACTGCCGCGCCGGGAGGAACCGCTTGTTCAGCGTCAGACATTCCTTCAGGTCCTGCTCCGCGTCCTTGACGAAGCGTTCGTCCTGAACGTTCAGCTGGGCGCGCTTGTAGAAGACCACCGCGTTCTGCGGCGAACTCTTCACCGCCGCGTCGAGCGAAGCGCGGGCCTTGACCGTATCGCCCAGACCAACGTGCGCCTCGCTGCTGAGCAGGTGGAACTGGTACGCCAGCGCGTCGTTCGAACGAACGCCCGCGAGCTTGTCGAGCGCTTCACGGAACTTGCCCAGGCGCAGGTTCGCCTCGACGATCCGCTTGAGTACCAACTGATCCTTGTCTTCCTTCACCGAGGCGAGCACGCGCTCGTACGCCTCGATGGCCTTCTCAAAGTCGCCACGCGTGAACAGCAGGTCGCCGATCCGCCGATCGACATCCATCGTTTCCGGGTCCTGCGCCGATCGGCCTTTCTCCAGCACGTCAACGCCGAAATCGCCGTAGCCGAACCCCGACAACCCCTCGGCAAAGACGATGTACCCGCGTCCACCCTTCGCGGCGTCCGCGTTGATCTGCAGATACTCATCGAGTTTCGCCAGCGCGCCCGCCTTGTCGTTCTTCGCCAGCGCGTTCGCCGCCTCAAGAACCTCAACGCCCGGCGCCTTCACTTCGCGCAGCTTCGCCAGCGGCTTCTGCGCTTCGTCGACACGCTTGAGGCGTACGTACCACTCCGCCAGCGTCGCGGTATTCAGCAGGTTCCCGGGATCGTTGTTGAAGATGAGCTGCCGCTGTTTGATGGCGCTCTCACGCTCGCCGAAGTTGAACTCCAGATTCAGCAGCTCGCCGGCAAACTCCGGATCGCCGCCCACCGCCTGCCTGCGCTCGCGAGCGTCCCGCAGGGCCTCAACCCCCGCGCCCGAAACCACCATCGCCCGCGCCAGCAGCGTCGCGGCCTTCGCATCCACCGGTCGAATCTGCAGCGCACGCGTCAGCGCGTTCCGCGCCAGGTCCATCGAACCTTCGCGCATGTACGCCTCACCCGCCAGCTTCCACGCCAGCGGGCTGAGCTTGTCAATCTCCGTGAGTTTCTGCGCACGCTTGACCGCCTCGCGCATCGCCTCTTCCGTCGGCGTGATCCCCAGCACGCGGATCGCGAAGCTCTCGCCCTTCAGCCCGTCCGCGTTGACCGCGGCGCCGATCGCCGCAAGCTCCTTCGCCTTCTCCAGATCGCGCCGATTGATCGCATTCTCGAACGCCACCAGCACGATCCGCGGGTTCTTCGGGTCCAGCTTCTGCGCTTCCTCGAAGAGTTTGCTCGCCTCTTCACGCTTGCCCACCTGCTCGTACAACGCCGCGATCTGCAGCTTCTTGTCCGTCTCGGGCAGGTTGCTCTTCTGGATCTGATTGACCGTCTCGGCGAGCGGGTCGGCGCTCTTCATCGTGTCGCGCATCCGCTTCGCTGTTTCGTCGTTCGGATCTAGCGCGATCACCTGATCGATCAGCACCAGCGCGCGGTCGATCTCGTTGAGCTGCCCGAGCTTGACGATCATCTGCCGCAGGCGGCCCAGCGCCGTGTTCTTGTCCGGGTGCTTGCCCGCGCTGTCGGCAAGCTTGATCGCCAGCGCCTTCGCTTCGTCGATGTTCGGCGCAATCTGCAGCGCGATCTGCTCCAGCTTCACATAGTCGCGGATCCACGGATCATCGCTGTTGACGCCGCGGGAAATGTCCTGCAGTGCCCGCCGCGCCTGCTTCAGCTCAACGTTCTGTGGATCGCTCGCCAGCAACTGCTCGCACAGCCCCAGCGCCGTGTTGTAGTTCCCGAGCTGCGCTTCCACGCGCATCAGCATGTTCAACACCGGCGGCGTCGCCCGGCGGTTTTCGACAATCTTGTTCAGTTGCTGACGTGCCGCGCCCAGATTCCCCGACTGCACCATCACCTGCGCCAGCATCACCATGCCCTGCGGGTCCTTCTCGTTCGTCAGCCCGTTGTACTTGTCCAGCAGGCGACGGGTCTCGGTGGTGTCGTTGTTCGCGATGGCGATCTTCGCGTCGATCATCACCAGCAGCGGGTCCGTACCGCCGCTCTTCAGCGCGTATTCCTCACGCAAAGACTTGATCTTCTGCATGATCTTGGCCTTCTCCTCGGCCTCCTTGGTCTGCTCCCAGACCGCCAGCATCGCCTCGGTCTGCCGACCCACCGCCCGTGGACGCAGCGTGAAGAGCATCGCGCCCTCGCTGCTCAGCGGCAGGTCCGGGGTCTTCGACAGCTCTTCAAAGAACGCCGCCGCTTCCTTGTGCTTGCCCAGGCTCGAAGCGATCTCCGCACGCGTCAGCAGCAACTCCGGATCCGTCGCTCGAGCCTTCAGCGCGTGCCCGTAAAGCTCCGTCATCTTCTCAAAGCTATCCGGCGCACGCGTCATCAGATACACGTTCACCGCGCCGTTCACCACGCGGTTGGTCAGCTTCTTCGGATCGCTCGCCAGCACCGCCTCCACCGCAGGCAGCGCCATCGGGATCGCCTGCGTCGCCAGCTGCGACGGGGGCGTCGCGCCCGCGTCCTTGCGAACCATGTTCTGGATCTTCATCTGCGCCAGGAGCTGGTTCGCCTCCGCCGCCGGCGGGTTCTTGCTGATGAACTCCGTCAGCAACGCCTCCGCGGCGTCATAGCCCTGCTTCGCGCCGACCTCGTTGCCCTTCACCCGCGCCCGGTCCGCCTCCGCGATGCTTAGCCACGCCAGCCCGCACACCGACTCTTCGTCCGTCGGATCAAGCTTGATGGCGATCTTCAGATCCGACGTCGCCTGCTCGATGTCCGCGGGCTTCGTATCCAGGTTCAGTTGCATCATCGACACGCGCGTCAGCCCGCGGAACCGCTTGAGCTTGTCAACGTTCGGATCACCCTCCGGAAAAAGCGCGTACGCCCGCTCGTACGTGGTGATCAGCGCGTTCCACTCCGACGCGTCCTTCACCGCGCGACGGAACTCCGTCAGCCGAAGCCCCATCAACCGCTTGTGCGCCTCAACGTCCGTCCGGCGCAGCGTCGCGAGGCTCTCCAGCGTGCGGAAGTACTGACCCACAAGGCGTTCCTGGTACGCCTGCTGAGTCTTCGGCGTGCTCTTGCTCATCGCATCCGCGTACTTCTCAAGATAAATCGTGTTCGTCTTCTCGCGGTTCACCGCGTTGCCGTACCGCTGGATCGCCTCCTCCCAGTCCCCCTTGTTCGCCGCCGCATCCCCCATCGACATGCTCTGCTCGGCCGACCGCCCGCCCTTGAAGTACAACGCGCCCACACCGCCCGCGGCCAACATCAGCCCCGCCGCGAGGATCAACACAAACTTCTTGTTCACTTCAGCCGCCATGGGTCGTGCCTTTCGTAACTGCGATCACCCGACTCAAACCTTGACGCTCTCTCGTCCGTTCAATCACTCTCGCCATCCATCACCCATTCCCCGTTCGCTCAACCAGCGTTCATTTCTTCTCACCTTGTTGGTCAGCACTCTTCATCCGGCGCGGGTTGTCCGCCGGGTACCGCCCCGCGGTCACTTCCACCCAATCCGGCACCCGCTTCATGATCTCCGGCAACATCTCGTCGAGGAGCTCACCAGACAACTGCGACAGTTCCTCGTTGCTCATCACGTCCTGCGAGCTGAGCTGAACCTTCAAGTAGAACGCGTAATCGTCCTTCAGCTCAAAGGCCAGCAGCCGCACTTCCTCTGCCGTGGGCACGTGCCCGCCGTTGGCGACAAAGAAATACCCCGAGAACAACTTCTTGCTCTGCCCCGGACCTGTGAACTGCGTCACACGCATCGCCAGATCCTGCGGCTTCCTGGGCAACACCACCCGCTCGCCCCCCGCCCGCGCCGTATAGATCTGCCCCTTCCACTCCTCCGGCACATCCTCCCGAGGCAGCCACCGCTCCGCATCCAACTTGATCGGCACAACCGTCGGCGACCCCGTGATCGACCACCCCGCACCCACCATGCACCGATCCGGCACGTGCGGCACCGTATCGATCATCCCCGTGTAATACGCCAGGTGAAGCTCAACGCGCTTCGCCACGCCCTGCTCAACATCCTTCTTCCGCGCATAAATCCGCGAGAGATAGTTCTGCGTCCCCAGCTCCGCAACCACCTCCTCAGACATCTGCGAGTCTTTCCCAAGCGCGATCCAGCTCGCTGTCTCCTTCGGAACATCCGCAACCACCACATTCCCCGGCGGCTGGATGGGCAGCTTCCGCAAATACAACCCCAGCGCCCCCACCACCGTCGGGATCATCACCCCAGAGAACCCCATCACCACCACCGCCGTGATCACCGGCGCACTCTTCAAGACGCTCAAACGCACCGGCCCGCGATCGCGGACCACCGCTTTCGTCATCTCGGGCTTCGACACCCCACCCCCGCCGGTCTTCGTCTCCGCCTTCTCAACCACCGCCTTCTTCAACGCCCACACCAGCCCCATGTAGATCACAAACCCGGGAACCAGCAGCAGCGTCCCGATGAACATGTGCGCCCCGCCCGTCGCCAGGTCCGGGTTCGACAACGACGCAATCCCCAACACCGCCACGCGAACTACGTTCATCAGAATCGCAATCGGCACCCCCAGCACCATCAGCAGCACCCGCTGCCACCAGGGCTTCACCGCCACCAACGCCACCGCCAACCCCAGCGCGATAAACGCGATCACCATCCGCATCCCCGAGCACGCCTCCGCCACGTTCAATGGCACCGGCGCACCCGTCGTCGGGATCACCGTCAACTGGTTCCCCGCGATCTCCACCTGAACCCCCAGCATCGTCAAAAGCACATACGCCCCCTGCGCCGCGATCTGCTGCAAGGGCCAGGTAATCCGGTTCATCACCCCTTCGCTGATCGTCACACCCATCAGCAGATACCCGATGGGCAAGACCGAAATCTTCGCAACCCCGGGCCCGCACAACAGCAGTACCAGCCCGAAAATGCACAGAATCGCCGACCACCCCTGCCCCATGTGGTTCGGCACACCCACCAGGAAAAACACATAACACGCAATCGCGAGCATCACCAGCAGAAGCCCGGGCCAGTACGTCGCCGTGCGCACCCGCGCAAGCTCCTCGCGACGCTGCCACAGCAGATACGCACTGATCGCCGGCACCATGTACGCGTGCGACCAATCCCCCGCCTTCTGGCTTGAGTACCCGTTCTGCGCCCAGAAAAACTGATAGAACAAGCCCACGAACGCCAACCCCACCAGCCCCAGCACCGCCAAACCCGTCGCCGAGATCGCACCACCGAAGCGCGGGCCTTCACCCACGCTCGCCGACGCCGATCCCACTTTGACGCTCGCGCTGCTCATACGTCCGTTCGATCGATCACGACCCTTTGAAAAGTCCCGAAAACCGCTCCGACACCACGACCCTTCAGGCTCGAACCCGAGCCTTTCTACGCCCGGGCCATCTCGCCCGGTTCGCCTCATCGAGCCACCCAGCGCCCGATCGGCCGAAACCCGCCGACGACCCGAACGCTCCGCGTCCGTTCGTCAAACCTGGCTTCACGCCGCGGGCCTCCGGCCCACGTTCACGCCCACCGCCCGGTTCACTGGTTCGCTTCATTCGTCTGCTGCGGGCCGAACACGTCGTACCCGAAGTTCCGATCCAGAATGAACCCGAACCCGTAGCTCGCACGCAACCCGTTCCGAACCACCGCCAGCGGGAACGCGAAGAAGTTCGAGCCCACGTTGATCCGGTCGTCCGGCTTGATGGCGATGTCCGGGTGCGTCCCTTCCGAGATCGCCCGATAGTTCACCTTGATGGTCACCTGACGATCAGGCCCGACCATCCGCGTCAGGTCCACACGCTCGGGGATCGCCGCCGAGCCGAAACCGCCCGCCGAGTCAATCGCCCGCATGATCGTCATCTTCCCGTTCACAGGCAGGTTGTAAGGCCCGGGCCTCGCCACCTGACCCGCCACGTAAAACACGCCGTCGCCACGCGTCGGAATCCGGATCGTGTCGCCCGGCCTGATGACGATGTTGTACTGCGCAGAGCCCGCCAGCAGCGGCGCCAGCGGAATCTCGATCACCCGCTGAGTCATCAGCTCGCTGGCCGGGTTCTCTTCCGCGTTCGCCGTCGCGCCGATGGGCGTCAAGCCCGGGCCCGCGCCGTTGGTCGTCGCGCTCCCGCCGCCCGTCGTTCCGCTCGCCTGCTGCACCCACTGCCCGTTCACGAACACCCACTGGCTCGCCGAGCTCGCGCCTGTGCTCGACGTGCTCCCGCTGCTCTCCATCGTCGTCGGCTTGCCCGCCGGTTCAACCAGATCGATCATCGGCTTCCGCTCGCTGCCCGTCGAAGTCGCGGGCGCCGTCGCGGGCTGACGCGTGCTCGAGAACATCGACGGCGCGGGCGCGTTCGTCCCGGGTTTCGAAAGCTCGTCGATGATGTCCACCGCGGCGGGCTTCTTCCCACCGCTCGGAGTGTTCTGATCGTTCGTCGAAGGCTTCATGCTCCCAGGCCCGTTCGGCGGCATCGCGGGCATATCCCCCGCACCCGTCGGCCGACCCGTCACCCGATCCGAAAGCGGGATCCGCCTGATCACAATCACCTTCTCAAGCTGCTGATCAAACCGCCCAGCCTGGCTCAACGCATCCATCAACCGAAAGTCCGGCTTCGTGATCGAGTAAAACCCCGGCGAGTCCACCGCACCCAGAATCCCGTACGTCAGCTTCCGCCGCGAACGCACAATCACGTTCACCACCGCGTTGTTCAGCACCCCCGCCTGCGCCAGCGACTTCCGCACCGACGCGACCATCTGGTCCGTCGTCTGCCCATACACAAACACCGCGCCGACCTGCGGCAGATCCACAAACCCGCGCGGATCCACCTCCAAGTTGTCAATCCGCAGAGGCACCCCGTCACGGAAGAAGTCCTCAACCGTCAGTTCCAAACCATCGCCCGGTCCAACCCGGTACGCCTCGACTTCGGGGATCAAATCCTCCGCTCGAACCTTGCTCGTCTCGATCCCTTCGTTCGCCGGACCCTCGTACGCCACAAAGCGATCGATGATCGACGTCTTCGTGACCGTGTCCTCCCACCGCCCCACCACCGACGGGTCCATATAGCTGTCAACATTGCACCCGCCCAACACCAGCGCCGTCCCCGCCGCTCCCGTCAGGAGCACCAAACGCCGAGCCTTCCCCGCCTGCTGGCGTTGGTTTGCCCGATCGTTCCGCTTCATGACGCTCGCTGAAGTTCGCTTCACAACACCGCTCCTGAATAGCCCGTAGCCGCCGTCGGCCACGCTTCCTCCCCCGCAATCCAGACCGGCTTGCCCGCCGGTCCGAAATTTGGGGCTCTAGGTTAGCAACCGTCCAACCAACAATCCGGAGTTGTTCGGACTCCGTTCGTAAAGGTACGAGAATCCTTCACGTGTCAATCTGGATCGGTCGAATCGACCCGGGGCTTTCAATCCCAAGCCACCGATCTTCATCTTCTGTGATTTGTTCGTGTAAAGTTCGCGCAACCGGGGTTTTTACTCAGTCCGATTCTCTTCCCGGTTCGTCCGCCCCGTCACTCTCATCCTCCATTCGCCGGCCTTCGGCATCCAAACCCCACCCAGCGTGAGCACCTCACAAACGCACCAGCACCCACCCGGGTTCGTGGTCAGTGGCAACTCCGCTCCACTTCATTTCTCCACCCTTTACCCCCGTTCACCGAAACAGCCAACCCTCACTCGGCCCTACAGTTCTGCAATGTCCTCTCCCACGCCGGATCAGACCGACCCCGCCATCCTCCGCACCCTCGCCCGGCACCCACGCCCGCTCGGTGGCGACCCCGTCAAACAGCTCGACGCCCCCAAAGTCAGCCTCTCAGGCCTCGTTCTCAACAACGCCGGCGGTGCCAAAGACTCCCTCGCCCTGAAAAAGAAGCCCTCCTGGCTCAAGGCCAAAGTCCCCGGCGGCCCCGGTTACGAACGCCTCAAGTCCATCATGGACACCCACCGCCTCGCCACCGTCTGCCAAGAGGCCGGTTGCCCCAACATGGGCGAGTGCTGGTCGCGCGGCGTAGCCACCATCATGATCCTGGGCGACACCTGCACCCGCGCCTGCGGGTTCTGCAACGTCAAGACCGGCCGCCCCGCAACCCTCGACACCGACGAACCCCGGCGCGTCGCCGAATCGCTTCGACTCATGGGCCTCAAGCACGTGGTCATCACCTCGGTGAATCGCGACGAACTTTCCGACGGCGGCGCGCGCATCTGGGCCGAGACGATCCTGCGGTCGAAAGACGCCTGCCCGGAGATGTCCATCGAGGTGCTCATCCCCGACTTTGAAGGCAACCACGACGCGCTGCAGATGGTCATCGACGCCCGCCCGCACATCATCAACCACAACCTCGAAACCATCCGGCGCATGTACCCCGCGGTGCGCCCGAGCGCCAAGTTCGACCGCTCGCTGGAAGTCCTCCGCCGCGTGAAGGAACAGGGCCTGGTGGCGAAGACCGGCATCATGGTGGGCATCGGCGAGCGCGACGAAGAAGTCCTCAGCATGATGGACGACGTACTGAGCAAAACCGCCACGCCCAACGGCCCGACCGACATCCTCACCATCGGGCAGTACCTCCAGCCCACGCGCAACCACCTGCCCATCGACCGCTTCGTCACCCCCGAGCAGTTCGCGATGTACCACGACGAGGGGATCAAGCGCGGGTTCAAGGTCGTGCAGTCGGGCCCGCTGGTCCGCAGCAGCTACCACGCGGACCATCAGGCCGACGAACTCTCGACCATCACCGACGAACGCGAGAAGCGCAACCGTCAGGGGATGGGTGCGCTGCTCGACCGTACCTGAGTCGGCGGGCAGAACCTCCGCCTTCGACCAGTCATTTCCCCGGGGCTCGGCGTCGCGAGATCGCTCTTTTCTGCTGATAAGCGGGGTTTTTTGATCGTCGTTCAGGGAACCCCCAATTGCGGCAGTTTCAGCCCATGGGATGCTCTTTCTGGTAAACTGCGGTTATCAGCGAGCCGCGGTGCACCACCGCCGCGGACGCGACAAATCAGGAGAGAGAGCATGGCCCGTTCAATGTCATCGGCGATTCGTGCGTTGTCGGCCTCCCGGTCCGCGGGCGTTCTTGCCGCATTCGCCGGTCTGGCGTGCGCGTCGAGCGCTTCCGCGCAGCTCGGCGCGAGCATCAACCCGGATCTCCGCCCGCTCGTCGACGTGCAGGTGACCAACGCCCCGGCGGCGGGCTCGAACGCCTGGCACTTCCTGGGGCTGATCGATACCGGTGCGCAGTCGTCGTACATCTCGCCTCAGGTGAACTCGGTGCTGACGCTCGCGAGCGTCCCCGCGGGCGGGCCCGGGCAACCCGCACTCCCGCTCATCTCGCAGACGTACGACTTCAACGTCGGCGGGTTCCTGGGTCGGCGGCTCGACGGTCCTCAGATCAACAACGGCGCGAACATCACCCACCGCCTGACGGGCTCGACCGCCGGCGCGGGGGCGAACACCGCCGCTCGGTCGATGAACGTCAATCTGGACTATTTCAACGGCGCGATCAACCTGGTGAACATCGGGCAGAACTTCCTGATGAACAACCCCGCGGCCGCCCCGGGCGGTGCGCCCAGCGGCGGCAGCGTGCTGATGGTCGATCCGATCCACGCCTTCGCGGCGCCGATCAACTTCACCGCCACCACGCTGCCCGGGACCACGCAGCTCAACGGCGCGGTGAACTGGCGCTCCAGCAGCCTGGGCATGCTGGCGCTCAACAGTGTCTTTGTGCCGACGACGGCGATCAACGCGAACCCGAACTTCCTTTTGACGCTGAACTTCACCGCGCCGCCCGCGGGCGGGTATGTGAACACGCGGTCTGACGCGGGCCGGGGTGCACACACCGCCGCCGACCCGACGCTGAACCTGACCGTTGCGCAGCGCAACTTCATCAACCAGCAGCTCGGCTTCGGCGGGATGGGACAGCCCCCGGGCATCGGCGCCAACCCCATCGCCGACACCGGCGCACCGACCAGCGGCAGCGGCCCGAACCCCGGCGAAGACCTGCTGGGGACCGACTTCCTCAACCGCTTCGGGCAGTACTGGAACTACAACGGCGCCAACCCCAACATCATGCTCTTCGCGCCGCTGCTGCAGGGTGACCGCGACACGATCAGCCGCGGGATGCTCATGACCGTCGACCGCTCTTCGCAGGGCGGGTTCTTGACGGGCGTGCAGCAGATGCGCCAGGCGGGCCCACCCACCGCCACGCGCGTGGGCACCACCAGCACCCCCGCGACGGCGGACGTTGCGGATCAGGCGGGCATCGGCATCTACCGCGCGCACGGCTCAACCTCCAACGCGGTCTACGTCGCGGGGCGCGACGCGATGGGCCTGCAGGCGGGCCCGAACGGCGATCAAATCGACGGGATGAAGCTCGGCGCTGATTCGCTCGCGCCTTCGGTGACGATCCAGGTCCTGCGCCCTGACCGCTACAACTCGATGGTGCACTTCTCGGTCTCCGCGGACAGCCAGGGACAAGCCAGCGGCGACGGGAACATCACCATCGGCGGCGGCGTGCGTCGGCAGTCCACCCTCGGGCAGGTCGCGGGCGACATCTTCTTCTCCACATCCGCGCGTCCCAGCAACAACGCGGGGCAAGGCACCAACAACCTGCGGTTCAATCAGGACGTTCTGGGCCTGCAGGGCAACGCCGGGCCCTTGGTGAGTGCGGCGGGTCGCGGGAACCACGACAACCTCCGCGACTTCGACCTGCGCCCGGACTTCGGCATGGTCGATTCGTCGCGCTCGCTGCGGAACATCGACCCCGCGATCCGCTCGGTGGGCGATACGACCAACCCGATGGGCGCGGCGCAGACCGGCTCGCTCCCGGCGCGGACAGACCAGTTCCAGAGCAACTTCTACACGTACTACTCGCTGACGAGCAACAGCTCGACGGTGATCACGCAGAACACCAGCGGCGCGTCGATCTACACGACCTCGAACGCCGGCGCGCCGACGGTGTGGGCAACGCCCGCGCTGATGGGCCTGGTCGACGGCGACGACATCGACGCCTTCAGCCTCCAGCGCGTCTACGACGCGGGCTTCGGAATCACCCCCAGCAGCGTCGCGCCGATCCCCGGGACCGTCGCAACGCAGGGCGGGCTGCTCATCGGCGGGCGCTTCGATCCCAACCCCTTCGAGAACTTCGGGCGGATCGACTTCACGTTCAACAACGACCTGATCGTCTTCTCGCTGGCGCCGGGCTCGCCAACGCTGGCGCTAATGAGCGGGTTCCTGGGTCGGGCGCTCTCCGCGGCGGACCTGTTCATCAGCGACTTCGACGGGAGCTTCACGCTGTGGGCCTCGGCCGAGTCGCTGGGCCTGCGCCCGCAGGACAACATCGACGGGCTGGACATCACGGCCATCCCCGCGCCGGGCGCAACGATGATCATCAGCCTCGCGGGCCTGACGGTGCTCAGCAGCCGCCGCCGGCGGGCGTGAGCTGGTCTGAGTGCTGAGTACTGAGTACTGAGTACTGAGTGCTGAGTGCTGAGTGCTGAGTGCTGAGCACGACACACGGTGTGAATCCACCAATGCCCCGTTTGGGGCATTTTGTGTTTTGTGGCTGCGACTGAGGATCACTTCACGGCTTGCTCCGGGTTTCTCCTTGATTGCGCGGGTAACACTGATAGCGTGATGGTGCACGCTGAGGACATTCTTCTCAGCGGCCCACACCCGCCTCTTTTCATCTCCGGGCAGATCGCCCTCGGCGGGACTCGCGAGCACGCGGAACAGCAGCAAGGAGCACATCATGAGTCGTCGGATGTCTACATTCGTATTGAATCGCCGGGTTGGCATTGTTGACACAAAGGTCGCTTTATTGCTCGGCGCAGGCTTGGCGCTCGCTTCGGCGGGCTTTGGCGTGGGAACGGCGCGGGCGGACGTGATCACCGTGCCAACGATGGATCCCGCGGCGTTGCAATCGGCCTTGGTTGATCCCGCCAACCCGTCGAAGCTCAACGTCACGTCGGTGTCGATCCGCAACGGGCAGCCGATGCAGTTCGGAACGTACTCGAACTTCAACCTCAACCCCGTCACGATCCGCGCCGGGGTGGTGCTCTCCAGCGGGAGCGTGCAGCAGCTCGGGCCGATGCCCGAGGTGCTTGATCCGCTGTATGAGCCCTCGTCGCCGCCGGCGGTTGTGAACTCGCAGATGGACAACGAGAACGACGGCTCGACCAGCGAGTTCAACTCCTACGGCAACTCGAGCAACCACATCGAGAACTTCCAAGGCTCCTACGACGTGGCGGCGCTGACCGTCAACTTCCACCTCTCCTCGCCCTCGCAGGTGAAGTTCGATTTCATCTTCGGCTCCGTCGAGTACCCGTTCTACACCAGCTCGTTCACCGACGCCTTCCTGGTCTTCCTCGACGGCACGAACAACAACGATCAGATCGCCTTCGACAACGCGGGCAACCCGGTGCAGGTCGGCGCGTCGTTCGCGGGGTTGACGGTCACCAACGATCTGAACACCGCCTTCAGCAGCCCGCACGGGTTGATTCATCACCTGACGACGACGACGCAGATGCTCAGCGCGGGCAACCACACGCTGCACTTTGAGGTCGGCGACGTGAACGACCACATCCTCGACTCCGCGGTCTTCATCGCGAACCTTCGCCTGGGCAGCGGCACGCCCGGGACCGTGCCGTCGGACGACGACCGGCGCTGCAGCCCGGCGGACATCGCTTTCGATGATGGCTTCCCCATCGACGACGTGCCGGGGCATGTCAACAACGGGATCAACGAGGGTGATTACAACTGCTTCTTCGCGGCGGACGGGTTCTTTGAGCAGGCCAGCGACGGTCCGGGCGCTCTGGGTGATTTCTGCGATATCGCCTGCGACGATGGCGAGCCGCTGAGCGCCTCGAGCAGTTGCAACAACTCCGGCGTGAACGAGGGCGATTACAACTGTTTCTTCAACTACTTCTTCCTCGGCTGCCCGAACTGAAACGGACACATGGTCGGGGTTAGAGTGAGCGGGGGATGGGTTTGAACGTGGGATTTGCAGGCCGCCGCGGGCTTCTCGGTCCGTCGCGGCCTTTCTTTGCGCGAAAACCGGCGGCTTGCCCGGGGTGCCTTCGCGGTTGTGCGGTACACTCTTTCCAACCGTCATGACCGACGATCTCATCCATGTCATGCTGCGCATCATCGAGGTGAAGGACCGCTCCACCGCGGCGCACACCTGGCGGGTGGCGTTGTACTCGCGGGCGATGGCGGAGCGGTTTGAGCTGCCGCACGATCAGGTCGAGCGGATCACGCGGGCGGCGGCATTGCACGACTATGGCAAGATCGACATCCCGGATGAGATCCTCCAGAAGCCCGGGCCTTTGACGAGCGAAGAGCGACTGATCATGCAGCGTCACCCGGCGCTGGGGCATGATCGGTTGATCGAGATGGGCGAGACCGACCCGATCGCGCTGGAACTTGTCCGCCACCATCACGAACAAATCGACGGCAACGGCTATCCGGATCGTTTGAAGGGCGATGAGATCCCCATGGTTGCCCGGCTGTTCTCGGTCATCGATTCGTTCGACGCGATGACGAGCGTTCGCCCGTACCGCACACAGATCGGCGACGAAGCGGCCCGGGCAGCGCTGGAAGAGCTGCGCAGGCACGCCGGGACGCGGTATGAGCCGCGGGCGGTGGAGGTCTTCGCGGAGCTGTTCGCTTCGGGTGAGTTGGATTGGATCCTGCACTACTACAACGACGAGTGCCCGGTGCCGGCGTTCGATCATCGCGAGGCGAAGCGCCGACCTGTGACGCAGCCGATCGTGCGCATGCCGATCATCGAACCCGGACACTCGGCGACGACCGGTTCTTGAGTCTCAGCTCGAACGACGCCGTTCTGATCAGGCAACGAAAAAGCGAGCGCCGTTGATGGCGCTCGCTGTGGTGATTTGGTGTGATGTGATTCGGAGATGATCCGGCGCGGGGGTGAACCGCGGTTGGATCAATACCCGCGCTTCTTGTCGGCGACGTTCAGGCTGCGACCGGCGCGGCGCTTGCGGTTGAGGAGCTTGCGGCCGTTGGTGGTCTTCATCCGGGCGCGGAAGCCGATGGAACGCTTGCGCTTCACGCGGGAAGTACGCTTCGGATATGCCATGCCCATAGGGAACTGCCTTTCTTCGCTGCATGCACCGGGGCTTGGACCCGATGGTTCTTGATGATCGCAAACTGACCCCCGCCGATCGGGGCCAAGATGCTAGCGCCTATCCCGGTTCGGGGAAAGTCGCCGGGATGGGTTCCCATGGCTTTGGTCGTTCTTTACCTGTTCGGTTTTCAGCCATCCGTTCAGATTTTAGTCGGTTTTCTGGTCGATTTGCCGGCTCGGTGATAGGGTTCAGTGTCGATCGGGCCGATGTTGAGGAAGTCGATGGGGAGGGGTGGGCATCGTCCGAAGCGACGCGACGCGCCGGGTTTACCCGCCGCGGCCTTGCAGAGCGGGCTTGTTGAGCGCGGCCGAACGGTCGTCGTCACCAACCTCGTCCTCCTGACCGCAGCGGGCCGACCTTGCCTCGCGGAACGTTGAGCCGGGCGTTGCGCTCGGGTCGACGCAGGGCCTGTGGAGCGGCGTGGTCCGACAACGGACCGGCGCACGCGGGCGTGGAACGAGGTGCTTTCTCTTTCAGGGTCAGGCCAACGTGAGCAACGAAGTCCCAGTCAGTCAGATCGAATCGCGCACGGGCTATCGCTTCAACGACCCGGGGCTCGTCCGCCTGGCTCTCCGTCACGCCAGCGTCGCGGAGAATCGCGTCGCGAGCAACGAGCGTCTGGAGTTCCTGGGCGATGCGGTGCTGGGGCTGGTCACCTGCCAGCGCATCTTCGAGCTCTTCCCCGAGATGCTCGAAGGTGAGATGACCAAGATCAAATCCTCGGTCGTCTCGCGGCAGACGTGCGCCGAGCTCGCCCAGCAGATCGGCATCGCGCAGCACCTGGTGCTGGGCAAGGGCATGCGCGCCAGCCCTGCGGGTGTGCCCATGAGCCTCGCGGCGGCGGCGCTGGAGTGCATCGTCGCGGCGATTTATCTCGACGGCGGGCTTGAGCCGGCGCGCCGTTTTCTATTGCCGCTGCTTGAACCGCGGATCAGGGCCGCGGAGCAGAGCAAGCACCAGGAAAACTACAAGTCGCTGTTGCAGCACTACGCGCAGCAGCAGCGCGGGCTGGCGCCGCTGTACGTCGTGCTCGAATCAAAGGGCCCGGACCACGCGAAGCACTTCTGCGTCGCGGTGAAGCTGGGCGATCAGCAGTTCGAATCGAGTTGGGGCGTGAGCAAAAAGCACGCAGAACAGAACGCCGCGATGCTCGCCCTGCGCGAGCTGGGCGTACTCAACGGCGAGCACGTGGACCTCCGCGGCTCCGCGGGCAATGCGAGCACGACCAACGCCCCGAACACCGTCACGACGACAAAGCCCGATGAAGCGGGAAAGCCCGACGCACCTTCCGAACAAACCAACGACGTGAGCAACACGCCATCGCACAAGACCAGCGCATAAACGCCCAGCCCGCTCGCGAGCTCCGCACACACAACCTCACTCGTTCATCTGCAGCCAGGTCATCACCGCGGCGGCTTTCTCCGCGGCTTTCACGCCGGTCTCGCCCAACGCCTGCACCGTTCGCGCCAGCCACCGCTGATTAAGCAGGCTCTCCGCGGGCGAGATCGGCAGCATGATCTCCGTGCGCACGCGCTCGCACGCGAGCCAGAGCGTCAGCGCGTCGCGGTGATGCCCACGCTCACCCATCAGGTGGGCCTTCGCCCCCAGCGCACGCAATATGCCCAGCTTGTCGCGAACCGTCCGCAGAATCGCCAATCCCGACTCCAACTGAGCTTCGGCTTTGTCGGGCTGGCGGTTGTGCAGGTCGATCTCGCCGAGCTGGCAGTGCGCAAGCCCGATGCCCGGCTGATCGTCGATCTGCGTCAGCAGCGCAAGCCCCTCGTTGACCAAACGCTCCGCTTCGCTTGGCTCGTTCTGCAGCAGCTTGAGGAAACCCCACATCCCCTGGATCTGCGCGGCCAGTCGCGGCGAGAAAGCGCTCTGCGCCGAGGACGAACCGCCCGCACCTTTGACGGTCGAGACCGCCAGCAGCGCCCGTTGCGCGTCGATCATGCTCGCGGACTGCAGCGCCAGAAAGCTCAGCCCAAGGCACCCGCGTGCGACGAAGTCGCGCCGGTCGAGCTTGTTCCCAAGGTCGATCGCCTCTTGCAGCATGTTGCGCGCGGTGAGCGGTTCTTTCAGAATCAGCGCCACGCCCAGCAGCAGCAGACACTCGGCCGTGCCTTCTTCTTCGCCGAGCTTGCGCATTTGCGCGAGGGCCTTGCGTTGCAGCGTGACGGCCTCGACCATATCGCCCTCGATATGGGCCATCGCTCCGGATGTGCTCAGCCCCAGCGCCTGCGTCAGAGGGCTCAGCCGCAGATGCCCGCGGTCGAGCGCGCGTTCGAGTGTCGTGCGTGCATAGCCCACGCGCCCGCGCACTTCCCAGTACTCGCGCAGGTTGGCAACCACCAGCACCGCGTCCTCAGCGCACTCGCCCGTGGCCTGTGACCACGCCAGCTCGCCGGCGATGGTGTCCACACTGGCGTCGATCTCCTGCAGTCCGCGGGCCTGCGCGGGGCCTTCCATGAGCTTGCGCATCCGCACCGACCACGAGGCGAGGTGCTTGATGAGTCGGCGCTGAGCAATCGCCAGGCCCTCGTCATCGCGGTAAAGCTGTTGGATATACGCGCGTAGCGCCGTCGGAACGAACAGCCGCTCGTTCTCGCCGGCATTCTCGTGACCCAGCAAGCCCCACTCGCCCAGCCGTGTCAGCACCGCGGCGCTGCCCGCGGCATTGCCCAGCACCTCGATCGCGTCGCGAGCGGCAAAGCTCCCCGCGAAACAGACGCACTGCACGAGCACGCCCAGATCGGTCGCGTCGAGTTGCGAAACATGCTTCACCGGCGCACGCGAGCCCGGCGCAAGCTCGACCAGTTGCACCGTATCACCCCGGCGCGCCGGCACGCCGCCGCCGGCACCGCCAGCGCCAGCGCCAGCGCTGCTCGTTGAAGTCGCGGCATTGCTCGTCGCGTTGGCATTCGTCGCACCCGCCGCCGACTTGCCCATGACCACCGAGCGGTTCGCCTCCGCGGGTGATGGTGCAACGCTGATCGAAGGCGGCGCGTCGAGGGCATTCTCGGTCGCGTCGGTTTCGTCGATCCACCCGCCGCCACGACGTCCGGTCTCGAGCGACGGTGCGCGCACGACCTTCTTGAGCGTCTGAAGCACCTCGGTGGCGCTCGCGGGGCGTTTGGCGGGCTCCTTCGCCAGGCAGCGTGCGATCAATCGCTGAAGCGATTCGGGCGTCCCCGCGGGGAGCTGCGTGTAGTCCGGGTCTTGCAAAAGCACCGCCGCCATGATCTCGCCCGAGGTCTTCCCCGGGAATGCCCGCTTGCCGCTGAGCAGCTCGAAGAGCACGCAGCCGAGGGCGAAGATATCGGCGCGGGCGTCCACCGCCTGCCCGCGCGCCATCTCGGGGCTCATGTACCCGGGTGTGCCGGCGACGAGCTGGTCGATATCGCTGGCGGCGAACGACTGCGTGGGCACATCGTCGGGCAGCGCGTTCGCAAGCGCGGACGTCGCCGAGCCGCCACGCGCCAGACCGAAGTCCAGCACCTTCACCGCGCCACGCGGGGTGATCTTGATGTTCGCGGGCTTCAGATCCCCGTGGACGATCCCCGCCTCGTGTGCCGCGACGAGCGCACCGGCGATCTCCGCGGCGATGTCGACCGACTCGGCCAAGCCCACGCCCATCGCGGCGGCGGTCTGCTGCGTCAGGCGATCGAGCAGCGTCGCGCCGTCGACAAACTCCATGACGAGACTGACCGAGCCGCTCTGTTCGATGATGTCGTAGATCGCCGCGATGTTCGGGTGGTTCAGCCGCGCGAGCATCTGGGCCTCACGGCGGAATCGCTCGGCCCTTCGGTGCAGATCTTCCGTCGTCGCGCCCGGCGCGGGCGGGAAGGTCTTGATGGCGACCTGCCGCCCGAGGCGCACGTCGCGCGCGAGGTAGACCACGCCCATGCCGCCGCGCCCGAGCTCACGCTCGATCTTGTACGCCTGGCTGGTCGGGGCATCCGACACCTCTGCAACCTCCGCTGTTTCACCCGCGCCCGGAAAGATCACCCGCACAATCATCACTCGCCCGGCGCGCCCGCGGCACGCTCACCGTTCACTCCCAACTGATGTGCCAGACCAGCGGCTCGCCCGGCTGCTTCGCCAGTTCGACGGGCATGATGAGCGTGGCGGTCGTCGCGTCCTTCTCAGCGCTCAGCCCCCGCGCCCGCATCGCGATACCCGAGGAGATCACCTTCCCCGGGATGCTCACGGTGATCTTCACGCTGGTGCCCAGGTCGGTGTTGGGGCTGCCGTCCGCTTCGGTGGAGAGCACGCGCTGCGCACCGGCGCGTTCGTCGTCGCTTGCGCCCGCAAACAGAGCCGGCCACTTCACATCCGCACCGCGCGGGATGCTGACCTTGATCAGCCGCGGACGAAGCACACCCGTGGTAGCGACCGATCCCGCGTCGATGGTCTGGAACGTGATCCCGCCGATGTTCAGGTCATCGATCTTCTTGAAGCTCCCTCGGCTGACCATCACCCCGGCGCGCCCCGTCCACGAAACACCACCGCCGCTGGTGCCGGTCTCCACGGCCGCGGGCTGCATCGGCGCAACCAACCCGCTGGCAACCACCGCGCCGGAGAGATCCGCCTTCAGATCCAATCGCAGCGAGGCGGCATCGCGCTCATCGCAGGCGCTCAGCGTCATCGCCGCCATCAGGCACAGCACACCCGCCAGCGCCCTCGTGAGCTTCCCTGATCGTGAACCCGCCGAAGCGTTTGAGATCCGATTCATCTGCGTACCTGCACCTTCCATGACCGAGCCCTGACGCACCGACCGCGCACGCTGCGCTTGCTTGGGGCACCACGTTCGACCTTTGACAGTCTACCGCGCCCGGGGGTTCTCCGCTCTGGGCAAAAACAACGAGCCCCGGGGGTTGATTCCCGGGGCTGCGCGTGAAAATCACAGGTCATCGACTCGAAAACAGCTTACTTACCGCTCACGGCCGAGGCGATCATCTCCGCCGTCACCGCGCCCTCAAGAAAGGCCTTGGCCTTGCCCTCGGCGTCGATGATCATGACGCTCGGAAAGCCGCGAACGTTCAGACGCGTGGCAAGGTCGTCGCCGTTGAGCGCGCCGGTGAAGGCGAAGCCCTTCTCGGTCCAGAACTGCTTCACCGCGTTCGCGTCGTTCTCACCAACCAGCCGGCACGCAACGCCCACCGCGTTGACCGTACCCGCGTTGGCCTTGGCAAAGTCGTTCACGGCCTGCGCCACCGCGCCCGACGAATCAAACTGCGGGCCCCAGAAGGCCAGCACCGTGGTCTTGCCCTTCAGGTCGGCAAGGCGGACGGTCTTGCCGTCAACACCAGTGAGCTCAAAGGCGGGGACTTCAGCGCCCGGACGCAGGCCGCCGGGGGTCAGGCGCATGCCCTGGGGCTTGGGCTCGGGAAGGTCGCCGTTCGGCGCAACCTTGGAAGGATCAACGGGCTGAGAGGCCGGGGTCGCCGGAGCGGCGGGGGCGGCCGGGGCGGGCGGAGCCTTCGGCGCCGGCGGAAGCGGGTCGGGCATCACTTCCTTCTTGTATCCCGCGGGCACCGCGACTTCGAGGTCTTTGTCGCTGAGGTCCTTGTCGCTGACCTCGCTGAAGGTCCAAGAGCGGGCGATCTTGCCGCGACGCTGCTCGAAGAAGCGCGGAAGCTTGTCAACGGTGCCGACGATGAGCGTGCGCTCGTTCTGGTCGTCCATGGTGATCTTGATCACCTGGCAGGGCTGCCCGTCGACTTCCTTCGCCTCGACGATCTCGATCTTGCGAGCGCGGAGCTCGTTCTCGAAGGGGTTCTTGCCGTTGGGCTCGTAGGGCCCAAGCAGGTTGCGCTCGCAGCGGGCGACCCAGACGTCAGCGCCCGAGCCGTTGCCCGTCTGCTGGGTGAGGACCTTCTTCTGCCCGTCGTCGACCCAGGTGATCCGCCGACGGATCTGCGCCGGGGGCGGGGCGGGCTGGTCCATGTGCTCGATGAGAACCGAGACCTTCTTCTTACCCTCGGCGAAGATCATCAGATCGCCCGTGTAGTTAATCTTCAGCGGGGCGGTCTTATCGCCGCGCAGCATCTTGACGTTCATCACGCTGCCGTCGCCCGCGGCGCCCGAGGGCCCGGGCATCGTCTGGCTGACCTTGAAGGCGATGCTCTTGCTCTCCTGCATCGACTTGACCGAGTCCTCGATCATCTGCTTCGCCGCAGGATCAACCTGGCCCATCGCACCGGCGCAGAAAACCAGCGCCGCAACCGTGGGAAGGACCATCAAACGCGCGTTCATCATGCTTGTCTCCACGACCGCCAGGCCCGCGGCACTCTCCGCACGCTCCAACGATCATCGTTCTTCGGTGTTTCCAACCAACGAACCTTCTCTATCGGACGCTTTCCTCATCGGATCAAGCCCCGCCGACCCGTGAACCCGCCATCGTACCCCCCCATCACCCACACCCCAATCATCCACCAACCCACCGGACACCCTTCGACCCCGCCCAGCGTGCACCTCTCATACAGTCGAGATCAGCGTTGGGTCGCGGCTTCCGCTCCTCTTCCTCATCGATTCACCAGAACCCAAACTTCAACCATACACATGCTCACCCTGACCCTTGCCCAACTCACGGGTCCGTCGATCGTTCGCGAGACACCCGCGGAGAAGGTCACCTTCATCCTGTTGGCGATGGCCCCGCTGATTGTGCTTTATGCGTGGGTGCACAACTGGATTCAACCCGGAACGTTTCGTGACCGCGAAGCCGGTTTCAAACGCGTGGAATCGTTCTCTGCCCCGGTTTGGGCCCTTCTCACCCTCGCAGCCCTGGTCATCCCCGCGATCATCCAACTCACGGTCTTCAGTTCAGTCCCCAACACCACCGCCGCGGCCTCGGGCACGCCTCAGCAGTTCCACGCGATGACCCTTGCGCAGGTTCTGTGCTTCGCGATTGTCGTGCCCCTCATCGTGCTGACGTGCCGGCAGCTCGCCGTCGGCTCCCTCGCCCCATCCTTGCGCGAGCTGATGCCCTCACCCGCGCACGCCTCGCTCAATCCCAACAGCAAACCCACCTTCCTGAAGTTCAGTTGGCACGAGCTCTTCGTGGGGCTTGGTCTCTCGGTGCTCGTGACGTGCGTGGTGATGCTGGTTGGAAAGATCTCAACCAGCGTCTACGCCTTCTTCTCGCAGCAAGCACCCACCGCGCTGGCGCACGACACACTCAGCAACCTCTTCAGTTCAGCCGTCACCCACCCCTGGTGGGTCATGCCCGCGGTGTTGATCAGCGTGGTGATCGGTGCGCCGGTGAGTGAGGAGCTGGTCTATCGCGGGTTCCTGCACTCGGGCGTGCTGAAGGCCGTGCGCTCGCGCTGGCTCACGATCTTCATCTCCGCGGCCCTCTTCACCGCGGTGCACATCCCCGTCGCACAGATCTACGCCCTGCCCATGCTTTTCACTTTGGGCGTATCGCTCGGCATCGTGCTCGAAAAACGCGGCACCCTTTGGTCCTGCGTGGGCGTGCACGCGGGCTTCAACGCAATGCAGCTTTTCCTGGCGGCGATGATCTCCTCGCCCGCCGCTCAGGTTCGCTAATCCACCTTCACGCACGCAAACGAAAAACCCCCGGACCATCTCGGCCTGGGGGATTTGGTTCTTCTCTTCATCAAACAAGCAACGTCCGGCGCGAGCGATTACTGGTCGTGCCCGCTGGAATCGGGCAGCTTGTGCCCCGCGTCGCGGAGGGTCTTCTCACGCCGCGCGAGCTCAAGGTCGTGCTCGACCATCATCGCCGCGAGCTCTTCGACGCTGGTCTCGGGGATCCAGCCCAGCTTCTTCTTCGCCTTCGCGGGGTCGCCCAGCAGCAGGTCCACCTCCGCCGGCCGCAGGTACCGCGGGTCAAACTCGACGTACTTCTTGAAGTTCAGCCCGGCGTGCTCGAAGGCCATCTCCGCGAACTTCCGCACCGTGATGGTCCGCCCCGTCGCCACCACGTAATCGTCCGCCTGGTCCTGCTGCAGCATCATCCACATCATCTTGACGTAGTCGCCCGCGAAACCCCAGTCGCGCTTGCTGTCGAGGTTGCCCAGGAAGACCTTGTCCTGCAGGCCCATCTTGATCCGCCCCACCGCGCGGGTGATCTTGCGGGTCACGAACGTCTCGCCACGCCGGGGCGATTCGTGGTTGAACAGGATGCCGCAGGACGCGTGCATGTTGTACGACTCGCGGTAGTTCACCGTCGCCCAGTGCGCCATCACCTTCGCGCACGCGTACGGGCTGCGCGGATAGAACGGGGTGGTTTCCTTCTGAGGGACCTCGAGCACCTTGCCGTACTGCTCGCTGGAGCTGGCCTGGTAGTACCGCACCTGCTTGCCCGTCTCGGTCTGATACTCGCGGATGGCCTCCAGCAGCTTCAGCGCGCCCATCGCCACGATGTCGGCGGTGAAGACCGGCATATCGAACGAAACGCGGACGTGCGACTGCGCGCCGAGGTTGTAGACCTCCTGCGGGTGCACGGTGCGCATGAGCTTGCCCAGAACATTGCTGTCGCACAGGTCGCCGTAGTGGAGCTTGAGCTTGCCGCCCTTGACGTGCGGGTCGAGGTAGATGTGGTCGATGCGTCCGGTGTTGAATGAGGAAGAGCGCCGGACGATACCGTGGACCTCGTAGCCCTTGCTGATGAGGAACTCCGCGAGGTACGAGCCGTCCTGACCGGTGATGCCGGTGATCAGGGCACGCTTGCCCACGCCGTCACGGGCCTTGAGCATCTTCTGAACTTCTTCACGGGAGGGGGCTTTGGATTTGCTCGCTGACTTCTTCGCCACGGGATTGTCCTTTGTGCTGACTGAGGGAACTGGAACTTGGCTGAACGAACACTCGACCACGCTGCCCCCCCCGCCCCCTCCGCTTGCCCGACCGTTCGAGCGTCAGGCCGCCTCCCTTGCCGACCGATCGCACCCGATCGCCCCGGCTTCGAAGGCCTCTAGGTTAGACCCCCTTTCTTCGGCCCGATCAACCCGCCCCTCAAGCCAACCCCCACCAAACTCCCCCCGTTCTTCCCATTGGGCCCACACCAAACCCCGCTCCGAGCCTTTCATCGATCGTTTCGCGCGATCTTTGCGCGTCGGACAACCCGCTCACTCCCTCTTCAGGTTCCCAACTGCCCCAGCGTCACCATCGCCAGCAGAATCGCCAACAGCACCGGGCCGACCCACGCCCATCGCCACGCCCGCGGCGGTCCTTCCCATCGCAGCACCGAAACCATCAGCACCCACCAAAGAAGCACCATGGGCTCCAAGTACCGCTGCCAGCTCAGGGCCTGGGCACAGTTCGCCGCGGTGAAGGCGACCAGCCCCGCCGCGAGCACCCACCGCGCCCGCACGTCCGCCGCTCGCCAGCACATCCCCAGCACCGCGCCCCCCACCACCGCCAGCAACCACATCACCAGGTTCACGTGATCCGCGATAACGAGCCGAGGCAGCCTGATCCCCGCGAGCGTTGCGTCGCCCTCGAACTTCCGCGTGATCTCCCAGAGCGCGCCCTTGCGTGATGGGCTTAGCCACGTTGTCGTCGGAATCGCCGACAGCACACCCGTCGCCACACCACCCATCACGCCGGCCTTGATCGTGCCCATCAGCGCTTCACCCCGGCGCGCCGAACTTCGACCAAGCGATAGGCCGCTCGATAGCCAATACCCCGCGAAGAAGAGCCCGAACAACCCAACCAGCGCGAGCACGAGCACCGCCGTCGCGGGTGAAGTGCCCGTCACCGTCGTCGCATCGACCGCGCCGCTGATCGCGTCGGGGTTCGTCGACGCCCTGAACTTTGGAGGCGTCAGCCCGCCCCACACCTTCACAAACCCCGCGACAATCGCAAACGCCGGCACCGTCGCCAGCACCGCCAGCACCATCCATCGACTCGTCAGCGTCTTCACCAATGCGCCTGCATGGTCCAGCGTCTGCCCGGTGCGCGTCGCATGCGTCTCATCCGACCCGCCAAGCCGAGCCTGCGCCACCATCGCACCCACCCACACCACCGCCGCCGCCCAGACGTGGATCTGCCTCGTAAGCACCAACGCCGCCAGAACACACGCGCTCAGCATCACCAGCCCGCGCACGCGCCGAGTGCGCACACCCGCCCCACCCTCGCCCCCCGAATCGATCATCGCCAGCTTCAGCGATAGCACCATCACCAGCGCGACCAAAATCCACGCCGCGTTATCAGGCAGCAGATACATCCCCGACTGCACCACGTAACTGCTGCACAGCACGGGCAACGCCGGTGCAACCGCCCACCACCAGCCTTCACCGCGCCGCCCACCACCGCCACGCGCCCCAACCCATACCAACAGCCCGACCAGCCCCGCCGTACACACCGCCCCCGTCAACCTCAGCACAACCTCCGACGCGCCGAAGACCCGCTGCACCGCCGCCAGCACGAGGTGATACCCGGGCGTCGTCGCCGAAAGGTAATCCCTCAGCCCGGGCGTCGGCAGCTCCTGCGCAAACTGCGTGATGACCTTCAGATGAAAAACATCCTGATCGAACTTCGCCCGTCCGACGTTGAACGATGCGCCTCCGGTGATGCTCAGCACGATCAGCCCCGCCATGATCGCCCACACCACCGCGAAGACGCCCAACGCGAGAATCACACCCCGACTCACCTCGCCCCGAGGTGCCGACTCTTTCTCCACACGCGACATCGCATAATCAGACCTCATCACGCGGCACCCCGGGCTTTCACAAACACCCGCAGCTCATGCCCATACCACAGCCGATTGTGCGTCGCGCCGTGCTGAAGCCTCAGCCCCATCTGCCCCGCCCAGGCCTCGACCTCTTCGATCGGGCAGTAGCAAATCCACTGCTTCGCCATCACCAGATCGTGCAAACGGTTCATCGTCGCCCGCCAAACAGGCCTTCGGCACATGTCCTTGTAGATCAACACCCCGCCCGGACGCAACCGCCCAACCGCCCGCTCGATCACCGACCTTTGCGCATCCCGCGGCACATGGTGCATCACGTCCACAATGCTCACCACATCAAACCCCGCCGACGCCGCCGATTCGGACTCAGGCCAAGCCGCCCGCACATCCAAATGTTCAAACCGCAATCGAGTTCGCCCTTCCGTGGGCTGATCCGTCCTCCAGCCGCTGTTCAGCGCTCCGTTCGCCAGATCGATCGCCCCGCGCGAGGAATCAAACCCAACCCCCGACCGGATCACCCCCAGCCGAGCCAACAAGTGCAACCACAGCCCCCCGCCGCAGCCAACATCCAGAACCTCCGACCCGACGGGCACCCAGGGGAGCAGTTTCTCAAACGGGCAAATCCAGGGTCGATAGACCTGCAACAGCCGAAACAGCCTCGGCCCGGTCGGATAGACCCCCCGGATGACTGACGAGATCGCCCCTGCCGAGGACACATCGGCATCTTTTGCGCGTTTCGCTTGATCAACCGAACTGGTGGTTCCTTCGATCATGTCAGGCTGGAATAGGCAACGCGTCGGGCCGATCAACTATGGGCAGAGTTTGTACGCTCACAACCGACCATTCCATCGGCCCCGGAGCGAACAATCCTTCGCGAAACCGCGTTCTTCCGGAGGAGTACCGCCTTCTTCCTTCGCAAGCCGCTCACACCACGCCCGCCTTCAGGGCGGCTTCACTCTTCGATCGCACGGAAATCGCTTATCACCACCCACGCCGAGCCCAACCCGACCGCCCCGCCCCCGCCCGAGCCCGGCACCACCAAACCGCCCGCCGCGGGTCTGCGCGCCTGGATCAAGCTCCTCCGCCCGCACCAGTGGTCCAAAGGCGCCTTCGTCTTCATCGGGCCCGTCTACGGCCAGGCGCTCACCTCCCCATCGCACATCGTGCCGGTGGTCCTCGCCTTCATCGCCTTCGCGCTCGCCAGCAGCGGGTGCTACATCGTCAACGACTACAAGGACCGCGAGGCCGACCGTTTGCACCCGCGCAAAAGTCGGCGGCCACTGGCGGCGGGGACCGTCCCCGCGACACCGGCGCTCGTGCTCGCCATCGCGCTGATCGCTCTTTCACTCGTGCTGCCGTTCGTCTCGGTCGTCATCGGTGGCACGCCGATGGGCACGCACCACGCACTGCTCGCGCCGGGGCTCACCTCCGCGGCGGTTGCACTCTACACGCTCAACACAATGGCGTACTCGCTCTCGCTGAAGCACATCGTCATCGCCGACGTGATCAGTCTTTCGCTGGGCTTTGTTCTGCGAGTCGTCGGCGGGTGTGCCGCCGTCATGGTCGAACCTTCGACCTGGCTGCTCAACACAACGCTCTTTCTGGCGATGTTCCTGGCCTTCGGCAAGCGGCTGGGTGAGCGGCGCTCGCTGGGGCAGACCGCCGCCGCGGGCGCACGCGGAGTGCAAGCGCAGTACACCGACGAGCTTTTGCGAATGGTGGTGGTGGTGACGGCCGTGGCGTGCCTGATTACGTATGCCGCGTACGTCACCAGCGCGCCGATGCTCGCCGCTCTCATGCAAGCCGCGGGCAGCACGCCCAGCGCCGCAACCATGCCCAGGGCCTTCAACCCGCTGTGGCTGACGATGCTCCCCGCAACCTTCGGGCTGCTCCGCGCGATCCTCCTGCTGGAAAAAGGCACCTACGACGACCCGACCGAACTCGCCCTGCACGACCGCCCCTTCCAACTCGCCGCGGCGATGTTCGCGCTCATCACCCTCGCGGTGCTGGCCATCGCCCAGTTTGCACGCGGGGGATGAGAGCCTCAACAATCAGCATCACATCCGCGCCGGCGGGCGTTTGTCGCCGCATTCAGGGCAGGGCAGCGACGTCGCAAGCCCGCGTCGGTCATAGCCGCACTTTCTGCACACACCACGCTTGAGTCGCCGGAACTCGAACCGACCCCGGCGGATCTCGCGCCAACGGCGGATCACGCCGACGCGCGTGAACCAAAGGGCGATGAAGGCCGAGAGTACGGAGAGGTCGTTTAGAACTCCCAGCCATCGGACGCTGTACTGCGTTACGCCGCGCGTGGTTTCATGATCGGCCCACGCGCCAAGCGAGAAGGATGGGTACTTCTCACGAAGTTTGGCCAAGATGGACCAGTAGTCCTCTGACTCCACGTCGATTTGTTGCTGCGTTGGTTGAAGTTGAGTCACGCGCAGACGAGTTGTCTGACACACAAGCCAGGGTGTCCACAGACCACGCCGGATCGTTTGACGATCGGAGTTGATCAAGACTTCGTTCTGAAAGTCGCTGGTATGGGTTGGCTCCACGAACCACTCCCCGCGCAGGTCCTTGCACGCGCGAATAAACGTGATGTGCCCACAACCCCATCCATCTGGTTCGCTGCGAATGAACGTGCCGATCAGCCCGCCCACACCCGACTCAATGCCGCGTTCATCTCGCGGCTGCAAGAACGCGTTTGCCGCGAGGTAGATTGACAACGCCGCCGCGAGACGAGCTCGACCGACGGTCAACCTCCAACGCGGCAACGGCGTGCGCGTGACCACAGTGTGATTATCGACACAGTGAGGGCGCGGAATCAGCCTCAACGATCGATCCGACTGACTGCCCTCCAGATCGCCGGGTCTAGCATAGAGCCTCGACCGCTCGGCTTACTGCCGCACAGATGACCGGGTCACTTCACCTTCTGCCCCGCCGGTTCACCGATCGTCGCCGCTGCCCCCGCCGGCTGCACACCGGCCTTCTTCATCACCAGCACCAGCGGCTTCCGCGGCGGCTTGGGCGCTTCGCCCGCCTTCGCCTCCACCTGCACAAACTCGACCGTGATCCGCAGCGTCGAGCCGTTGTCGGCGCTCGCGTCGTAGGTGATCTTCTCCAGATCGCCCGCGGCGTCACCCTTCACGCACGAGAAGACCGCCTTGCGGGCCTCCGCCGCCGTCAGCGTCAGAGTCATCGGCCCGTCCTTGGAGCGCTGCATGTCGCTGAGCGCCGTGGTGAGGTGACGAAGGCGGAGCTTCACGCCCTCGGCTTCGCTGGTGACGCTCAGGATCTCGACGATCGCGACTTTGTCGCCGCTGACCCAGCGGAACGCGCCGGTGATGTTGCCCGCGGCTTCCTCGCTCCACATTTCTTCGAGCTTGGAGTTCGGATCGCCCTCTGCAACACCGCGCCAGGTGCCCGTCATGAACGTCAGCGACTTGATGCTCGGCTTTGACGGAGACTGAACCGCAGAAGCCGCACCGCCCGCCGGCGCGGTCGAGCCCGAGGCGGCCGCCTCCGCCCGCTTCGCCGCATCGTCGCGCTCAGCCGCGAGCAATCCACCCGCCGCGAGGCACAGACACGCGGCGACACCCAACCCCACCACCGAGAACGAGAAAGCCCGCTTTGACATGACGCGCTCCAAAGATAGAAACCGCCGATCGTCGTACTTCACAAGATACCACAACAAACAACCACCGGCGACGTATCCCGCCTTCGCTTCAACATCACCAGTCTTCACCAATCTTCACCACGGCGCCACTCAGCCGTGCTTCGACAGATCCTGAAAGAGCATCAGCGCGTTGTTGTCGGGATCAAAGAGCGTCGCCAGCTTCACCATCCCGGGAATCGTCATTGTCTCGCCGTCGAATCGAACGCCCTTGCCCTCGAGGATCTTTCGAGCGGCATCCACATCCTGCACACCAAACGTCGGCACCGGGCCCGCACCAGTCTTGGGCTTCTCAACCTCAGACAATCCAACGTTCACGCCCGGCACCTCGGTGGCAAGCTCTGCCCAGCCGATCTCCTCAACGTCGTACAGGAATGTGAATCCCATCACGTCGCGGTACCACGCCGTGGAGGCCTTGCGGTCCTTCACCTGCATGGAGATGGTCAAGCCGGGCACGTACCGAAGAGTTGAGGCCATTGGTGGGCTCCGTGTTCGATGCACTGGTCCTGCTCGGTGTTCGCCGCGAAGCCCGGGAACGCCCCGGACTGCACAGACGCGATCAACCGGCGGGACTGTACACGCACGAATATACCGACTATACTTTTACTGTCAAGTGGGAGTTTGAGGATTGGCCCCAGTGGATCTTCGACAAAGTGATTTCGTGCTCCTCCAGAGGCGATGGGCCTTGCCCGTCCTTGATCTGCTGCACGCGACCAAGGGCAGCAAGTTCATCACGCTGTGCCACCGACTGAACGCGCACCAGTCCGCGATTCGCGACGCTTTGGACCATCTGATCGCCCTGGGGCTCGTCACCCCCAACCCCGGGCACGGGCACCCGCTGCGCCCCGAGTACATCCTCACCCCCCGAGGCGAGCTGCTCGCCCCGCCCGTGTCGTTGCTCAATCAACGCTTAAGCAAACTCGAACTGCCCGACCTGGGCCTTCGCCGATGGACGTTGCCCGTCCTCGGCACCGTCAGAGACCTTCGCCACGCACGCTTCGGGGACTTCACGCAGCGCCTGACCATTACGCCGCGGGCCTTGTCGCAGACGCTGAAAGATCTGTCGGCGGCCGAACTCATCGACCGTGTGATCGTCGAGGACTATCCGCCCCGGCCGGCGTATCTGCTCGCCCCACGCGCGACGGAGCTTGCCAAAGCGTTCATCGACGTGCGCGAGACGGCCCGAAAGCTGAGCGCGTAATAACGCGATCACTCTGCATTCTCATCGACCGGCGCGATCAAGCAAGCAACAAGTATCGCCGTTGACGAACTGACCGCAACAATCGTAAAGAACCGTTTTGCCGTCGGATCGTTGATAAACGTCCACACATCGAATACGAGAAGAGCCACGGCGCATAGAAAAACCACAAGTGTGCGAACGGATATCGCCCGAGCGGCACGAGCCGCCGAAACTACTCGCCACATCGAGAATCCCGCAGCGATCAGGCTCACCCAGACTCGCCACGCCGGCAGGCGTGGAGACGTCCATATCTCCACCAGAAGACAGAACGCGAGAAGAAAGAAGAGCACCGATCCGACAACGATGCAGATTCCAGCAACCACATCCCGGAGAAGCACAGGCTCACGGCGTTGCGTGTTGTTGCGGGGATCAGATTCGAGTTGCTGCATCGAAATGCGATTCTCACATCGAAAACGCTCACCCAATCACACGCGGCCCGAAGTCCACCTTCATCGCCTTCTTCACCATCGACAGCGTCTCTTCCGCCACCGCGTTGGCCTTCCGCACGCCGTCTTTGATCACCTGGTGCACCATCGCCTCGCCCTCGGGCGTTTCGAGCTTTTCGCGGCGTTTGCGCATCGGCTCCAGCAGCGCGTTGATCGCTTCGCCCAGCTCCTGCTTCACGTGCCCGTCGCCCAGATTCTCTCCCGCGGCATACCGCCGCTTGATCTCCGCCGCCCGCGCCGGATCGCCCGCGCCGATGAACGCCTCGACATATTGCATCAGCACGTTGTTCACATCGCCCGGCTCGGTTGGGCTCTGCCGACCCGTGGTGATCTTGTTGAGCTTCTTCTGCACGTCCTTCGCGGAGTCGTACAGGAAAATCGCGTTGTTCAGCGACTTGCTCATCTTGTTCACCCCGTCGATGCCCACCAGCCGCGCCACGCGGCCGATCTTCGCACGCGGGATCGGAAAGACCCCGCCCTCCAGATGATGCCGCTCCGCCGGCGTGCGGTTGTTCACGCCGCAGTACAACTGGTTGAACTTCAACGCCACGTCCCGGCACATCTCAATATGCGCTTCCTGATCCTCCCCCACCGGCACCAGATCAGGCCTGAAGGCCAGAATGTCCGCGCACTGCCCAACCGCGTACATCGGGAAGCCGAACGGGTACGTCTCGCCCAGCCCCTTCGTCTCGATCTCCGTCTTCAGCGTCGGGTTGCGCATCACCTTGTTGAACGGGATGAGCATCGCGAAGAAGAACGTCAGCTCCGCGATCGCGGGGATCTCGCTCTGCAAGACGAACGTGCTCTTCTGCGGATCAAGCCCCACCGCGAGCCAATCCTTCACGATGCCGATGGTGTTGGCGCGGATCTGATCGGGCTTCTCCGCGAGCGTCGTAAACGCGTGCACGTTGGCGATGAGGAAGTAGCAGTCGTACTGATCCTGCAGCGCCAGCCGGTTCTCCAGCGAGCCGACAAAGTGCCCCAGGTGCAGACCGGTGTTCGTCGGGGTATCGCCGGTGAGAATCCGGGCTTTGGTGTTCACGGTGGACATAGTGCCAACGGTACGCAATCGCCCCGCGCAGGTCCGATCGCCCGGCCCGCGCTTGGTTCGGCGCTCGGTCGATCTATCCTTCCGACCTATGCCCATGCACATGCTCAACACCCTCACCCTGTCGGCCCTCTCCCTCATCGCCGATCCCAAGGCCGCCACCGCATCACCCGCCGCCGCACCCGCACGCACCATCCAATCCCTTTTCGCCGAGTCCTTCGACACCTTCTCGGTCATCCTTCTGCTGGCCTCGGTGGTTGCGGGGGCGGTGATCATCCGCTGCGTCTTTGAAATCCGCCGAGCCACCGTCCTCCCCGAGGAATCCGAGAAGACCATCCGTCAATACATCGCAAGCAACGAGCGCGACCGCCTCAGCGAGTTCGTCCGCCGCGATCAGGCCTTCGTCAGCATCGTCGTTCGTGCGGCACTCGACGCAAAGTCCCGCGGGCTGGACAACAACGCCGCCCGCGAAGCCGCCGAGCTCGCCGCCAGCGAGCAGTCCTCCGCCTGGTTCCACAAGCTTGAACCGCTGAACGTCATCGGCAACCTCGGGCCGCTGCTCGGTCTCGCCGGCACCATCTGGGGCATGATCCTCGCCTTCAGCGCCATCTCCGATTCGGGCGGTCAGGCCTCCCCCACCATGCTCTCCTCAGGCATCGCCAAAGCCCTCTTCCACACCCTCCTGGGCCTCCTGCTGGCCATCCCCTCACTGACCGTCTTCGGCTTCTACCGCCAGCGCACCGACCGCCTCTGCACCCGCGCCCTGGTCATCTCCGCCGAACTGACCGACCTGGCCCTCGCTCAATCCGCACCGATCACCACCAGCACCACCAAGTAATCAATACAGATCCGCCACCACAAAAACCACCGTGCGACGCGTACGCCTCACCCCATCCCGCTCCACCGCCCTTGAGGCGATCAACGTCACCCCGCTGATCGACGTGGTGATGTGCCTGATCATCTTCTTCCTCATCGTCGGCAAGCTCGCCCACGAACAGGGCGCCCGCGTCAACCTGCCCTCCACGGGCCTGGGCACAACCGACAACGACCGCAAGGCCGTCATCATCACCGTCGCACCGGTGAGCCCGACCGAGAAGCCCACGACCCCCGATACACGCTTCGAGCTCTCCACCACCAACCCCGCCGACGTTTCTGCCAACCAACCCCGCGTCCGCATCACCGTCGACGGCGAGATCGTCACCACGCCACAA
>JAVTWO010000145.1:0-5947 GCA_032229765.1 Phycisphaerales bacterium | reverse complement strand
CCGCACGGCTCGACAGGCGATCGACACGGTCGGAGGCGCTGTTGATCGCCTCGCTGAGCAGCGAACGCACAAGCTCCGCCTGGCTGGTGATGGCTTGGAGCTGCGTTGAAGCGTCGGAGGATTGACGGACAGTTCGCTCGGCCTGTTCGAGCAGCGCGTGCAGGCGACGCAGCGAACGCCCGCCGGCGGTCGGGGCCTTGCCGGCGTCGGTGCTCTCGGCCGTCATACCCGCCTCGTCGGTGCCCAGCAGTTCGCGGGCCCGGGCGGCGCCGGCTTCGAGCTTGGTCAGCAGCTCGCTGGCGTGCGTCCAGCTCTGGATCAGGCGGTTGTCGATCTGCTGGCTGAGCTCGGTCAGGCGGCTTTCGGCGCTACCGGCCAGGGCGCGGGCCTGCTGGTCGATGGCCTCGCCGTGGGATTTGGCCTGGGCCTCCATGCGGTCGAGCTGGGCGTGCATGGCGCTCCAGCGCTGGGCCATGATCTCTTCGCCGCGGCGGAGACGCTCTTCGAGGCGGTGCTCGCTTTGTTCGATCAGCGCACGCAACTGCGCCAAGCGAGTCTCACCCTCCGCAGCAAGAGTCGCGGCGGCGTGCTGATACTTCTCCGCGAGTTGGCGGACCTGCGCCTCGCCCTCCGCGGCGACCTGCGCCACGCGGGCTTCCTGCGTGGCTTTCAGTTCGTCGAGCTTCGCGTTGAGCTGGGCCTCCGCGGCACGCATGGCCGACTGCGAATCCGACGACAGCGACTGCAACGACGCGGCGGCCTGCTTGGCGCTGTTCAGCAGCGCCTCGGCGCGCTGGGCGTGGCTTTCCAGCGATGACAGGGCCTTGGCGGCGGCGTCGAGCTTCGGTTGGCTCTTGCTGGCGATATCGCGGAGGTTGTCGCGGGCGAGCTGCGCGTCGGCGGCGGCCCCGCGAAGGTTCGCCCCTTCCGCCTGCGCGTCTTCGATGATCTTGCGCAGCGACGAGGCCAGCTCGTTGTACGCCTCGCGGTCGATGACGCGCGGGGAGAGGAAGACCTCGGCAACCGACGCGGCACCAGGCCGACCGTCGAGGGTGCTTGCGGCGCGATTCATGATCGGGCGCTCCGTCGCCATGCGATACTCCTGCTCACGGCTCCGCCGCGGCACAGCAGTGTATCGACCGAGTTCGGTCGATTTCTGTACAGGTCTTTCCCTCAGGTCAGATTGTCCCGGGTTGGCCGAGAGCTGACGGGTCGTTCGCGATCTGGATCAGCTCCGCCGATTCACCCGTGCAGGGACGGATGGTGAACCGCCCGCCCAGCACCACCGCCCCGGGCTCCATGTGCAAACTGGCGGCTTCGCAGTCCCCCTGCCAGACGGCTTTGTCGTGCAGGATGACGCGGTAGCTTTCCAGCCGGGCGACCTGCACTCGCCCGCCGGGCTCGACGACGATCCCCGCGCCGGCGCGGACGAGGTCGGCCGAGAGGATGCCGCGTTTTTTGACGGTGATGACGCCGCAGGTTTCCAGGCGTGCGTGCATCTGCGGGCGGTCGACGACGAGGCTTTCGACACGGACGCGTTTGTAGCAGCGCGGGCAGGTCAGAATGCTCGCCTGATTCGGGATCCGGAACCACTGCGCACAGCTCAGGCACAGCACCGTCGTCGAGGGCGGCGCGTCCGGCGGCGGTTCACGCCCGGGCTCGTCCGGAACCCGGCGTTCAACCCCCAGCGACATGGAGCGGAAGAGCGGCATGATCGAGCGTGAAACCCGTCAAGTGCACTGGTGCGGTCGGTCCCGTTCGGCAAAACGCTCCGGAGAAGGCCGGAGCGGGGAGGGGGGCGAAGGCTGGTTCCTCACCCGATCGGTCAGAGCGGTGGGGGGAATGGTGCTGGAGCGGACGTGCGCGGGTTATTCGCCGTTGGACGTGGCGGCCGCGGCGGCGCGGGACTTGGTGAACCCGGCGAGCTTGGCTTCCAAACCCGCGAGGGCGGAGTCGACGTCGCTGCCGGTGGCGGGGATGTTCACCGCGGGGCGCGAGCCGTTGCTGCGGGTGTGCGCGGGGATGGTGTCGTTGGCGGGGTGGGTCTGCGTGCGGGTCTGGGCGTTGGTGACGGCCTCAGCCCCGACGGAGCACTGACCGGTGAAGCTGGCGCCCTCGCTGACGAGCAGGCGGGCGGTGGTGATGTCGCCGCGGATGATGGCGGTGGGCTTGAGTTCGAGCTTCTCGATCGCCAGCACGTTGCCCTCGACGGTGCCTTCGATGATGACGGTGACGCCCTGCACGCTGGCCTTGCAGACCGAGCCGGCGCCGACGAGCAGTTGACCCTGCGAGGTGACCTTGCCCTCGACCTTGCCCAGGATGTGGGCGGCGGTCTGGGCGATGATCTCGCCCTTGACGAGGGTGTCCGGGCCGATGACGGTGGGGAGCTGGTCGGTGTGGCTGGGCATGATGAAGTCCTTGCGTGTGCGGTTGGATGTTCGTTCGCGAGCGGATCGAGAAACGCACGAGGCCTTGCGAACGCGTGCTGGCGTGAAAAGCCCACAAGCGGACGCACGACAGCCACTCGGCGTGAACGCCGCGGAAGGCTCGTCAGGGAGGAATTTCGGCCCTTTGGTTCCGCGGCGATGAGTTTTCGCGCACATCACCCGGCATAAACCCAAACCCGTGCAACGAACTTCGCGGCATCGATACTCTTCACAGCATTTTTGAAAGGACGGTACCTGAGCATGAAGCAGACCTGGATCGATCCGCGGACGGTGCTCGACGGGCAACTGGTGAAGCTCGTTCCGATGGAGCTTGCGCACGCGCCGGGGCTGCTGGAGGCGGCCTCGCCCGAGCTGTTTCGCTACACGCCGCAGGGCCCGGCATCGTGGACCGTCGAAGGGTTTGAGGAGAACATCCGCGCGGTGATGACCCTCGACGACGTGGTCCCCTTCACGATCATCCACAAGCCCACCGGCAAGGTCATCGGGCGGTCGACGTACATGGTGATCCGCCCGCTGCATAAGAGCGTTGAGGTCGGGCGCACGTGGATCGCCCGGCAGTACCAGGGCACGCGCGTGAATCCCGAGATCAAGCTGCTCATGTTCCGGCACGCCTTTGAATCGCTCGGAGCCATCCGCGTCGAGCTGCTCACCGGCGGGCGGAACGTGCACAGCCAGGCGGCCATCAGCAAGCTCGGCGCGGTGAAAGAAGGCGTCATGCGCGATCACCGCTTCGAGCCCGACGGCAACATCCGCGACACCGTGATCTACAGCATCCTGAAGCGCGAATGGCCGACGGTGAAAGAGGGGCTTCTCAAGCGGCTTGAATCGCTGGCGATGGTGTGAGCCGCTGTCTGTGTGATGACGGAGTTTCGAGTCGTCAGGCGGTTTCAAGCCCCGAAAGACCGCATTGACAAGGCCTGAACACGTTCCCCCCTTTGCCGACCTATCCTTCTACCCATGAGCGATCGCTACACGCGCAGGCTTCTTGAACACCTGCAGCACGACAACTACCAAACTTCCGACATCCCAACCCTGATGCGCGACCTGGGCATCGACGCGACCGAAAAGGACGTCTTTGCCTTCAGCCTGAAGAAGCTCGAAAGCGAAAAACGCATCGTGCTGCTCGAAGGCGGCAAGGTCACGCTTCCCTCGATGCCCGATCAGATCACCGGGCGGTTCAAGAAGAACCCCAAAGGCTTCGGCTTTGTGGTGCCCGAGTTCGCCGTGCGCGAGGGCGATGTCTTCATCCCGCCCGACTCAACCGGCGACGCGCTGACGGGCGACACCGTGCTGGTGCAGGTCCGCCGGGGCATGCGCAACGGCGAAGAGGACATCACCGGGCGCATCATCAAGGTCGTCACCCGCAAACGCTCACGCTTCACGGGCGAACTGATCAAGCAGGGCCCCACGTGGCTCGTGCGTCCGGACGGGCGCGAGCTGACGGGCATGGTCGTCGTGCGTGACCCGCAGAGCAAGAACGCCAAAGAGGGCGACAAGGTCGTTGTCGAGATCCTGCATTACCCGGAAGAGAACAACCTCGCCGAGGGCGTGATCACCGAAGTGCTGGGCGAGGCGGGCCTGCCCAGCGTCGAGACGCAGGCGGTCATCGCCGCGTACAACCTCCCGGGCGAGTTCGAGCCCGACGTGATGAACCAGGCCCGCGGGGCGGCCGAGCAGTTCGACCGCGATATCGAACGCTGCGAACGCGAAGGGTGGAAGTCGCGCGACGACCTGCGCAGCGAGTACATCATCACCATCGACCCGCCCGACGCGAAGGACTACGACGACGCGATCCAGATCAAACGCGTCACACTCCCCGACGGGTCCATCGGCTGGGAGCTGGGCGTGCACATCGCCGACGTGGCGCACTTCATCCCCGTCGGCTCGCCGCTGGATCTTGAGGCCCGCAAACGCGGCAACAGCTGCTACCTTCCCCGGCACGTCATCCCCATGCTGCCCGAGGTGCTCAGCAACGGCATCTGCTCGCTGCAGGAAGGCGTCCCGCGCTTCTGCAAGAGCGCCTTCATGCGTTACAACCGCAAAGGCGAGATCGTCTCCAGCGGCGTAGCCCAGGTCTGCATCAAGTCCACCAAGCGCCTGACCTACCTCGAGGCCCAGGCCCTCATCGACGGCGACCAGGAAGAAGCCAAGAAGCACGCCAAGACCGAACCGATCTACACCGAGCAGCTCATCAGCACGCTGCGCGAGATGGACGCGTGCGCCAAGGCCATCCGCCAGCGCCGGCGCGAGGCGGGGATGATCCACCTCGAACTGCCCGACGTGGTCTTGATCTACGACGACAACGGGCGCGTGATCGACGCCGAGCGCGAGGACGACGCCTTCACGCACACGCTGATTGAGATGTTCATGGTCGAGGCGAACGAAGTGCTCGCCCGACTGTTTGAGCGCATCAAGGTGCCGCTGCTGCGACGCGTTCACCCGGAGCCCACGCCCGGCGATGTGGACGACCTCCGCACCGCCGCCCGCGTTGCGGGGTTTGTCATTCCCAAACGCCCGACGCGGAAGGAACTCCAGGGACTTCTCGACGCGACCCGCGGCACCTCCGCGGCTCCCGCGGTGCACATGGCCGTGCTGCGGACGCTGACGCGTGCGGAATACTCGCCCGCGCTCATCGGGCACTTCGCCCTCGCCAGCGAGGCTTACGCGCACTTCACCAGCCCGATCCGCCGCTACCCGGACCTCACGGTCCACCGCGCCTTGGCGGAGTACCTTGAACACACCGACAACGGGCGCAAGCCCCCGCGCGACGACGCCGCCCGTGAGGCCCTGGGCAAGAAGCTCATGGAAAGCCCGCGCTGCCCGAGCATGGAAGAGCTCGCGAAGATCGGCTCGGGCTGCACGCAGACCGAAGAGAACGCCTCCGGCGCTGAGGACAGCCTTCGCTCGTTCCTCGTGCTGCAGCTTCTCAGCGAGCACATCGGCGGCGAGTTCCGCGCCATGGTCACAGGCTGCACGAACGCCGGTCTCTTCGTGAAGCTCGAAAAGTACCTCGCGGAGGGGTTCATCAAGAAGGAAGACCTGCCGCTGGGTCGAGAAGGCCGGGCCGGCGCGTGGCGGATCGACCAGCGCAGCGGTGCGCTGGTGAACGCCGCGAGCGGGCGGAGCTTCTCCATCGGCGATCAGGTGACCATCGTGATCACGAAGGTCGATCTGTCGCTGCGGAAGATGGACGTGGCGATCGCCGATCCTGACAGCCGCGAGAAGGGCAAGAGCAAGAAGCTCTACACCAAGGACCGCTCGCTGACGGCCAACCCCGACGCGAACCCCGCGGTCAGCCTCGGCGGCGGCGGTCTGAACCTCGATTGGGACACGCTCAAGCACGGGCAATCCGGCGCCGCCCGCCGCGGCCAGAAGTCCAAGTCCCGCGACAAGGCCAAGGGCAACAAACGCCGGGACAACTGAGCAGGCTCGCGCCACGCAACGTGAAAGTGCATCATCAGAGCCCACGAGTTCACTCGTGGGCTCTTTGTCTTTCTCGT
>JAVTWO010000144.1:0-5957 GCA_032229765.1 Phycisphaerales bacterium | reverse complement strand
GTTGTATCGAAGCCGATGTTCGAAAGAACATCCCACGATGACCCGTTCCATTTCGCCACCGCTTGACCAAGACTGCTGTTGTTCGGCGTAATCAACTCACCCAGTGCGTACAGATTCTCCAACGAGTTGCCCGCCAACAACTGCGGACGGAACGAGTTTGCTCCGGCTGCATTGGACAGTTGTATCCATTCGCTACCGGTCCACTTCGCAAAGGAGGTAACCTGCGGGCTGCCGACGGTGGTGAACGAGCCGGAGATGATCAGTTCGCCGTTGGGAAGAACAAAACCTCCACGGGCGTTCCAGGTCAATCCAGCTCCGAGTGGTTTCCAAGCGGTTCCATCCCAGCGGGCGATTCGATTGAGCGTTGAAACTCCGTCACTGGTGAACTCGCCCGAGAGAAAGAGCTCGCCGTTCTTGCCAACGAACGCTTCTCCGGGGATTCCGTTGAGCGGAGCGCCAAGCTGCGACCAGACGCCGGTCGCTGGGTCATACGTTCCGACCCGGTTGATCTCAACACCCTGGGCGTTGAAGGTGGAACCTGAAATCACAACCAACACGGGCGTGCGCGGGCCATCCCCGTCGGGATCCCATGATGTCACGCTATTCAATGAGGGAATCGTGCCCGGCATACCCTCGCCGGGGAGCCACTGCGGACCGCAGTCCTGCGCCTCGGCCAGGCGAGCGAGACCCGAGAGCAAGGCGAAAACAGCGAATAAAGCCAACACACCCGTACGCATCACCTTCGAAACCATCGATCTCTTCCTTTCGTCGTCCGTTGTGGAAACGCTATATTCAAGTATTGTATTTCAGCAACAAAGACAACTTGCCGGCTCTCAACTTGACGATTGAAACCAAACTTGAACAACACCACATCGACGCAGCACGCATTGCCAGAACGCGCTCGCCGCCCGGGACTCTTCGAGGTGCCGAGTTCTATGGTACACCCCGCCACGATCGGTTCGCTTCTTGGTTAGCTCGAAATGTACACGTATCACGATACAAACACAAACAAAAAAACCCCCGAAAAATCGGGGGCTTGGTAGGTTCACTGTCCTATCACAAACAGTGATGAAGTTGCCCATCGGCCTTCACTCTCTGTGAAAGCCTCAACGACCCATCTTCACCTTACTTGAACGTCGTCTTGAACGCACGGATCGCCGCCTCGAGCTTCTGCTCCACGGCCTTGATGTCCTTCTTCTCCGCCAGCTCGTCGCGGACGGGCTTGGCGACGCCGTTCATGTACTCGTGCAGCTTCGTCTCGAACTCGCGGATTCGGCTGACCGGGACGTCGTCCATCAGGCCCTTGCTGCCCGCGAAGATCGAGATGACCTGCTCGATGACGTTCATGGGCTGGTACTGCGGCTGCTTGAGCAGCTCGACCATGCGGGCGCCGCGGTCGAGCTGACGCTGCGTGGCCTTGTCCAGTTCCGTACCGAGCTGCGCGAAGGCTTCCAGTTCGCGGAAGCTCGCAAGGTCCAGACGCAGCGAGCCGGCGATCTGCTTCATGGCCTTGATCTGGGCCGAGCCACCGACGCGGCTGACCGAGATACCGGCGTTGATGGCCGGGCGGACACCCGCGAAGAAGAGTTCGGGCTCAAGATAGATCTGCCCGTCGGTGATCGAGATCACGTTCGTCGGGATATACGCCGAGACGTCGCCTTCCTGCGTTTCGATGATCGGCAGCGAGGTGATCGACCCCGCGCCGTTGTCGTCCGACAGCTTGACCGCACGCTCCAGCAGGCGGGAGTGGAGATAGAACACGTCGCCCGGGTACGCCTCACGACCCGGCGGACGACGCAGCAGCAGCGACATCTGGCGGTACGCAACCGCCTGCTTCGAAAGGTCGTCATAGATGCACAGGGCGTGCTTGGGCATCGGCATCCCGCTCGGGAGCTTCATCCCCGGGTTCTTGCCCGTCCACATGAAGTACTCGGCCATCGCGGTGCCCGAGTACGGCGCGACGTACTGCATCGGCGCGGGGTCAGACGCGGCGGCGTTGACGATGATGGTGTAGTCCATCGCGCCGGCCTTCTTCAGCGTCTCGACCGTCGCGGCGACCGTCGATTCCTTCTGACCAACCGCCACGTAGATACACACCACCGCCTCGGTGGTGCCCCAGTACTGCTTCTGGTTGATGATCGTGTCGATCGCCACGGCGGTTTTGCCGGTTTTGCGGTCGCCGATGATCAGCTCGCGCTGACCCTTGCCGATGGGGATCATGGCGTCGACGGCCTTGATGCCCGTCTGCAGCGGTTCGTGCACGGGCTTGCGCTCGGCGATGCCCGGGGCGATGATGTCGACCTTGCGACGCTCGGCGCTGGTCAGCGCCGGGCCGTCGTCGAGGGGCTGACCGAGGGGGTTAACAACGCGACCGAGCAGTTCGGGCCCGACGGGAACGTCCATCAGACGCCCGGTGCCCTTGACGAGGTCGCCTTCCTTCACGGCAAGGTAATCGCCGTAGATCACCGCGCCGACGGTGTCGAGTTCGAGGTTGAAGACCTGGCCCATGACCGAGCCCTTGCTGGACTGGAACTCGAGGAGTTCGCCGGCCATGGCGTTCGAGAGGCCGTAGATGCGGGCGATACCGTCGCCGACTTCGACGACGCGGCCGACTTCGGAGACCTCCAGGGCTGCGGAGTACTGCTCGATTTCCTGCTTGATGACGGAAGCGATTTCGTCGGTGCGGATCTTCATAACAGGTCGGTCCTCGTATGGGAGACTGACAAAGCACAGCCCCGTGGGCGGTGCGCCGCCGGGGGAAGGGACCAAGGCTAGGCGGGAGGGGTCGAGCTTTCGAGTCCGGGAAGCGATCAGAAATACCAAACAAAATCCGTTTAGATGTCGAGGATCTGAATTCGTGCCCTTTTTTCCCTCGGGTCATCCTGATCAGCCAACATGCGACCCGTTGTCGCATTGATCTGTCGAGGAGAGCAATCAGATACACACGCGATTCGGGCGGGTGCATCGGTATCCGGGGGCAAGGGGAGCGGGTGATTTCCAGTTCGATTCACAACGCCCAGCGATTCGAGGAGCGAGAAACCGTGACCAAAAGCATTACGCAGAGCCAGACCATGAACGAACGCACAAGCCGTCGGCGGACGATCGGCGTGCGCCCAGCATTGACATTGGTGATGATGGCGCTGGTGGGATCGACGGTGAGCACCGCCCTTGCGGGCCCGCTCACGCCGCCGCCGGGACCCGTGACGAGCACCCCGGGTGCGGAGGCCCGCATCGCGATCAACGCCACCAACACCCCGGGGGACGCGACGGCGAAGTTCGTCATCACCCAGCCCGGCAGCTACTACGTCACGGGCAACATCGACGTCAGCGCCCTGCTGAACACCAGCGCCATCCGCATCGCCGCCAACGACGTGACCGTCGATCTCAACGGGTTCGTCATCAAAGGCACGCCCAGCAACACGCAGCCGCTGATTCTCGTCGTCGGCAGCGGCGTGGGCACCAACAAGGGCAACGTCACGATCCGCAACGGCACCGTCCGCGACGGCGGCAGCGACGGGATCAACTCGCTGACGAACGCCGCGGAGACCATCCGCCTCTACGACATCGTCAGCCGGAACAACCTGGGCTCGGGGTTCCAGCTCACGAGTCGCTCGTTCGTGCAGAACTGCGTCGCACAGAACAACAACAACATGGGCTTCAACGCCACCAGCGCCTCGAACTGCTCCTTCATCAACTGCACGGCCGACGCCAACTCCAACAACGGCATCGCCGGCGGCAACGGCACAATCCTCCGCAACTGCTTGAGCACCGCCAACGGTGCATTCGGCTTCCTTCTGGGCAGCAGCAGTTCCGCGTCATCGTGCGTCGCCCGCGCAAACTCCAGCACCGAGTGGTTCGCTTCCAACACGTGCGTGCTTGACAACTGCACCGCTGACAACGCGGGGACCAGTGGCACGGGCTTCTTGGTGAGCGACAACTGCTCGCTGACAAACTGCTCGGCCGTGGGCGGGTCCGGGTTCGCCGGCTTCTCGGGAGGCAACGACTGCTCCTACACATCTTGCACCGCTTCCGGCGGTCTCGCGGGCTTCTCAGGCGGCTCGCGATCGTCTTTCATGAACTGCTCCGCGACAAGCACCACCGGAAACGGCTTCTCCGCCGGCTCAGGATCTTCAATCTCAAACTGCTCAGCCGACAGCAACTCCGGCTTCGGCATCCTCGCAACCACCGGCAGCATCATCAGCAACTGTGCGGCATACCTCAACGGCTCCGACGGTGTGCGGGTCTCCATGGGCTGTTCCGTCCTGAACACCACCGCCCGCGACAACGGCGGCTTCGGCATCCTCTGCACCGGCGCCGACAATCGCCTCGAGGGCAACAGCGTCACCAGCAACACCGCCGGCGGCATCAGCGTCACCGGCGGCTGCGTCGTCGTGCGCAACTACGCCGCCGGTCAGGGTGCGAATGACTACACCATCACAGGCAACAACGCCGTGGGGCAGATCTTCGACGTCTCCGTCGCCGCCACGACCATCACCACGGGCAACTCGTTCGCGAACTTCAAGTTCTGATTCACGCAAACACGCAGCTCAAAGCGTCTTCGAGCCCGGTTCGCCGGGCTTGTTTTCATTGTCAGCCACCCTCGTAACCCTGACGCGCACGGCGCTGACACGCCCATCGCCATAGACCCCGGGCACGCGCGCCGTCATCACCGGTACACGCGTGACCTCGCCCTCCTTCAGGTCATCGCTGTCCAGCAGCACGATCGCCAGCGGCTGCACCTTGCCGTCACGCAAAGCCGCGGTGCTCCCCGCGGGTCCGGTCAGACGCACGTTCCGCACGTACGCGTCGATCACTTCAACTCGCCAACGTTTGGCCTCTTCGCGGTCAACGCTCGGATCCCAGATCGTCCGAACCTCCACCGAGGGCAGCGTGATGGATTCCTCGGGCTTGCCGAGCTTCACCGAGACCTTCACCGTCGAAGGCGAGGACTCGAGCGCCCCCGCGCCGCGCATGAGCGAGGAAAGCCGAACGGGGACCGTGGCTTCATAGCTCGATGCGCCCGAGGCGCTGGCGGATGAGACATCCACCGTCGCGTCGACTTCCGCATCGACTGGGACTTGGTCCGCGTTCGCCTCGGGGATGCGCACCGCGACGATCGCGGGGGTCATCACGGGCGTTTCGGAAGCGCTCCCCCCCACCACGCGCAATCGCACCGCCGCCTGACGCGTCACCAGCTTCTCCACCGTCACCTGCACCGTGGCGGGCTCAGCCGAGAGCACGCTGACGCCCGAGCCGCGGATCTCGGGCAGGTGCCGGATGATCTCGCGGAGTTCGATCGTGTGCGTCCCGGGAGTTGACGGGAACCCCGTGATGCCGGGCGTGAGCGCCAGCGGCGTCGCCAGCGCTCGCTGCACCTGTCCGACGGCCGCCGTCGAGCCGCGGAGGTTCACCGACACCGCGCCGGTGAACGACTGATCAACCGACCGTGCGAACAGGTCCGACCCCGGCGGCGACTTGAAAACCACACGAGGCGAAGCGGGCGCGACCGTCAGGCCTTCACCCTCCGCCCATGCCCAGACGAGCACGGTCAGGATCGCCACCAGCACGGCTTGGGAGATCTTCGCGATCATGCTTCACGCGTGCGCCTCAGCGCCGCTGGCCCTCCAAGACCGGCTCATCGCCGAAGGTTGTCTCGCCCATCGCGGGGCTTGATTCACGGGGCGAGGGCTCGGGGGCCGCCTCGCCCGTGGTCAGTTCGGTCACCAGCCCGCGGTTGTACTTCAGGATCAGCAGCGAGCGCAGCTCGTCTTCGTTCAGCCCGCGGGTCAGCTCTCCCCGCTCTGCGAGGGAGATCAGCCCGGTTTCCTCTGACACGACCACCACCACCGCGTCGCTCTCGGCCGACACGCCCACCGCGGCTCTGTGCCGCGAGCCCAGCGACGCATCCTCCATCTCCGTCGCTTCCGCGAGCGGGAGCTGCACACCCGCGGCAAGGA
>JAVTWO010000143.1:0-38137 GCA_032229765.1 Phycisphaerales bacterium | reverse complement strand
GGCGGTGATGATCGAAGTCGGAGAGTTGATCGGAGCCGAAATCCGCGTCAGCGTTTGGGGGAATACGAAGTTGGTGGAGGTGACGCTGAGGGTCGAACGCTCAAACGCGGAGATTGAGTTCAGTACGAGCGCACTCTGCGGATCGGAGAGCGTGACAACCGAGTCGCGGATGCCGGTGAGCAACGGGAGTTCGACCCGTCCGCCGCCGCTGATGTTGAAGAGAACTTGGCGGGTGTTCGCCTGGGTGTAGAGGGGCAGGCGGATGGTGCCGCCGGTGCTGGCGGTGAGGTTGAGCACATCGGCTTCGAGGGTGGCGAGGCCAGCGAGTTCGAGGACGCCCTGGTTTGTCGCTGTGAGGTTGAAGTTGGTGGCACCGGCGCGTGCGGTTGCGTTGCGGAGGTCGATCTGGCTGCCAACGCCGCTGAGGGCGATGCTCTGGACCCTGTCGAGGCGGGTAAGCGAAGGCAGGAGGATGCGGCCGCCCGCCGCGGCGGCGAGAGAGAATGTTGCCCCGCTGGAAGTCTGAACAGTTGTGAGTGCGGGCAGGTCGATCAGTGCGCCGGTGTCGGCGCTGAGCGAGCCAGACCAGCTTGAGATCCCGCCGTTCGCACCGCTGACGTCGATTCGGTCAACGCCGGTGCCGCGGATGGTTGCTCCGTTGAGAGCGCGGAGGAACAAGGTGCTGACCGATGCGGGAGCCTGGGTTGAGCCCCAATCGATGCGTGTGAGCGTGGGGGCGAAGGTCAGCGTACCGGTATAGAGCGTGAGGGAAGAGTTGACGAACGACGTGGGCTGCGCGATGTCGAGCGTGCCGCCTTCGTTGGTGATGTGGGTGTTGACGAGTTGGCGGAACTGCGGGGCGGAGAATGTGCCGCCCTGGGTCAGGTTGATTGTCGCGCCGCGGAGGAAGCTGGTCAGGGCGGGGAGCTCGACGCGTGAACCGGCGCCGGAGATGTTCATCAGCACGGAGCCGTTGAACGCTGACATCGAGTTGAGGGCGATGACGCCGCCGTTGGTTGCGGAAAGAAACGAACCGAAGATGCCGTGCGAGGGCGTCAGGGTTGTGAGCGCGGGTAGATCGATCCGCGAGTTGCCGCTTGCTGAGATGCGGAAACCGTCGAGCAGATTGCCGGCCGTAGGGTTGATGAAGTTGACGGTCGTGAGGGCGGCGAGCGTGAGCGAGGAGTTGTTGGCAACCGCCAGTCCGCGTGCGCTCTGCGTGACATCGACATTGAACTGCTGGAGCGATGGAAGGCTCAGCGTCGTGCCGTCGATTGCTTCGACAAAGGACCTTGAAAGCGTCGTGAGGTTTGGCGCGACGAGGCTGGCACCGCTCGCGAGTCGGATCTCAGCGCCGCTCAACGAGGTGGCGGAGGAGAGATCGACGACGCCGGCGTTGGATGCGTTGATCCTGAAAGCGGCATTGGGCACTTGCGTGATCTGGGCGTTCGAGAGGTCGAGACGACCGGCGTTTGCTTCGAGCGCAAAGAAACTGCCCACGTTCAGCGACTGCAGCGAGGAGAGGTTCAGCGATGCGCCCGCGCCAAGCGAGCGGAACTCCGCGGCGCTTGTTGCGGAGTACGAGGTGGTGCTGGATGGGAGTGTGAAGGATCCGCCGTTGAGGACGATGGTGCTGTTGTTGATCGAGGTGATCGCTCCGAACTGGATCAGTCCTCCCTGAAACTGCAGATCGACATTCTCGAGTGATGTCAGGCTGTTCAGACGGATGAGACCCGAGTTCTCAGCGATGAATCGCACGCGGCTGGTGGGGTTGACCTGCAGGGAGGTGACGTTCGAAAGATCGATGGTGCCGAAGTTAGCGAAGATCTGTGACGATGTGGTGGAAGACTGAAGCGAGAGTGACTGGATGCTGCTGAGGTCGAGCGTGCCGCTGTTGTTTGCGGTGAGCGATGCGCCGAAGAGGTTCAGGCTCGTACCGGCCGAGCGGTATAAACCGGTGAATGATGCGGAGAGCGTGAAGTTCAGATCGCTCTCGGCCGGTGCGCCGGTGGGACGGACGGTGATGATCCGTCCGCTCCCGAGTGAGACTTGCCCCCTGATGAGCGATTCGCTGCTGACCTGCACTTGACGACTATCGATGACTTCGATCCGCCCGCTGGCAGGGAGAGAAATTGAGTTCACCGCGAAGTTCACGGGCATCGTCAGATCCACGCGAACCGTGCGATTCTCCGGGATCACCACCACATACTGCGTCGACCCGTTGTTGATCGGCACGACGTTCGGCGACCAGTTCAGCGGGTTCGACCACAGGTTGTTCCCACCCGCGCCGGTGTATGTTGCCGTTACCTGCGCTTCCGCACTCACCGCGCTCAGCGACAACACCAGACCCGCGGCCAGAGCCACCGATCGCGCAGACACCCCGCCCCACACACGCTGATTACGCACGGATCACTCCTTCCTAACCACTCCAAGCCCTCCCAGGCTCGGAAACACGACACAGCAAGCTTATCGAGTTCGTTCTGCGAACACCATCTCCATTGGGCAACTTTGTGATGAAGTTCACGACGGAACCAAGTTGAGTCTCGCAGTTCGGGTTTCCCCGGTTACTCGCCCGCCGAACAACGGACCTTCCGCACACTCGGTTGGTCATGTGCACAGAATCAAATCTGCCCAGATTCACATTGATCGTCGCGAATGGGCGCTTCGAACCATGCCGCGGATCTGAGATCGCCGGGGTTGGGGTGGCAACTTTCGGTTGTCCGCGATCTGGCGAATGGCTCTGCGACCAGGGAATAACCGGTCCTGGTGAATGTGAATCAGCCGATTGACATTCACGGCGTTCGTGTTACACTGTAATCATGGGATTCAAGTCCAAGCGGGTCACGCGTCGGCCGACCGCCGCTCGCGCCGACGGGCAGCAGCGGCAGAGTTCCATCCTCGCCGCGGCGTCGGTGCTCTTCGCCGAGCACGGGTTTGATGCGGTCACCACGCGGCAGATCGCCCGCAAGGCGCGCTGCAACATCGCTTCCATCAAGTACTACTTCGGCGACAAGGCGGGCCTCTTCGCGCGGGTGATGGAGGAGTCCATCGCGAAGGTGCTTGAGGGAGGCACGCACTTCATGCCCGATCCTGGCGCTGATCCGCGCGACGCGCTGAAATCGTGGATCGTCTGGGTCCTCCGCACCGCTCGCCGCGGCACATCGCAGGGTCAGGCACATCCCAAGCTGATGATGCAGGCGTTACTCTCGGGCGACGCCCTCGCCGCCCGGCTGGCGCAGCACCTGGGCGCCCCCGTCCGTCAAGGCATCCTCACCCTCATCGATCGCCTCTTTGATCATCGCCTGCACCCGGATCTGCGCGAGCACGCGTTCGTCTTTGTCTTCGCACTCTGTTCACGCTTCGCCGAGGCCGAACCGATCCACGCACAGATGGGCATCGCCGTGCCCGATGACGACCGCGAGCTTGAAGTCCTCGCCGAGCGTCTGACCAACTTCGTCATCGGCGGGCTGCACAGCCTTTCAGAACTGAGCCCGACGCGAACAGTTTTTTCCGCTGGTTCCCCCACTGCTGCTGACGCTCCAACCACAAACGAAGCAACCGCCCGCAATACAAAGGCCCGACCATGATCCGCGTTGCCATCAGCATGCTCGTCGGCGACGGGCCCAAATACGCCGGCGTGATCTTCGGCATCGCCATCACCACCTTTCTCACCACACTCTTCCTCTCCATGTTCGCCGGCATGCTCTCGCGCACGCCCGCGCTCGTCAACGACGTCCCCTGGGCAGACATCTGGGTCATGGACCCCGCATGCCAGGCAGTCACGCAAACCAACAACGTCCCCGAAACCGTCATCGACCGCGTCCGCGGCGTGCCGGGCGTTCGCTCAACCGCCCGACTCGCCGTCGGCTCCGCGCCCGCACGCCTGCCCCACGGCCGCTTCCTCACGGTCGACGTCATCGGCGTCGACGACGCCACGCTCATCGGCCTCCCCGCCAGCGTGCCTCAAGAGTTGGCACTGACGCTCCGTGCGCCGCAGGCCGTGCTCGCTGATCACGCGGGCACGCACAATCAGCTCGTCATCCCGACCGATCAATCCGACGCGTGGGAACCCGGCGCCCCGCGGCTGTCCGCATCTGTCCGCAGCATCGCTTCGGGCGATGAGATCCTCGTGAACAACAACGCCGTGCGCGTGCAGGGCGTCGTTGCGGGCTCGCCGCGCTTCAACCCGCAGCCCGTGCTCTACACCACGTACGCGAACGCCGCCCGCATCTTGCCGCCGCTGCGCCACCGTCTGACGTTCATCCTCGCCTCGGTCGAGCCCGGCCAATCCGCAACCGAAGTCGCCCGGCGGATCGAGAACGCCACGGGCTACCGCGCCCGCACGCGCGAGGAGTTCAAGGCCGACACCGTCGGCTGGTTCCTCCGCAACGCCGAGTTTGTCTCGCACGTGGGGATCATGGCCTTCTTCGCGTTTGTTGTCGGGCTCGCGATCGCGGGACTGATGCTCTTCATGTTCACGCGTGAGCACGCGAGGATCTATGCAACGTTCAAGGCCGTGGGCGCGAGCGATGGCTTGATCACCAAAATGGTCATCACCCAAGCCCTCTTCGCCGGCGTGCTGGGCTATGGCCTTGGCGTCGGTGCCTGCAGCCTCGTGGGCACCGCGCTGTCGACGACCGGCTTCCCCTTCCGCTTCCTGTTCATCACCGTGGTGATCGTCGGCGTGCTGGCGCTGACGACGGCGATCCTCGCGGGTTTGGGGAGTATCCGAAGTGTGCTTCGTGTGAACCCGGCGCTGGTGTTCAAGTCTTAAGGTCCTGCGCGATCAAATGCTGTATACTTACGAGCTGGACCACAAACAGCTATTCACGAGCCAGATTCGCCCACTTCGCGCAACGTTTGTGAACCGTCACAGATTCTCACCGATCTCCCAGTTATCGCAAGCGGAGAAGTGCAGTATTCACGCCTTGAACAATTTGTTATTCAAACACCAACGAATGGCAGGTTTTGTGGTTACGATTCCAAATCGAACGGGACACCCGATTTGGGGTTGACTTTACCGACTTGATCTTGACGGAGATGCCTTTGGAAGACCCCCACCAGTTGCCGTTATCGCTGGGAATACCGCTCGAAGCCTATCGGTCACCAACCCTTCTCGACAGGCTTCGAGGGAGAGACCACAGGTTCAACGCGTTTGCCCGTGCGAAGAACATGGTGCTGCTGGGCCGATGCTCAGTACATGAAATCCGTGATATTGAGTCCAAATACGGCGTAAATCTCGCAGAGCAATATCGTTCTGAATGGGATTCTCTTTTCATTGAAATTTGCCATCACTTCTTGACACTACACCATCGACTCGATACTTCGCACAAAGCTTTCTTAAGGGAGTATGCAAAGTGCTTTGGACTCGAGCAACGTGCGGACAATCTGGCAAATGTCGCAGCAAAGCGGGTCTTCTTCGAAAAAGTTCGAGAAGTTATTGCAGATGGCGAGTCAGATGATCAGAAACTGTTGATGATCAGAGAGTTAGCAAGTACGCTCGGCGTTTCAGCCGAAACAGCATCGTCTACCTATAACGATGTATGCGGAAGAATGCTCAGTGACGAGGTCAACCGTCTCATCGCCGAAAGTGGCATGATCAGTGATCAAGATTGGGAAAGAGTCGAAAGTCTTGCGAACGCACTGAGGGTTTCCGTGCGTTTTTCGCCAGAGTCTAAATCTCGCATCGAGGAATGCCGCCATCGTTGGCAGATCGTGCACGGCGCTCTTTCCGAGGTCCAAATCACAGAGGTTCATCTCAAACGCCGAGAGCGGTGCTATTTCAAAGGTCAGGCAGAGTGGTACGAGAGCCGCAAGGTAACTCGTCGTTACGACTACGCCGGCCTCACTGGTCGGATTCGTATCGTGAAAGGTCTCAACCTGCGAATGGGTTCCGTTGCTGTTCGACCAGTTGCCGATGAGTCACTTCATCTCATTGGATCCGGACAACTCTTCTTGACAAATCGACGAATAATACTGCTCGCCTCTACTGGAATGAGCAAGGAAATGTCATGGAGAGATATACTTGCGGTGAACATTCAAGACTGGAATCAGTTTGAGCTAGAACGAGGAAAAGGCAAATCTCCAACGATTCGAGTTACGCACGGCATCACCGACCAAGCCGAGTTCAGCTCATTGCTCGCCGGAAGACTGCTCCGAGAATCATCCTGAAGAGAAGTCGATTGGAGCATCCCTTTTGAAACACTCAAAAGGGTAGTTGTCCCGACCGGCTCGGCGCGAAGATCAGGCTTGACTTCTTCGAGGAAAAGTCGCACCACGCATCGACGAACGCACTAGCACACTTTGTGGGTGTTTCGCCAGCCGACGCGACCGAGCGCGAAGAGACTGCAAAACCGATAAGTGGGCGATTTCGTACTGGTAGACGGGCGGGCCGAAGTAGGTGTGGTTGTCAGCAGAGATCTGGGCGTCTTCTCGTGCGGCTTCGGTGTCCTCGGTGGTGGTCAGTTCTCGGGGCGTAGCCGTGAGACCGATCTGCACCGCTCCGGGGTTCATCTTCAGCACTTTGGACCACTTGCCCCAAGCCGAGCGGTGGCATTCGTCGATGATGATGTGGGAGAAATGATCGGGCGGGTAGTGCTCGGAGAGGAAGGACTCGTCTCCGCCCTCCTTGTCCACGCCAAGTGTCTGGTATGTCGCAACGTGCACGGCGGCATTTCGGGCGTGGTTCTTGCCTTCGGCATCGCGGTAGACCTCGCGGGCGGCGTCGCCGAAGTAGTTCTGGAGTTCGGCGAGGGCCTGGCGGCGGAGTTCGTCGCGATCGCAGAGGAAGAGCGCTCGTCGGAGTTGACCGGCGTCGGCGATGCGGCGGAGCAGGTTGGCGGCGATGAATGTCTTGCCCGCCCCGGTGGCGAGGGAGAGCTAGGCGCGGGCGGGACGGCCTGTGGCGGCGTCTCGGGCGACCTTCTCGAAGACGGCCCGAATAGCAGCATCCTGGTAGTACCTTCGGCCACCTTCTCCACCCTTGTACGGTCGGAGCAATGGCGCGGCGGCGGGGGCATCGAGCGCGAAGCCCATCACGGCCTCGTAGCGAACGCGCAGCTCGGCGGGGCCGGGGAACTCCGCCATCGGTCTAGGGAGGGAGGTTTGCCCGGTCTCGCGGTCGAACTCGACGAACTGATGTCCGTTGGTCGAGAATACGAACGGCACATTGAGCCGGGCGGCTTTGGCATAACCCTTGGCCTGATCGAGTCCGTGCCCGGGGGGGAGCGTGTCCTTCTTCACTTCGATAACCGCGACGGCGACGGGCTGCATTTCGGCTGTGACGACGATACGAAGCGTCAGGTCCGTGCGGCCTTTGGCGCGGCGGCGGGCCTTGCCGGCGATCAGCTCCACTGCCCCGGTCGTCTCTTCCCGCTTGATGTGGTCTTCGGTCCAACCGCGGGCGTAAATCGCGGGGTTGACCAGTTTGGCGTGGGTGTCGGCCTCGGACAAGGGCATAACGCTGAGTGTAATCACCTCGTGAGCCGGAGTGCACTCTGCCCCGGTTCCCTAGGTATGCAAGGATTACAGGTCATATGTCCTTTCAGATTGGGCCCCAATGAACGGACGAAGAGAGGCAGCGGCTTTGCCGACCGCTGAACCCCTTTGTTTCGTCCCCCAAGGGTGGTTACTCCATGGCGACATTCAGATATCCGCAGGTCCGCGAGTTGTTCGATGCACTCAACATCCTTGTTTCCGAGCTTGAGGGGCTTGGGATGACGCTGACGGAATGCGCGACTCGTCCGCCCCGCAGATACTCGATGCCGTACATACCGAACGCCGAGACAGTTCAGCGTGTCACCGGTCGCCAAGCGTGCAACATTGAACGCAAGCGTCGGATGGAACTGGAAAGGCTGGCACGCCAGCAGGTTCAGGACCCTGGGTCACTACACCCTTTGTTGGACAGCCTTCAGACTCTCCTTGACCGCGCCGATGCCTTCTGGCGATTCTGGGTGTCATGTCGGGAGGCAAGTGAGCGAGCTCGTGCGGCGGTTGAGGCCGCGGAGACAGACCTTGACGGGGACGAACGCCGACCACTCAAAAAGCCGTCGTACCAACTTGTGCTCGCCCTCGGAAACGCCGAAAAGGCAACCAACTGGCGGTTGTCGAGCGGCTGGGACCCATTTAGGTGGCCCAAGGTGGCGGCCATTGACATGGCCGAAGCGGCGAAGCAGTTGGAGGTTTGGCTAGAGAAGATACGCCCACTTCGGGATGCCAAGGGAAAACCCGCCACCGGTTCGTTTGCCACTTCACCGGAAGAGAGTTCCAGAGACAACCGGCGAGTAAGGCTGCCCGAGTTGAAGGTCCACGATCGGCAAGCGTGGCAACTGTCAATCATTCACGGGATGTCACAAGAGCGTATAGCGGCGGCGCTGAACAAGGAATACGGGACGACCTATACCCAAGGGCAAGTGTCGCGGATGATCACCCGCGCCAAGGCCCACGCAAGCGCGAGCGGGCTAGCCGAGAAACTGACGGAACCGATCGATCGGCCCAGAACCGTTGACCCGGGGCGACTGGAGCTCGGGGCGAGAATCGATAAGCGGAAACCGCGCCCGAGCGACAAGGCGCGAGCGAATGACGACGACGAATAGCGATCGGTATGCGCTCAGAACCCCCCCATTTCCCGCAGGGTATGCGCTGGTATGCGCTTTCAATCGTGGATACACGCGGGTGATGAACGAGAGGCCCAACCCGGCCCGCCACCTGGAGTATCCACATTGGAACAAGATTCGGAACTGCTCGCGCTCCGTGGTTTGGGGAAGCGCCTGCGTGTTTCGCCCGAAACCGTCTGAGACTGGGTACGGCGTGGGTAAAGAGTGTTCGTGCTGAAGCTGCCACCGATCCAGCGGTGATTAGTCCCAACTCGAGCACCCAGGCGCGACCCGCTCAAAGATGATCGTTCAACGTGATTCTGCCAGCAACTGGTGTGTTTGGTTATCGCTGCGATCTGAAAATACCCGTAATGGGTTGACAAAGGCCATATCTGAGTTCTATTTTTGTACTACCCCCCATTATGGGGATTCAACACACGAAAGGGGGCCTCCGGTGGGCCTGATAATTGAGAGTTCCATCGCCATTGATCGCATTCGCAAACTGCATCATTCCCGGAAGCACTGTTCCTGGAGAGGAACTCCCCTCGGCTGTGCGGGATTGATCGCGGTTCTTTCCGCCTTGGCAACACCGGTGATCGGCGAGCCTTCGGGCAATGTTGAAGTCATCGTTCGAGTCGGCCAAAGCGTTTCAACCGGGACAACCACTCGGACCGTGCAAGAAGTACGCGCGATACGTGCGCAAGGCCCCATGAGCTTCGCGACACTGCTTTCAACCGATCGTGGCGACGTCATCTACGGGTCCTTTGCTCACGACGGTGTTTCGTCGGTTCTGTTCGCCGCGCAGCACGGCTCGACGCGCGACGCCGGTGAGACACTTGGGCGGATCGAAGACCACTTCGGCATTTCCGCGAACGGATTCATCGCCTATTCACCGCTCATGGCACGCCGCGCCGAGCTGGATTTCAGCGCTCCGGGGATGCTGGACTCGATCTGGCGCTATTCACCTTTGACGGATCAGAATCAACTTATCACACGCCGGGGACTGCGTGTTCTGGCGGATTCGACGAGCGCAACACCCCCAAGCCCAGCCGAGCCGCTGCCCTATAGCGTCTTTGGCAGCTTCGTTGGTATCACGCAACTCGGCACGCCTTACTGGCTCTCCGGCTTGAGCGCGACACCCGCGGGCGCTACGACCGAAAGGGCGGTGCTTATTGGTGCTGGCACGCCTCGCACGATTCTGCGTGCGAGCGACACGCTGGACACCGCGGGTCAGGTCTGCGCAATCGGCTCATCGGGGATCCTCAGCTTCGGCGTTTCTCCAAGTGCGTCGGCGTTGTTCGCGGTGGTGTCCACCGAGTGTGATGGCCAGACGGCCGAGGGACAGCCGACCAAGAGGCGGCTCATCTCGCGTGATGTCATGGGTGACACTCCAGGCCCGCTCACGCAGCTCCTCGCCGAGGGAGATGCGATCATCCAAGAAGTCGTCACCCCGACTTCTGGCGTCCCCGCTGGAACAACCGGTGAAGAGCGCATCATTTGGATCGGCGAACTTGCGATCTCCGATTCGCTCGCTTGCGTAGGAGCCCGTCGCTGGGCAATCGCTGCTCGAAGCGATTCCGCGGCGACTTCGGACTCAATGATCATTTCGGACGGCGTGGTCGTGTATCGCGAAGGCCAGGTGCTGGGAGGATGGACATTGATCGACGAGCCCGTCGGGCTCACGCTTGGGCAACGCGGCGATCTGGCGTTCCTTTGGCGCGCTCGGCCTGATGGCAACGCTGCCGCGCCGTGGCAATGGGTGCTTTTCCTCAACGGCAGCCCAATCTCATGGTCCGGCCAACTAATCGGTACTGCTGAGCTCGAACGTGTGTATCCCAAACTCGCGATTGGGACACGGAGAGCTGATGGCTTTCTGCCCGTCTATGCGATCGCTCGAATGAAGGAGAACGGACAGTCCGCCGACGCGCTCTTCCGTATCTCTGGCTTCTCGTCGTCGGTGTGCTGCCCGGCGGACATCGCCGACGATCAAGGCAACCCGCTCCCGGGGCTCCCCGGAGTTCCAAACAACGGCGTCAACGAGGGCGATTACAACGCGTTCTTCAACGGGTTCTTTGATGCTCTCAGTTACTGCGACATTGCCGACGATCAAGGCAACCCGCTCCCGGGAGTTCCCGGCGTTTCGAATAACGGCGTCAACGAGGGCGATTTCAACTGCTTCTTCAACTTTTTCATGTCGGGGTGCAACTAAACATGAAGCACGATACTCCAATTCGATCGCGGCATCGGTTGTCGGTCGCTCGCGTGGTATTGGCGTTCTTTCTCATCGCTCCACTGACCATATCGGCGTCGGCGATCGGGGCGGTTGTGTGGAGCGCACTCCGGGCGGCACAGCCGCCGGTCTGGTTTGACGTCGATCGCGACGGTTCGGCTGACCGGCTTGAACGCGATGTTCCATCGAACACGGTCCGTGTTGTGAGTGGTGCCACGGGTCTGACGATCCGCACGCTCATCGGTCCCGGCGGCACGCCCAACTCAGGCGGGCTTAACGGTTTCATATCGATCATCTCAGATCTCAATGCGGACGGCGTCGCCGATGTCATCGGCGTATCCGCGGGACTTCCCGGCGTGCAGGCCCAATCCGGCACCGTGTGGGCGTTCGATCCGGTCAACGGGTCGGCACTTTGGTCTCGGCCAGCACCAGCCGGAACACTTTTCAACGGCAACGCACGGATCGTCCCTGACCAAGATGACGATGGCATCGCTGACATTCTTATCGCCGAGAACCGCCCCATCGGCAGCGGCGCAACGCTCGTTTCACTCCGTGACGGAGCCGCGCTTACGCGGTTGGACGGCTCGCTCGACGTCCTTGGTCAGCACACCACCAACGGAGGACGACTCTTTATCACGAGCGACCTCGATCTCTCCGGCACCGTTGACGAGTTGGACATGCAGTTGTTCCTCTCGGCATACTTCGACGGCCGCCTCGACGCGGATATCTGCCGAGACGGTGTGCTTGATGAATGCGATTGGCACCGTTTCATCCAACACCTCTTTGGCGGCATCACGTCGATCGTCAGTTCGGGAAACAGTGCCGCTCTCATGGGCGCTGCTGGCGGTTCCGGCGGTCAGGGAGGCATTGGGAACAACAGTGTTGGCGGCGGAACCACCAACACTGGCGGATCCGGATCACCAAGCTTGATCGGCGTCGTCTCGGGCACCGAGGTGATCGGCCAGGGACCGTCTCCTACGCCGTGCGTAGATTGTGTAGAGCCGGTAGACAACGTCGTTCAACTGACCGGGTGCCCAGACCTTCCAGTCGGACGCGAGCGAGTGACCCTTGACATCACATACCCAACGCCACCTTCCGGCCATCGTGTTGAAATCTGTTGGGAGCTGAACGGCCCCGTGCAAACGTTGGACTCGTACTTGATCAACGTTCCCGAAGCAGGTCGAGCAACCGCGTACATCCAGACCGCGCCCGAGTCGATTCAGAATGCCGGACCATGGGTGTATTTTCGTGCATTCATCCGCATGGTTCCGATCGAAGAGCCTGAGATACCGCAGCCAATCACCTGCTACGTGACGACCTGCTCATTTCCTGTCGGTAACTGCTCCCCGACACTCACGATTAAGAGCACGGGTGCTTCGCCGTCTGTGGTCGATTCCTTCTATCAAACGCCGCAAGACCTCGCGCCGATCGCACCGAACGCCTCCGGCACCATCGTTGCCTCAGGCCAGAACAACCGCCAGCCCCCACTGCCCGGAGACAACAGCAACGGCATCTACACTTGGACGGTACTCTCCGGTTCAGAACACTTCGCGTCGTACACCGCCAGCGGCCGTCACTTCACCTATCGCACCGCGCCTCTACCGGTGCCAGCACCGACGACCGACCCCGTCATCCTGCTTCGTGTGAGCTATCGCCCGCATTTCTGCGATGCGATCTCGTGGACTCTTCGAATCACGGTAAAGTCTGACGCCGACAGCGACGGCATCCCAGATGAGATCGAACTGGGTTGGGCGTCAGACCCCTCCGGCCTATGGGCATGCCTGAACCATCTGAATCCAGATAGCGACAACGACAGTTTCAAAGACGGCGACGAGATCGCGCTCGGTTCCAACCCTTGCGACGAGTTCAGCCGCCCCGATGCCCGCGCCGATACCGACGGCGACGGCTTAACCGACTTGGACGAGATTAGACTCCACTTCACCGATCCATCTCTGTACGACACCGATCGTGACGGTGCGAGCGACTATGCCGAGGTCGATCTCACCGCACGCGGCTACATCCTCGACCCGCTCAATCCGTCATCTCACACGCCGGGCAGCACGGTGCGCGACGGCGACACGCCGATCTACCGCTCGTTCGACCGCGACCGCGACGGCGCGTACGACCCGCACGAGGAGATGCTCGGCCTGAACCCGCGATCGCCGGATTGCGACGCCGACAACCTGATCGACGGCATGGAACTCGCCGCTCGCCTGAACCCGCTGCTGCCCGAGCCGGTTGATACGAGCCTAGGCTGGCCCGTTATTGGTGTCGGCATTGATACCGATCTGGACGGCCTCAGCGACGAGCTCGAACGCCGCTTCGGAACCGATCCGAGCGAGTTCGATACCGACCTAGACGGCCTCGGCGACGGCTTCGAAGTCTTCGCTGGCCTTGACCCGCTCACGCCCGACTCCAACGGCAACGGCATCGCCGACGGGGATGAGGATTTGGATGGGGACGGACTCACCAACATCGGCGAACAAACGCACGGGGGCTCGCCGCTATTGGCGGATACTGATGGGGATGGGGTTCTCGACGCGACGGAAGTTGTTGCGGGGACATTTGTCGATCATCCGAACGACGATGAGAACACGGAATCTGACTTTACAAATCTGTACATAGGATTGCGAGGCTGGGCACTCATACACGCTGAAGGATCGAGGATACCGATTCGCATCAATGGACGTGTAGTATTATCTAACTACGACTTCTACCACTGTCGTCTTCCTCGCGGAGTGGTTCATCGCTTCAGCTTTGGATCGATACGTTTGATGACCCCATACAACCAAGCGCCATCATCGGCGTATATCTGGCATCACCTTGGTGACGACGTGGGTTTCTTCCGATTGCCGACACCAATGTATCCAGGCCACGGCGAATTTCACTTTCCGATCTATCGCGGTCAGGCATCACCGGTATTCGAGTTCCTTGCCCCGAAACGCCAGGTCTATGACCTACGAGCGCTCGGACAGGCGGTCGATTTCTACGGCAGACCAGAGGTGCAAGTGACCGACCTTACCAAGAAGATTGACAGAAAGTACCGAGTACAAGGGCAAACTATCGATGGATCGTCACCCGTACTGATCAGACTCGAGATGGCTGATGGTCGAGCTATACCGAAGGTGTATCGCGATATCGTCAAGTCGAACGACTTTTACGTCAGAGATAATCAAGACTGGTTCCTCGACGACCCAACGGGTGCTTATCTCAGCATAGAGGGTTCAACGATCGATCAACTGCCCGCGTTTCCAGTGCGCCGTTCCGCGTTGGGATTCCCGCGACTGCACTTCGGTTCCGCACCATTCGGCGAGGGCTTCGTGATTCGATTTGCCCAACGAGATGGAGGATCTGTCTACAACAACCGTCGGGGAGGCCGAACGGTCGCCATCGATGTCGGTGGCTCAAATGGTGGCATCCTCTTATTCAAGGAACTCGTGCCGCCTCTTGTCCTCGTGCACGGTATTCGATCTTCACCCGAAACCTGGATCGGTTGGGATGAGTATTCTCAAACAGCCAATCCGACTGGGATTCCTACGATCATCGAAAGAGCGGACTATTCAACCACCTCAAATGAAGGTTACGCTGAGAATGCACCGCATGTGCCCCACACCATCCAGAAGGCTCTCAATCGCCGCCGAGCAGAAGGGATTGCGGTCAACCAAGTCGATGTTGTTGGCCACAGTCAAGGCGGTCAGTTAACACGTCTGTACATTTCGGACATCGATACGTCACTCCAAGACCCTCTTGGAATGGAAAGGCTGTACCCTGATCCCAACAATCTGGGTTACACGATCGACTCCGGCTTCCCTCGATTCCTCGTGAAACGGGTGCCACAAGTTCCAATGGTCGTCGAAGGCAATACTGTTGCCCCGTACACGCTCGCGTCTTTCCGCCGAGTGGACAACTGGGGAATCGGCGACATCCGTCGCTTCGTTCCGCTTGGCTCGCCATTCCGCGGATCACCTTGGGCGGACTTGGTTTCGCCGTATGTGTCGAGGGCTGCAACAGAAGACGCAATTAGGGACAGTCTGGACGGGATCGCTCTGAATCTTGGGGTTGGCAACTTGTTCAGCACCAACATTCCGAATGTATTTGGAGAGCGGATCAGTACTCCGTGGGGCTACATATATAAGGACTCTTTCGGGTCCGTCGAAGACGGCTTACAGAATACGATCGGGGCTATACGACAGGCGATTGTCGGCGATGGAGCAACGACGTATTATGACCTACGGACCGATAGCAGATCGAGCAATTTGCTTACATCGGCTACCTATCCTAGCCACCTGTACTGGATTCCGGCAGCGTCGATCGCCGGGGAAGGTGCCGGGCTTGCCGGTGCTGCTGTTTGGTTTTTTGGAACTACGACCGCGATCGGTTTAACGACTCCCGCCGGTCAAGATTGGCTGCGACGCAGCGACGCAATCGTTAGCTGGCCCTCGCAGCACAACATTCGCAGCACATCTCCATGGTCGGGAGTTGCCGTACCGGAGCATCTTAACCTACTCACACATCGGTCGACGCGCGAAACTATAGATCTCAATGGCGATCCATGGCCGAGTGGAATTAGCCGTGATGATATTGGACACAGCCGGCCGATCACACCGATTGGCCAGTCAGATAGCTCACGCTTGCGTGAACTCATCGTCGATCACTTACATTCTGATCGATTCCCTAGCAACGGCTGGCTCGATGGAACACATCTTGGAGGACCTCAATGATACGCGTTGTTATTCATGGTGCTTTTGCGTCAGTATTCGGAACGATTGTCGCCATAGCTGCACAGCCCATAGCACCGCCTGCCCCGGAGGCACAGATGCGCAACGTGACGCAGCGAGTGAGAGTGACAGCAACAGATGGCACACCGATCGCTCATCTTCCGCTCGGTGCGAACTTTCCATTAGCGCCGAGCCGAGCGTTGGAACCTTGGTCTAACTATACTGATCTTCAGGGAATCATTGAGCGAACTGCTCGAGTCGAAGTCGAGGATCGAAGCATGAGTGTGCGAGTAACGAGCAAAGTGGACCCCGCGGCATCTCGCGCACCATTCATCGTCGATCCAGAAAGCAACCTCAAAGACTTGCGACGCCGCTATGCATTTTTACATTCATACACGATTGCAGTCAGTGGTAATGAGCCGATCCTTGAGTTTCCTATTCACGTTCGCCCTGCGGTCACGATCACTGGCTCGGTTTCCATGCCAGGCCGTCCCCGCGGCGTCATGGTTGGGGCAGTTGGCGTGGTCGGATACTCACCGGAACTCGTCACCGGACTTCAGGCGAAGACTGGCAGTTTTTCGCTTGATGGTGTGCCGAAGGGAGTTCCCGTCGAGTTGGCTGTATGGTATGGCTCACAGATCACGTTTCACCAGATCGGCGCATTGCAGGCCGATGGCGAGGTTCCACCGATCGTCGTTCCCGCGCCGGCACGACTTGTGCCGCTGTCAATATCGTTCCCTCCGAGTCGTGAAATCGGTAATGGACAGCGACTGCAGTATCCGGCGGCTTTATTCATCCGGATCGATGGCCAACTGATCTACGAGCTTCGATCGGCACAGATCGTTAACAAGAACATCTCATCTAGGCGGCTCCTCGGCAGCTTTGATATTGGTATCGACAACGAAGAACCGTCGGTTCCGCCTGGTACATATCTTGTTGTACCGAAGTTGTTGATGTTTGACCGTGAAGACATAGCGCTCTTGTACGCATTGCGCGCAGGTCACGATTTCAGCACCTCGGGTATTCCCATCATCACAGTCGCCCCTAGCACAACGCCGCAGATGGTCAACATCGACTGGTTCGCTGCGGAGGCCGCGGCCCGCTCAACTGTCACAAAGCTCTTGGCAGCGCGACTTCCCGAGCTCGGCCCGGACCCCAAGCCTTACGTTGCCCCGCCAGTTCCGCCAGCTCCCCCATCGCCCCCCGCACCACCACCTGCGCCGCCAGGTGGTGGCGGATGAATTAGTTCGCGTCGGCTCAAACTCATCCGGCGAGTTCAGCCGTGCCGACAGCAAGGTCAACCTCCGTAAACGCGGCCGAATCTGAGACAAGCTCAAACACCCATCACACTGAGGCCCATACTTTTTGTCACCGACACCAACACGCCCAAGCCTCGACGAACGGTGAAACACTGGAGAAAGCAGCAGTACATCCGGCATCCCCCAGCCGCCCGATCGGCACAAAAGCTCATCAGCCAGTATCACTCCCTAATCCTGCGGATTTCGTGGTGGTTCATGTACCGCATGACATTTTGAATGACTACCGTTGCGCGGGAACGACTTTCGTACATCCGGTCAGTTACCTGAGGTTCTGCAAGATTGGCGACAACGAGGGTGCTTCCGTGAATGTCGTGGTTCAGTCGGAAAGGTGATCCCCACCCGACTCGTGATTGTCTTGGTGAGAAGTCTACGGGCTTTCTGCTAGATTCTTCGCTTTTTCTTGAAGCTCCAGCCGCGGCATTGGACGCATTTGCGCTCGACCCATTGAAGCAATACAGGTCCCTTTCGATGCACCCGTCCTTGTGCTGCCGGATGGGTCGCTCCCTAGGCAGCCCATCGAACGTTTCGTCTTACCGCCGTCTGTTGAATGGGTGGCACACGCCGCCTCATTTCCTGCAACACTCTGGCGAATCACATCTCGGTGTACACGTCCGTAGCAACCACAGGATGTCATCCAAATTCGGGCGGTTATCGTTCCGTTTCCCATCACGCGTCATCCGAAGAACACGCCATGAATTAGATCCCGTTGCAGGATGGATCAGTTTTCGAAGTCTTGCATGAATGCAAAGTTATCTCTGAGCTACGGCATCGTCGACCTCCCTCCCGACGACCGATTTCTTACTCTTTCCTGACTGTTCAACGACCGAGCCGGCCCCCGAACTATCGACCCGAAGCGGCTGGAACTTAGGGCGAACGTCGATAATCGAAAACCACACCCGAACGACTCGGTGCGAGCGAATGACGATGACGAATAGCGATCGGTATGCGCTCAGAAACCCCCCGTTTCCTGCGGGGTATGCGCCGGTATGCGCTTTCATTCGTGGATATGCGCAGGTGATGAAGGGAAGCTCAACGCGGCCCCACACCTGGAGTATCCTCAATGGAACAAGATTCGGAACTGCTGACGGCCCGAGAGTTGGCCAAGCGCCTGCGTGTTTCGCCCGAAACCGTCCGAGACTGGGCACGGCGCGGGTTGATTCCGTCGCTGCGATTATCACCCAAGGCAATCCGCTTCAACATCGCAGCGGTGTTGGCGGCACTTTCCGCCGCACCTGCGAAGGAGGTGGCCCGTGGGAAGTAACCCCCCCGCCAAGACAATCACGCCACTGCTTGCCCTCCGGCCCCGAGACGCAGCGAAGGCACTGGGCATTGGCGAGCGGCTGCTCTGGGACTTGACCGCCCCGCGCGGCCCGATCCCCGTCGCCCGCATCGGCACTGCTCGCTTGTATCGCGTCGCGGATTTGGACGCATGGCTCGCCCGTGAGTCTGCGAAAAGCGCCACGGACGCCCTGGAGGCATCGAGTAACGCCAACCAGTTGGAGAAAGGGGCGCGATGAGCACCCCCGTCGATCGCGTCTTGTCGGCCCTGCGCGAACACGGCCACGAACCCAAGCGATCCGGCGCGGGCTGGTGCTGTCGATGCCCCGCCCACGATGACCGCACCCCGAGTTTGAGCATCCACGCCGGCGACGACGGGCGGGCGCTGGTGAACTGCCACGCCGGTTGTACCGTCGATGCGGTGTGCGGCGCGATCGGGCTGCGGCCCGCTGACCTGTTCATCCCCGACCCGAGCCGGTTGGGCGGGCGCACCGGACGCGCGCCCAAGACGCGGCCACGTGGCGACGGCGACGAAACTACTCGGAAGCCCGCACGCGGTGCGGATTCTGTCACCGTCGCCAGTGACGCCACCCCCCACACGGGCGGGCGCACGTTCCCCGCTGCCCGCGACGCGGTGGCCGAGTTGGAGCGCCGACACGGCCCGCGATCCACGACCTGGACGTACCACGACGCCGGCGGCGTTCCCGTGGGACTGGTGGTCCGCTGGAACACGCACACGGGGAAGGACGTGCGCCCGGTGTCGCGGAAGGCGGACGGGTCGGGCTGGATCATCGGCGGGATGCCCACGCCTCGACCGCTGTACGGGTTGCCCGACCTGCTGGCGACGCCGGCGGGATCGCGGGTGTTTATCGTCGAAGGCGAGAAGGCGGCGGACGCGGCGCGAGCGGTCGGGCTGCTAGCGACGACAAGCCCGCACGGGTCGAAGTCGGCAAGCCAAGCGGATTGGTCCCCGGTAGCTGGGCGCGAAGTTGTGATCCTCCCCGACCACGACGACGCCGGCGAGCGTTACGCCGACGACGTGGCGCGGCTGGCGACGGCTGCGGGCGCGAAGTCGGTTCGGATCGTTCGATTACTTGAACTGTGGGCAGGGATGCCCAAAGGCGGCGATATGGCGGACCTTGTTCAACATCGCGGCGGGGAAGTTGACCCGATCCGCGCGGAAGTCGAAACGTTGGCGGACAAAGCCGAGCCGGAAGCGGTGACGCCCGACGCCCCGGCGGTCCCCACGTTCAAACCCTTCCCCGTTGACGTACTGCCCGAGCCGATCCGGGGATTCGTCACCGAAGCGGCGAAGGCGATCGGGTGCGATGCGTCTTACATCGCCCTGCCCCTGCTGTCGGGGCTGGCGTCGGCGATCGGCAACACGCACCGGATCGAGCTGAAGCGCGGGTGGACCGAGCCGGCGATTGTGTGGACGTCGATCGTGGGCGAGTCGGGGACGATGAAAACACCCGCGTTCAAGTTGGCTATGAAAGCGATTCGCAAGGCCCAAGCCGAAGCGTTCAAGGAACACGATGCGGCGCGGGCAGAGTGGGAAGCCCAACACCTGCGGTATGAAGCCGAACTGACGGTCTGGAAGCGGCAAGCGGCGAAGGGACAGGGCAACGCCGGCGACCCGCCCGAGAAACCCGCCCCGCCAATCGCGCGTCGGTACATCGTGTCTGACACCACAATCGAAGCCCTGGCCCCGATCCTGCTGGGCAACCCGCGCGGCGTGCTTCTGGCCCGCGATGAACTCGCCGGCTGGTTGGGATCGTTCGACCGCTACGCGAAGGCGGGGAAGGCGGGAGCGGATTCCGCGCATTGGCTGTCGATGCACAACGGCGAAACCATGACGATCGACCGCAAGACCGGGATACCGCCGACGATCCACGTTCCATCGGCATCGGTGAGTATCACGGGCGGGATTCAACCGGGCATCCTGTCGCGGGCGCTGGGGCAGGAACACCACGAAAGCGGTATGGCGGCGCGGGTGCTGTACGCGATGCCCCCGCGCAAGGCGAAGCGCTGGACCGAAGCGGACGTGAACGCGGACACCGAAGCGGCGGTGGCGGCGGTGTTCGATCGGCTGTTTGGGCTGACGATGGAAGTCGATCCCGATAGCCCAACGCTTCAACCGGACTACCGGCCCCGGCTGGTGCGGCTGGCCGACGACGGGAAGCGGGCATGGGTGACGTTCTACAACGAACACGCGACCGAGCAAACGGAACTGTCCGGCGACCTGTCGGCGGCGTGGTCGAAGTTGGAGGGATACGCGGCGCGGCTGGCGCTGGTGGTTCACCTGACCCGCTGGGCGGCGGGTGACGCCACGCTACGCGATGCGTCGCGGGTCGATGAGGCGAGCATCGCGGCGGGCGTGGTCCTGGCCCGGTGGTTCGGTGACGAAGCCCGGCGCGTCTACGCGATCCTGTCTGAGAGTGACGACGACCGGGAAACGCGCCGGCTGGTGGAATGGATCGGCCGCAAGGGCGGCACGGTGACGGCCCGCGACCTGACGCACGGGATACGGGCGTATCGCGGCGATTCCGACGCGGCGGAACGCGCCCTGTCGGCGCTGGCGGAAGCGGGCATCGGGCGTTGGGAAGCCGACGCCCACGGCCCGAAGGGTGGCCGACCGGCCCAACGATTCCGGCTTGTCTCCACCGTCACCGTCACCGAAACCCCCGCGAACGCCGGGAAAGACGTGGGTTATGGTGACGGTGACATCGGAGACACGCCCACGGACGCCGGCGACGGATGGGGGGAACTGTGAACCCGCGCCCCCACGAACTCGCCCCGCTGCTACTGGCCCTTGGGCGCGCGGGTATCGAACTTGCACCCCACCCGAGCGACGCGGGCCGGCTGCGGCATCGCCCGGCGGACCTGCCCCCCGACCTATCGGCGCGGCTGCGGATACATCGGACGGCGGTGTTGGGGCTGCTGGTGAACGGGTACGCCCCCGCTGACGATGACGCGGGGTACGTCTTGGGTGAACGGCTGGGCGTCGCGGACGGGCTGGGGATGCCCACCCACCCCGGATCGCAGGCGTGGCTGGTGGCTGTCGAGGAGTCGATTGGGGATGGTTGCCACGCGGCAACGCATCAGGTACACTCTGGGCATGGGTCAACTGACGAAGGCGATAGCGGCGGCGGTGAAGGCGAGCGATCAAACGCCCTATGCGATCGCCAAGGGCGCGGGCGTGGCCCGTAGTCAACTGTCGCGGCTGATGAGCGGTGAACGCGGATTGAACACGGACACGATCGAACGGCTGGCGGACTACCTGGGGTTGAGAATCACGATCGAACCCAAGGGCAAGACCACGAAGGGACGGTGACGTATGGCGAGTGTTTCACGCGATGCGAACGGGACAAAGCGGGTGCTGTTTACCGACGGCGACGGCGAGCGGCGCTCTGTTCGATTGGGCAAAGTCTCCGCAAAGGCGGCGGAGTCTTTCCGGCTGAGAATCGAAGCCCTGCTGGCGGCCAAGGAACTTCACCAGTCGCCCGATGCCGAACTCTCCGCATGGCTCCGCGACCTGCCCGAGCGCATGTACACCCGGCTGGTGCGCGTTGGGTTGGTCAAGTCGCGGAGCAAGCCCGACGAACTGACGCTGGGGAACCTGCTGGACAGATTCGACGCGGCGGCATCGGTGAAGGATTCAACGAAGGCGGCATACAAACAAACCACGGGCAGTCTGCGGGCGCACCTAGGCGAAGAAACGCCGCTGTTGTCGATCACCCCCGCCCACGCCGACACTTGGCGTAAGGCGATCGCCGAGCCGATGACCGTGAAGAACGACGACGGGACCGAAGCCACGAAGCGTCTCGCCCCGGCGACGGTTGCCAAGCGGGTTCACGTTGCACGGGCGATTTTCAAGCGGGCGGTACGCTGGGGGCTGATCGCATCCAACCCGTTCGGCGAACTGCGGGCGGGTTCCCAATCCAATCCCGAGCGGGCGTACTACGTCACTCTCGAATCAACCCGGGCGATTCTGCAAGCGTGCCCCGACGACGAATGGCGGGCGATCGTGGCGCTCTCTCGCCTTGCGGGGTTGCGATGCCCCTCCGAAGTCGCGGCCCTCCGCTGGGGTGACGTGAACTGGGAACGCGGGCGGCTGTTTGTGCGTTCTCCCAAGACCGCTGGGCACGAAAGCCATGCGGTTCGGGTTGTCCCGATCACCCCTGAACTGCGCCAGATTCTGCAAGACCTGTTCGACCGCGCCGAAGAGGGGGTAGAAGCCGTGGTGCCACGGTTGCGCGTCGGCGGGGCAACCGTGAACCTGCGCACGACGTTCGGCAAGATCATCGCCAAAGCGGGCGTGAAGCCTTGGCCCCGGCTGTTCCACAACATGCGGGCATCGTGCGCCACCGATTGGGTGGAGCGGTTCCCCGCCCACGTCGTCGCGGGGTGGCTGGGGCATAGCCCGTTGATTGCCGCGCGTCACTACCTGCAAACCCGCGATGCGCACTTCGATATGGCAACCGGGGGCGCGGGCGGGTCTACGGCGATCGAAACCAGCGAACAAAAAAGCGGCGCAGAAAGCGGCGCACTTGAGGCGCAAAACGCGGCGCAGCACCCCACCGCGCACGTTTGCGCAGAACGGCGAGAATCGCAAGAAAGCCCGTGTTTTGTGGGTGTTTCGCCAGCCGACGCGACCGAGCGCGAAGAGACTGCAAAACCGATAAGTGGGCGATACTGGACTCGAACCAGTGACCTCTTCCATGTCAAGGAAGCGCGCTAGCCAACTGCGCTAATCGCCCGGGTTGTCGCCCTTGGACTCGTCTCCAAGGGCTGGTCTTGAGTATACGCGCACACCCGCACCAAGAAAAGCCCGCTCGCCACGTTGACGAATGCTCCCGCGGTCTTTTCAACCGGGCCCTCATCCGTGCCTCCACCGCCTTGGTGGTCGTCCCGCCGCTTTTTGGTCATGTGCTCCGTCGGCAAAGAACTTCCGATAACCGCCGCGGAGCGTTCGCCCTTGCCAGGCTGCTTCGGGGCCGACTCGATCACGCTCGCTGCTTTGGCAGCTTGACTCGGCAAAGGGCAAAAGCAAACAGGCCGAGGGTTGCACCCTCGGCCTGCTTTGATGACTGTCTTCACGAAACCAATCTCCGTGACCAATCCGAATCGTCGACCGATTCGTTGGGCTCAGTTACCCAGGATGACAATCTCGACCCGGCGGCTGGCGGCCTTGGTCGACTTGGGCTTCGCCGAGCCCATGCCCACCGACTCCATCGAGCTGCCCGGGATGCCCTTGCTCTGCAGGTACTTCTCAACCGCCGCCGCACGCGCGGCACTCAGGGCCTCGTTGGTGGGGAACTTCGCCGCGGACTTGCGGATCGGGTCGCTGTCGGTGTACCCCTCGATGCGGATGCGATTGCCGCTGTACCTGTTCTTGATCGTCCGCGCGATCCCGTCGAGTTCCTTCCGACCCGCGGTCGACAGCGTCGCCGAGCCCGCGGCGAAGGCCACGTCACCGGCAACCGACAGAACCACGTTCGCCTCGCGGGCGGGGCGACGAGTCGTACCGCCGCCCGTTCCCGGGTCCATCGGCATCGGCTGCACGATCGGGGGCTTGTTGATCGCCGCGTCGCGCTCGCTCTCGGCCTGCGCACGCCGGGCCTCGCTCGCCGCGAGCTGGTCCGTCAGCGCCTTGTTGTCCTCACGAAGCTTGATGCTCTCGGCTTCAAGCTCCTTCTCCTTGCCGCTGCACCCGCCCAGAACCACCGCGGCGACGGCCGCCAGCGCGATCAAACCACCACGAATCACCATGCTGTTCCGACCGATCATGTGAACCTCCATGCTCGTTGTTCGACCCGCACCAGAAACTCGCCGGCGACAGGCCGGGACTCTTCGCGGTTGACTGACGCACCGGCTCGATCCTCGCACCCTGCGCGACGCGTGCCGATACGCCATTGATTTTGGGCCAAGTGTAGCGTGCTACGGTAAGAGAATCGGCCCGTGCCCCGCGAGCAGTTGAGAAAGCACCCGCTCAATCACGCGCCCGCCCAGCAAGACCAGCACCGTCGCCACCGCCAGGAACGGGCCATACGGCATCGCACTCGCCGCCCCGCCGCGGCGTACCACGCTCCAGAGCGTCCAAACCAGCCCCACAAACGCCGCGACAAAGAACGCAACTGTCGTGTTGATCCACCCCACGCACACCCCAACCCCCGCCATCAGGTGCACGTCGCCCATTCCCATCGCCTCGCGCCCGAAGAGCAGCGAGCCGAGGATCCGCACCAGCCACACCACCCCGCCGCCGACGAGATACCCGAGAACGCACCCCGCCAGCACCTGCACCGCCAGCGGCACAGCATCGAGATTTGCCGCCTCGGAGGCTCCGTTTCCGATGCGATTGGCGATGAAACCGCCCAGCCAGCCCAGGATGGCAATCGGGCCCAGAAAGGCCAGTTCCTTGACCATCTCGCGCCGGGCGTGGGGGTATTCGGTCCATTCCTCCGCTTGGTTCGCAGGGGCCAACGCCTGCGGCTTGGTTCGCTTGAAATCCAGGGCCCGCAGAACGCCCGCACCGACAAAGATGCCGGCAAAGAGGCCGATTGCTCCGCCCAGCCAGCGGGGTTGGCTCAGGCCTTGAGCGACGAGGATGCCGATGGTTGCGGTCGCGACGGCGGCGACGAGGACCACGACCAGATCGCGCAAAATCGACGGATTGGACGATTCGGTTTCGGAAGCAGAATTGGTCGCGGCGTCGGAGTTATCCACGGCAACCGACAGTTTGGAGCTGGATTGGTCGGCCGACGGAGACTCGGCTTGCTCCGCCTTCTTGCGGCGCTCGTCATCCCAGGCTTCAAAGTCGTCGAAGCTTCGGCTCAGCAGGCCCAGCCTGAGCATGAGTAGGCTGATGAGGACACCGACGCCGCCGCCGAGGGATGCGCCGAGCCACCACCAGCTTGTCGGGGTGGGGATGGCCCACACCCAGCCTTCCGCGACGTTGGTCAGGGCGTTGGCGCCGGGGCGGGCGACGAACTCGAAGTACGCGGCGAAGGCGGTGTGGGCGAAGACCCCGTAGTACGCGGGCGTCAGCGACATGCCCATCGGGATGGTGAAGGTCTTCGCGTCGACGATCGTCATCGCGATCAGGCAGCTCAGCAGGCACAGCAGGATCGTGAAGAGGGGCCAGATCAGTGCGCCCGCGCCGTAGCCACGGGCCCAGGTGGGCTTGATCGTGCCTACGGGCAGGTCGAGCCATACGGCTTTGTCGGGGATGACATAGACCACCACGAACGCCGCGACGAAGACGAGCGCGACGAAGAGTTCCACGAGCGGGTACTCGGGGCTGATTTTGGATTTGCAGAATCGGCACCGACCGCGGAGGAAGAGCCAGCCGAAGATGGGGATGTTCTCGCGCCAGGTCAGTTGCGTTTCGCACGCGGGGCATCGGCTGGGGGGCGTGACAACGCTCAGGCCCAGCGGCATGCGGTAGACCAGCACGTTCGTCAGCGAGCCGACGCAGGCGCCGAAGGCGAAGAGGAAGAGCGCGGGCATGATGACCTGCGCGATGAAGATCATCGCATCAGGGGAAAGCCCGAGGCCCAAGGTCAGGATCGTTGAAAAGCTCAGCACGGGGAGAAGGTATCGGCCCGAAAGGCCCGGGGGATCGAAACGCGGGCAAAGAAGTGCGAACGCACGCGATCAGCCGGGCTTCTTCGTCTCGGCCTGCATCTGCTGGGTCAGGTCGGTGAAGCGCTGTTCGACCTGCTCCTGGATCGCTTTGCAGTGCTGGTAGAGGGCCACCCCGCGCTCGTACTGCGCGATGGATTGCTCGAGGCCGATCTGGCCTGACTCGATGCGTTCGATGATCTGCTGGAGTTCCAGCCGGGCGTCTTCGTAGGAGAGGTCGGCGGGGAGGGCGGGTTTGGTGTGGCTCACGGGTTTGCTGGACATGGTCATGCTCGAAAAGAGGCGTGGAACAGGTTCTAGAAGAGTCCGAGCTGGCCCTCAAGGTCGTCCGGACCCGGGGTGAAGGATTGTTGCGGGGTGTTCGGCGCGGATCGCGTGGACTTCTTGCGGGTTGGGTTGGCCTGAGCGATCGGGCGCGGGACCGAGTTCGACGGCGGCGAGATTTCAGCATCTTGCACGGGGGCAACCGCGGCTGGTTCTGGGGCCGCTTCCGGGGTGGGGCTTGGCGGCGGGCCGACGGTGCCGGCGACTTTGAGCTTCGCGGGGGGAAGATTGGCCGACTCCCCCACCACCGAGGCGAACGAGCCGTCGGCGACGCGGGTGGTGATCTGCTGACCGGGGCGGACGTCGCTGACTCGGCGGACGACCTGCCCGAGCTGATCGACTGTCATGGAATACCCGCGGGAAAGGACGGAGTTGGGCCCGACAAGCTCAAGCTGGCGGCGGGCGGTGGTCAGGTCGTCGCGCTTGGCGGTCAGGGCGCGGGCGAAGACTTCTGAAAGACTGCGCGAGGCGACGTCGAGGTCGAGTTGGTTGAGGGCTGAACGAAGGGCCAGCTCTGCGCGCCCGCGGAGGGCCTGCAGCTCCATCGAGCGCTGGTGCAGGATCGCGGTGGGTTTGCAGCGTTCGAGGCGGGTGACGACGACCGCGAGTTTGCGCGCGTCGGTGTCCAGACGCGCCCGCAGGATCGGCAGCAGGTGGCGGCGGTCGGAGGCGAGCGACTCGCTTTCTTGTCGCGTGCGGCGTTTGGCGGCGGTCGTCAGGCGTGCGGAGAGCTGTGAAAGCTGCTCGGCGAGTTCTTCGCGGTCCGGGGTCAGGCGCATCGCGGCCTGCGTGGGTGTGGCGCAGCGTTCGTCGGCGACGAGTTCCGCGACGGTGGTGTCGGTTTCGTGCCCGATGGCGGCGACGACGGGGATTGGGCAGCGGTAGATGGCTTCGGCGACGATGCGTTCGTTGAAGGCCCAGAGGTCTTCGATGGAGCCGCCGCCGCGGGTGACGAGGAGGGCGTCGATGTTCAGTCGCTCGTGGTTGAGCCCCGCCCATGTGATGGCGCGGGCGACGTCGGGGGCGGCTTGCTTGCCCTGCACGAGCACGTCGATGAGCAGGGGCTGCACCGCGGGGCAGCGGCGCTTCATGGTGTTCAGGACGTCTTGAAGAGCCGCACCGGAGCGGGAGGTGATGATGGCGACGCGGCGCGGGAAGCTCGGCAGCGGGCGCTTGCGGTCGGGGTCGAGATAGCCCTGGGCCTTGAGCTCGGCGATGAGCTGACGCAGGGCAAGCTCGAGCACGCCGGCGCCGACGGGCTCGATCTTCTCGACGTAGAAGCTCACCTTACCCTGCGGTTTGTAGTACTCAACACGACCGGTGACGACGACCTGTTGACCCTCGGCGGGTTGAAAGCCCACGGAGCGCGTGCGCCCGGCGAACATGACGCAGTTGATCACGGCGCCGCCGACCTGGCCTTCTTTCAGTGAGAAGTACCAGTGGGTGCGGAGGGTGAAGTTGCTGACCTCGCCCACGACGCGGACGGACTGGGGCAGGTGATCGCGGAGGGTCGCGTCGATGAGTGCGGAGAGCTGCGCGACGGTGATCGGCGGCGGGCTTGATGGCGAAGCGGGCTGAGCGGACGCGGCGGGGTTGGCTTCGAGATCGGGAGATGCGGAGGGTGCGCTTGGCGGCGGGGTTGTCGAGGGAGCGCCGAAGAGTGAAGCGGCGGGGAGGGGCGCCTGCGGGGCCATGCGGGATGGGTCGAAGCGTGGGCGGTTCATGAGGCACCGCCTGCAGAGTTGGTTGGAGGGGAGAGGGGCGTGGGGGCGAAGCCGCGGAGCTCGTTGTTGGCGTCGGCGATCTGGGCGTAGGCCTTCACAACGGATTGCGGGTGGAGGTAACTGCGGCAGCGGCGTGCGGTGTAGTCGTGCGCGGTGGCGAGGCGTTTGGCGAGCGATTCGTCGGGCTTGGCGACGGCGAGGATGTGCGTGAGCCAGGCGTCGGGGGCGGTGGAGTTGACGGTGAGCACGCCGGTGGATTCACTGATGGCGTCGACGAGCGGGTCGGCGCGGGCGATGACGGGCATCTCGGCGGCCATGGCGTCGAGAACGAAGCTGCGGTGCTCGCCCAGGGCTTGGGGGATGAGCAGCACGTCGGCTTGAACGAGCAGGTCGCGGCGTGCTTCGAGGGCGGGGATGACCGTCAGGCTGGGGGCGAGGTTGAACTCTTGGGCCCAGCGCATGAGCGGCAGGATGCGAGCGGCGGCGGCGTCGACGAAGAGGATCAGTTCGTTGGCGAAGCCCGGGGCGATGGGCGGGGCGTCGACGAAAGCGCGGAGGCCTTGCAGGGCCTGGCGGACGTGATCGCGATTGGTTTCGTTGGTGGAGGCGAGCGGGTCGGTGCTGGCGATGAGGACGGCGGCGAGTGGGCGATCGGGCTGACGGGGTTTGCGATGACCTTCACCCGAGCGGACGCCCCAGGGTGCGGCGGCGACGCGGCGCGGGCCGAGGATTTGCTGGGCGTGGGCGAGGAGTTGTTCGTCTGGGGCGAGGGCGAGGGCGCGGCCGCCGAGCCCGCTGCGGCGGATGGCCTTGGAGGCGGATTGGACGTGGGCCTTGGACCAGAGTTCGATGATGGCGGAGGCGCCGCAGCCGCGGGCGAGGGCGAGCCCGAAGCGCATGGAGGCTTCGCCGAAGCAGTGGACGACGTCGACGGCGCGGGCGGAGGTGGCGGCGAAAACGGACTTGCCGCCTTCTTCGTCGTTGACGCGTTCGAGGGCGCGGATCATGGCGGCGGCGCGGAGTGAGAGTGTGAGCGGAAGGCCGTCGTCGGGGTAGGTGACGCTGGTGGAGTAGAGGACTTGCTGATGATCGGAGGATGAGCCGGCGGCGACGGGGTCGAGGCTGCGTGGGAGGGCGTGAATGACGCGGACGCCCTCGTCGGCGAGGCCGATCTCGAGGCGTGAGAGCAGCGAGCGCTCGCGCGAGAGGAAGTCGGCATCGGGGAGGATGAGTGTTCGCACGCGGTTGAAGGTTGATGTGGGTTGAGGGCGACGGCCGGGGGTGAGGGAGAGGACGGATGATGCACGGCTCTGGAGAGCCGTACCACCGAGAGGCTACGGTAGCAAAGGCGGGGCGAGGGTGCAGCTTTGGAGGTTTTCCGCATTGGACTTCGTCGGCTTGGGCATCACGTTGGGCGCGGGGCTTGGGCTGGCTTGGGGGCTGGGCGTGGTGCACACGGCGGTGGTGCTGCGGAACCCGCCTCGGCGTGGGGCGACCTGGGCGCTGGCGAAGAACGCGCCGGAAGATCCGATGCAGGCGAGCGCGGGGCGGGCGAAGTTTGAGACCTGGCGGTTTGCGCATGGCGGCGGGGCGGGCGGCGAGCGCGGCGGTGAGTGCGAGGTGTGGGAGATCGGCGGTGAGCGGGCGGACGGGCCCGTGGTCGTCTTTTCGCACGGCTGGGGTGAGTCCAAGGTCACGTCGCTGAATCGGCTTTGGTGGCTGCGGCGGATCGGCTCGCGGGTGATCATGTGGGACCTTGCGGGGCATGGGGATACAGCGACGAAGAAGGCGTCGAAGTCGTCGCTGGGCACGCACGAGGTCGAGGATCTGGTGGCACTGGTGAAGCAGGTTGTGCGTGAGGGTGAGCGTGTGGTGCTGGCGGGGTTCTCGCTCGGTGCGGGGGTGTCGATCGCGGCGGCGGCGGATGAGCGGCTGCGCGGGCTCGTGCGGATGGTGATCGCGGAAGCGCCGTATGGGCTGCCACAAACGCCGGCGGAGCGGGTGATGAGGCTGCGCGGGGTGGTGAGGTGGCGCGGGAGTGTGCTCGCGGCGGTGTGGCTCGCGGGCGTGATGGGGCGTGTGCGCGGGGCGATGGGCGGCGCTTGGATGAAAGCGGGTGGTTCGTTTGATCGGGCTGAACATGCCAAGCGGGTGAAGTGCCCGCTGGTGGTTCTGCACAGCGAGGACGATGAGGTGTGCCCGATTGCGGACGGTCGGGCGATTGCGCAGGCGGCCGGTGCGATGGCGACGCTGCACGAGGTGCGCGGGTGCTCGCACACAGCGTTCTGGGATGATCAGGCGCGCGGTGAGGAAGCGGTGCGGGTGATCGAGTCGGCTTTGCGTGCGGGCGGTGCGTGATGGCCGTTGAGCGTTGGGAAGTTTGGTTGATCAGGGCTTGAACTGACTCGCGAGCGGCGGGCGGGGCTCGTGACGACGATGGTGGGTTTGGATTCGTGGTTCGCAACTGTCGCGTGCGAATGCAGAGGGGCCTGCACGGCGGATTGGATGAACGTCACCGGGAGTTTCAGGATCGACGAGAAGACGACGCTCTTGCGCTGTGCGCCCCAGAGATCGACGGCGGGGTCGGCTCCGGGCTCGCAGTCCACCAGCACGCGGAGCTGATCGGCGCTGGGGACCAAACGCACGGCGTTGATGCTCTGGGTGTGCGAGCGATCAAGGCCCACCGCGACGCGGACGATCGAAGAGAGCACGCGGACGACGGCGCGCTGGTGCTTGGTCAGATCGCGGAGCATCGGGTGGCGCTTGCGCGGGGCGGCACCGCGGTGGAAGCGTGCGACGAGGGCGACCAGGCGGGTCTGCTCGCTGGTGAGGCCCGGCAGATCGGCGTGGAGGATGAGGTTGGCGGAGTGAACGTGGTGCTTGTCGTAGTTGACGACGTAGCCGATATCGAGCAGAAGGGCCGAGGCGTGGAGGAGGAGGCGCGAGTCGCTGGAGAAGATCTCCGCGGCCTTTGCGGGCGAGAGCGATCGCACGCGGAGCGAGCCGGCGGAGATGGCGGCGGCGAGCTGATCGAAGATTGACAGGGCGAGCTTCGCGGCGTGGGCAGCGTGGGCGGCGTCGTAGCGGCAGCTCTCGGCGAATCGGCGCACGGAGTTGATGATCGCGCCGGCGCGACCGGCGGGGTTGGTTTGCTGAAGGTTGGGCGCTGAGGGGAAGAGCTTTGAGGTAATGTCGAGCAGGACGCCGTCGCGGATGCCGCCGTCGTGGACGCGGAGACGTTTGACCTTGAGCGCTTCGCAGAGGGAGAGGAGGATGGTCAGGCCCGGGACGATGATGTCGGCGCGGTCGGCGGCGAGGCCCGGGTAGCGGGCGCGTTGGTCGAGGGGGAGTTTGCGGAGTTCGCGGATGATGGAGGCGAGCTCGGCGCGTTTGACTTCGTAGCCGCGGAGAGCGCCGATGGGCGCGGGCGGGGCTTTCTCGTCGCGCTTTCGCGCGGCGTGCTGGATGGCCATCGCGGCGAGGGAGGTGAAGGTGCCGCCGGTACCGATGATGAGCTGCGGACGCACGGGTGCGGCTTTGAGTTTGCTCGTGATGAACTTGTCGAGGAACCGGCGCAGCTCGTCGAAGCGTGCGGCGGCGGCGGCATCGGGCCCGCCGAAGCGTTCGGTGAGCTTCACCGCGCCGATGGGCAGCAGGTCGACCTGCTCGACGAGCCCGCCACTGGCGGTGACGATCTCGGTGCTGCCGCCGCCGATGTCGATGGTGGCGACGGTCATGGCGGAGAGATCGAAGGCGGCGGAGACGGAGCGGAAGCAGAGGGCGGCTTCTTCCTGGGCGGAGATGACGTCGATGGGGAGTCCGGCGAGTTGTTCGGCGCGCTTCTGGAAGTCGCGGCCGTTGGTCGCTTCGCGGACGGCGCTGGTGGCGACGGCGCGGATGACCTTGGCGCCGTAGCCTCGGGCGATGCGGGCCATGTTGGCGATGGTGGCGCAGCCGTGCGACATGGCGTTTTCGTCGAGCTTGCCGGTGGCGTCCAGACCTTTGCCCAGGCGGACGATTTCCTTTTCGTCGTCGAGAACGCGGTATCGGCCGTTGGGGGAGGCCTCGGCAACGATGAGGCGGATGGAGTTTGTGCCGATGTCGATGGCGGCGATGCGCTGCGGCTTGTTTGGATCGGGGAGAGGTTGATCGGTCGTTGAGTTGATCGGTTGGTCGATGAGACTGTGGGTGCTTACAAGGCTTGTGGCGTTTGCGAGGCTCACGGCGGAGGTGTTCGAGGCTTCATGCGTGGGCTTTGTGGCGGTGCGGACCAGCGAAGCCGCGGGCTCGCTGGCGTTGACGGCGTCGAGGAGGTGTGAAAGGGCAAAGCGCCCGCTGGTACGCCAGCATTCGCGGGCGTTGGCGGCGCTGGTCCGGATCAGTCGCGTCTGCTGGGCGATGAAGGCCTTGAGGCTGGCGCGGAGCTTTGCCTTGCTCGACTTGGTCTTCTCAAAGCGGCGCTGCGCGAGCTTCAGCAGCACGCACGCGTCGTTCAACTGCCCAAGCGCCTGCTGCACGCTCGTCAGATCGCTCAGCACGCGGCGGAGCTCGCGCTCGGGCAGGCCGGGCTCGCACAGTTCCGCGGCGTACCGCACGCGCTTGAGCGCCACACGCAGTTCGTGCAGCGGCTCCACGCTCGAAAGCAAGTCGGCTTTCACGCGTGTCTCGCGCGGCGTGGTGGCCGTGGCTTCGTTCTCAGCCAGCAGCAACGCGGCTTTGATCAGCGAGGTGAGACCCTCGCGCCAGACGGCCGGGGCTTCGCTGAGTGTGTACGCGGCGAGAACCTTGCTGACGCACTTGTCGAAGCGGCGCAGGTCGTCGCGGGCGTGATCAAGATGCTTCGACAGGCGAAGCTCGCCCGAGCGTTCGTGCGACCGGAGGCGATCGCGGAGGTGCTCGATGGCGGGTTTGAGCTGCGCGGGTGCGTGCGCCTTCGCGAGCGCTTCGTTCATGACGTGGGCGTTGCGGACGCGACCTGCGGCACGGCGCAGAGCGTTGATCGTTACCGCGGCTTTCGTCAAGGGCTTGCTCGCGCTCTCGCAGAGCAGATCGGTGATCGCGAGCGTTCGACGCGCACAAACGCGCAGACGATGGACCGAAGCGGAAGAGAAGCGATCCCGACGTGTGAACTTCTTGAGCGCCGAGCGCAGATCGTCGACTCGACCCGTCGCCTGGTTGCTCAGCCAAGGTCCGGGTTGATGCGTCGGCGGCGTCATGGCTCGTCCCTGATCGCGGGAAACTTCTCAACGGTCACCGGCCTTGGGGCCGATGGTGAGCGAATCTCGCGGCGGAGTCATGCTAGAAACGCGCGAGGGGTTGCAGTGCCGCGCATTCGCGGTTCGAAAGTGATTTCGTAGTCCGGTTGGTCTTTGGCCGGAACTTGACGCGCGTGGCGGATTCTGTTAGGTTCGCGTTCTCGGTCGTTCCCCTGAACGTGAAGGAACTGTGGGTGTGAATCTGGCGAAACAGTGTGCACAGGTCACACTTGAACAGTGTTGGAGTCGTGTCCGTGTCTTGAGCCCCTGGTCGGTTCTCTCCACCTTTCCAGGATTCGCATGGGTCGAGTTGATCGGCGAAGCTGGCGGCTGGTGAACCTCGCGGTGTGCGCTGGGGCGGCGGTGCCGTGGGTTTTCGGCGCTGCGGTCGTGGGCGGGGTCACAAATGCTGAGGCTCTTGCTCGAAGCGATGAACGCGCGACTGGCAGGCACGCTTCCACGGCAATGAGCGACCATCGACTCGGCGATGAATCTTCGAAATCGGCGCTGCCGCCCACGACGGTCTTGCCCGGTCTGGCGGTTGTCGGAACCGGCGCGGGCGGTCCTCCGGGCGGCGGGGTTGGGGTCGGCGGTGGAATGAACATCCGTCATCCCGACGACCTGATCAACCGACCGGGGGAGATGGAGTTCAGCGGGCAGGTCATCGTGCTGCCGCGGACGGTTGAGCAGGTTGCACTCGAGCTTCGCGTTGATCACGAAGAAGCCATGCGGCGGCTGGACGAAGCCCTCGCGGGGTTTGAGCCGCGGGTTGTTCAACGCGTGGAATCCACGGGCGAGCTGATCGTGCGTGTTCCCGCGGGGATCGACGACGCGGCGTACTGCCTGAGTCTTCGAGAAACGGGGCTCTTCACCTTTGTCACGCCCGATTGGCTGTGCTCGCCTGTCTCGGGTGTTGACGATCCGATGTTCCCCAATCAGTGGCAGCACGCGGCGCTGCAGAGCGACAAGCTGTGGGACATCACGCGCGGAGCCGATGATGTCATCGTCGCGGTTGTGGATACGGGTGTTGACGCGTGGCATCCGGATCTGAACTCGGTGCTCGTGCTTCCGGGGCATAACTCCGTCGGTAAATCGGCCTTCGCGCCGGCCAGCGGCTCGTTCAGCGATGTTTCGTTCATCGGTCACGGCACGCGGTGCGCGGGGCTCGTCGCGGCGAGCGCAGACAACGGTCAGGGGATCGCGGGGCTCGCGCCGGGTGTGCGCGTGCTGGCGGTGCGATGCACAAACCAACCCTCCGGCACGGCTCTGCTGTCGGACATGCTCAACGGCGCGGAATGGGCGGCGAGGAACGGCGCTCAGGTCGTCAGCCTCTCGTTCTCGGGGGTCACAAGCCCCAGCGTGGGCATCCGCGGCAGCGTGCTGAAGTCACTGGGTTCACTCATGTTCTTCGCCGCGGGCAACAGCGGTGCGGAGCTTTCCGCGGCGGCGGATTGGTCGGACGTGGTGATCGTCAGCGCGCTCGATAAGAGCGATTCGCGGTTTATCGATTCGAACTTCGGGCTGCCGGTGGATATCGCTGCGCCGGGGGTTGAGGTGCTGACCACGCTGCCGCAGAATCGTTACGTCAGCGCCACGGGCACAAGCTTCGCGGCCCCGCAGGCGGCGGCGGCGGCGGCAATCCTCTGGTCGATCTCCCCCGCGATCTCTGCCGACGACGTGCAGACCCTGCTCGTTTCGTCCTCGATCGATATCTTCGAGCCCGGACGCGATGCCTTCAGCGGCACGGGGCGACTCTCGCCCCTTCGTGCCGCGCAGCGATTGCTGGGCCTTTCGGGCGACACGCTCAGCGCGAGCGTGCTGTCCATGCCCTCGCCCGGGCTGCGGATGACCATCTGCGATCTTTCCAACGTCCGCATCCCCACCACCAGCAACACGATCTCTTCGGGCGACGACAGTTCGCTCTTCATGCCTTCGTTGACGCCTTTGAACGCCGAGATCATTCAGACTTCCCCCGATATCAACTTTGCCCCGGGGGCGTTGGTCTTTCCGCAGGGCGGCGGCGACGACGACGGGCTGGGCGTGATCTTCGAGGGATACATCCTGATCGAAAGCAGCGGGCTGAAGACGTTCTCGCTCTCGAGCATCGACCCCGCTCGCCTGACCATCGACGGGCTGCTGGTGATCAACAACGACGGGCAGCACGACCTTCAGGAGCGGACCGGGAGCATCCGCCTGCAGGCGGGGTATCACGCGGTGAAGGTTGAGTATTACGCCCACGACGAGAACACCGCGCTGATTTTGTCGACGGTTGAGCAGTCGGGCGTGCGTGTGCCGGTACCCGCGTCGAAGTTTGTTCGCGTGATCACGCCGCTCGATGTTGCCGACATCGCCGATTGGCGTGGCGACCCCGGTCGGAACGGGCACATCGACGAGGGTGATTACAACCTGTTCTTCTCATCGTTCTTCTTCCCGAACCTCGGCGGGCAGCTCTACGCGGACGTAGCCGACGACGCGGGTAACCCCGGACCCAACGGCGTGGTGAACGAAGGCGATTACAACGCGTTCTTCTTCTGGTTCTTTTCGGCACGGTGAAGCGCTATCGAACAGGCGATTGTCAGCCCGTCGCGGATGATTCACCCTCGCCGCCGGCGAAGTCTTTCACCGTGTGCAACTGCACCTGGAGCATGGCGAAGTAATCGCCCTTGCGTTCGAGCAGTTCGTCGTGGGTGCCCATCTCGGCGATGCGGCCGTTGCGGAGCACGACGATGAGCCCGGCGTCGCGGATGGTGCTGAGGCGGTGGGCGATGACGAAGCTGGTGCGGCCGCGCATGAGTTCGGAGAGCGAGGCCTGGATGAGCCGCTCGCTCTGCGTGTCGAGGTTGCTGGTGGCTTCGTCGAGGATGAGCAGTTTCGGATCAGCGAGCAGAGCGCGGGCGATGGCGACGCGCTGTTTCTGCCCACCGCTGAGACGCACGCCGCGCTCGCCGATGATCGTGTCGTAGCCCTTGTCGAGTTTCTGGATGAACTCGTGGGCGTTTGCGGCCTCCGCGGCGGCGATGATGCGTGCCATCGACGCGTCGCGATCCGCGAAGGCGATGTTGTCCGCGACGGTGCCGTCGAAGAGGAAGACATCCTGCTCGACGATCCCCAGCAATCGGCGGAAACTGCCCACGTCGATGGAGCGGAGGTCGACGCCGTCGAGCTCGATCGTGCCTTCGCTCGGATCGAAGAATCGCGCGACGAGGTTGCAGAGGGTGGTTTTACCGCTGCCGCTGGCGCCGACGAGCGCGACGGTGGTGCCCGCGGGGATGTGCAGGTTGATGCCGCTGAGGACGGGCTCTTTGCCCGCGGGATACGTAAAGCTCACATCGGAGAAGCGAACCTCGCCGCGGACGTGCGACTTCTGTAGGACCAACGGTCCGGCGGCGCGAGCCTGCGCGTCCGCGGTGAGCTCGGGCTTTTCTTCGAGAATGTCGAGGCAGCGATCCCAGCCCGCGAGGCCATTCTGAAGCTGGCTGGCGGTCCCGACGAGCAGTTCCATGGGCCCGAGGATCATGCCGAGGTAGGTCAGGAACGCGCCGATATCGCCGACGGTGAGTTTGCCTTCGATGACGCGCGAGCCGCCGTAGGCCAGGGCGATGGCGGTGCAGGCGGGGATGATGAGCATCCAGATCATTTCGATGATGCGTGACCACCACCAGACGAGCATTTCCTGCCGAGCCATGAAGTGGTTGTTCTTTGCGAAGCGCACGGCCTCGCCGCGCCGGCGATCAAACGCACGCACGATGCGCATCCCCGCGAACGCCTCGGTCGCTTGCGCGTCGGTGTTGGTCCGGGCGGCCTTCACGGCGCTGTAAACCGGGCGGATCCGCGCGATCCACGTGCGGTGGGTGATCCACACCGCCGGCAGCAGCACCAGCCCGCCCAGGAGCATTCGCCAATCGAGGATCGCCATCGCCGCCAGCCCGCCGACGAGCGTCGCGAGCGCGCGCAGCGGGTTGTAGAGCACCGAGAAGAGCATCTCGCCGACGATCCCCGCGTCGTCGCGGAGGATGCTCGACACGCCGCCGGATTTCAGGGCGCTGAGCTTGTGCAGGGGCAGCGTGGAGAGATGCTCAAAGACCTTCGCCCGCACGTCGCTCTGCACGAGCTTGTTCAAACGGGTGAGCTGGTAGCGCCCGATGGTCGCCACCGCCACCGAGATGCCCACGACGATCAACGTCGCCAGCGCCACCCACCAGGCAAGCTCGACTCGGCGATGACTCCACCCCCACTCTTCCAGCGTCCGCATGTGCTCGGGCGTGGGCGCGATGACATAGTCGAGCGTGATCTTCGCGCCGATGGGCGTGATTAGCCCGATCCCCGTCGCGATCAGTACGGTCGTTACGGCGATGAGCACCTTGCCCCGATGCCCGTCGAGCAATCGCAGAAACTCACGCAGAAGAACCGAGAACGGGCGGCTGGCCTTCCGCTTGCCCGGCTTCTCCGGCGCCTGCGTCCAATCGCGCTTGGGTTTGTCGGCCTTGGCTTTCTCATCGCTCGACGCGTTCGCAGAACCACCCTTGGACCCCTCGCCCTTCTGGGCACGGGCGTCCTTCAGGTCCTTCAATCGCTCGGCGAGATACTGCAGGTAACGGTTCTTACTCGAAGGCAGCGGCTTGGGCACCGTCGATCCTACGCGTGCCGCCGGGCCTTGGGGCTTGCGTATCCTCCTGCCCCAACTCACCACCACCACCTTGCCACAACACCGATCGGCACGCTGGTGAAACACCTCAACGGAGCACAACCCATGGCCAAATCCCGCGCTCTGCCCAACCACTATCAGGACCTCTGCAAACTGCTCCGCGACGCCGCCACGCTCGGCTCCGTCGACGCGCTGCTGAACTGGGATCAGGAAACCTACATGCCCCCGGCCGGCGGCGCCGCCCGCGCCGATCAGCAAGCCATGATCTCCGCCCTCACGCACGAGAAGCGCACCAGCGCCCGCATCGGCGACCTGCTCCGCACCTGCGAGAGCGACGCGGAGCTGAAGAGCGACGAGGCCATCGCCGCGAACCAGTCAGCTGCCGTGCCGTGGGCGGACGAACAGG
>JAVTWO010000142.1:0-5979 GCA_032229765.1 Phycisphaerales bacterium | reverse complement strand
AGGGCGTTGGTGCCCGCGGGGATCTTGACGTTCTTGAAGGTCATGTTCTCGTAGCGCGGGCGGACGTAGTAGTCCGCGTACGTCGGGCTGTTGAAGGGCATCTTCTCGAAGAGGTCTTGCCCGGTCAGCGCCTTGGCGCTGGCGTTGGGCATGTCCGCGCGGAAGAATCGGACGCTGGACGAGTTGGACTTCGTCTCGGTGTACGTCGGCAGCGCAACCACGCTGATCCCGAGCTGCGTGGCGACCTGCTGTTCAAAGCTCGGGCCGTCGGCGAGGTTCGTCAGTGAGTCGCGCGCGTTGGTGAACGTCGAGTCCGTCAGGTCGGGCAGCGCGTTCTGATCGGCGGAGAACTGCGTCGCGGATCGGCCCGCGCCCGGCGCGATCGGGCCCTGCATGAAGGGCGAGATGCTGCCGCCGCGCGCGGTGGCCCAGGCGTTCTGCGACGTGCGGAAGACCACGCGCCCGCGGACCTTGGCGTACTGATCCTTCGCATCGATCACGCCGTCGCGATAACCCAGGCGTTGGTCGTCAAGGTCGAGCAGAGACGAGGTGCCGCCGATGCGGTTATTGTCCTGCGGGTCGGTATAGCCGCTGAGGCCGTTCTTGTTGCGGTCGGCGTTGGCGGAATCGATCAGGAAAGCCAGGTCGTCGTCGGCGGAGAACTCGGCAGCGACATTCTGCGAAGGCGTGCCCTGCGTCAAGCGTGAGGAGAGCACCACCTTGCCGTCGCGGTTGGTGTCGTAGTGGTTCATGAAGACGTCGAACTCGTCGATGTACCCGTCGCCGGTCGAATCGGCGAAGGCGTTGTCGCCGGTGCCGTCGTTGTTGTAGTCCTTCGTCGAAGGCGGGATGCCCTGGCGTTCGACGGGGTGGTTCGAGCGAAGGCGGTTGTCGCCGTCGACGTCGTATTGCTTGATGCCGTTGAACAGGTCGGTGAGCTTCTGATCGAGGGTGGATTCGATCCCGTAGAAGTCGGACTTGATCACCACGGGATCGCCGTTGGTGAAGGTGACGGCATCAAAGCCCGCGCCGATGTTGCCGACGATGTCGACGTTCTTGCCGATGAGGATCCTGCTTGGGCCCATCACGGCGTGCTGCGGGCGTTTGACGATGCGGAAGTCCTGCACGATCGTTCGCGAGAGCGGACGGTTCGAGCTTTCCTCCGCCAATCGCGCGTACGAGTACGAACTGCCGGTCGCGGAGACGGACGAGAAGCCGGTGACGAAGACGCGCACATCGGTGCCGTTGGCAAGCGGGGCGTAAGTGATTTGGAACGCGGCGGGGTTGCCGCCGTCGGCGGTGCTGCCCTCGACCGCCAGCGCGGGCGTGACGACCCAGTTGCTCGCGGTGTAGACGGTCGTATCGGTCCCCGCGGGTGCAGAGGCGAGCGTGGCGGCGGTGACCGTTCCGGGCGCCGCAACGGTGTTCATGTCCGCGGTGTGCTGATTCACGAGCGCCTGCGCGATGCCGGGGGGCAGGCCGTACTCGTTGAAGCCTTGCGGCGCAAGCACGCGCACCTGCCCGTCGGCGGCGCTCGTTGTGCCCGCCCACAGCTTCGTGGCGTAGCTCGTGTCGATCACGCCCTTCTCGACCACGAACCGCGACGCGGCTTGCTGCAGACGGATCTGCGCGATGCCCATCCCCGTCTCCGCAGCGCCGAGGGCGCGGATCACGTGCAGGTTCGTCGAGGCGGTGCGGAGATTTCCCTGGCTGGCGATGGCCATTGCGAGCCCCAGCGAGCCGAAGAGCACGAGGAACATCATCGCGAGAATCGACACCACGCCGCGGCGTGAACGCCTGCCGCTACGTTGGAATGCGCGGACGAGCTGCGAGTTCCTCAACCGAGCGAGAAGTCCCGCGCTCTCGCCCTTCGTCACGGTCGTGTTGCGCTGGGTGTGTGTGGTCATGGGTGCTGCCGTCCTTGCCGTCCTGTCGTTGCTGTGTTCGATTCCTTGATCCTCTCGGGCGGTTCTTCGTGCTTCGCTCCGTTCAACGCTCAACCTCAACACCGATCTTCACGCGTGCCGAATCACGGCACAATCCACACGACCCGCGCCATCTCCTGCGGCGCCAGATCCAGCGGGCCCTGGTACGTCACGCTCACCGTCACCCGCAGCGGGAAGCCGTCCACCGCCACACCGGGGTTCCCGGCGTTGGGTGCAATGGAGAACCCCTGCGCGCGAGTGAGCGAGAAGTTGAACGGATCGACCTTGGTGACGGTCACGCGTTGACGCCAGCCGCGCATCGGGACTTCGAGCCCTTCGTCGTTCGTTTCGATGGTGCCGTCGGCGCGGGTGTTGGGGATCACGCGGTTGAACGCGTCGATGGGCCCGGCGAGCGTTTCGCCCGTGCCGAAGACCGCGCCGTCGAAGTCGTCGATGTCGTCAAAGTCCCCGGGCGTGACTTCGCCCGTGTCGCTTCCCCAGCCCACAAGCGTCGCGGTCTGCCCGCTGCCCTGCACGAAGAGCCCGGTGACGGGGTCGTGGCGGGGGAGCCCTCGCATCCGCTCGCGGATCTCGTTCGCCAGGTATGCCGCGGTTGCGGAGTTGGTGGAGAAGTCGTTGTTCTTGCTGAAGGTCGCCTGCGCTTCGACCAGCGCAAGCACGCCCACGCCGATGATCACCGTCGCCAACGCCGCCTCGAGCAGCGTGAAGGCGCGCCGCGCCTTCCGCCTTGCTTTGCGATGAAGTCGGAACCCGGGCTGCTTCAGATCGTGTGCGTTTCCGTCGCTGAGGTGCATCTCCCGCTCCCGCCCCGTCTTGGGGCACAGGCCTCCGGGCCTTTGAAGTTTCCAATTCACTTGACGATCTGGCTCATCTTGAAGATGGGCAAGATGATCGCCATCGCGATAAACCCGACCACAGACCCCATAAGCACGATCATCAGCGGCTCGATCATGCTCGTGACGGCCTTGATCTGGTCCTTGAGCTGCTTGGCGTAGTACGCGCTGATCTCGTCCAGCACTTCGCCCAACTTACCGGACTCTTCGCCCGCGCTGATCATCTGCACCACCGCCTGAGGCAGCAGTGTCGTCTTGAACAGCGTGTTGCTGATCTTCTTACCGGTCTTCACCGAGCCGTGCACGCTCGCCCACAGCCGCTGGTACAGCTTGTTGCCCGAGACGTCGCCCGTGATCGTCAGCACATCGAGCATCGGCACGCCCGCGTTGACAAGCTGACCCATCGTCTGCAGCGATCGGCTGATGTACAGCGAGCGGAACATGCCCTTGACGATCGGAATCGTCAGCTTGCTCTTGTCGACCCAGAAGCTGCCCACCTCCGTACGCGTGAAGGCATAGAACCCCGCGCCGATGGCGAACAACGCGCCGAGGATCAAGGGCCAGCGCTCCACCATGAAGTCCGACAAGCCCAGCAGGAACGTCGTCGCCCAGGGCAACGCGTCCTCTTTACCCTGGAAGACGCCCTTGAACTTCGGCAGCACGAACGTCAGCAGGAAGACCGTGACACCCACCGCCATCGTGCCGATGACGCCGGGATAGATCGCCGCGCCGATGACCATCTTCCGCGTCTCGATCTCCTGCCCGATGTACCCCGCGATGCGGTCGAGCATCTCCGAGAAGTTGCCGGCCATTTCCGACGCACGCACCATGTTGATGTACAAAGGACCAAAGAGCTTCGGATATCGCTGCAGCGCCTGGCTGAACTGCTTACCACCCTCCACGTCCTGCTTGAGGTTCATGATGACCTTTTTGAACCCCGGGTGCGTGGTCTGCTCCGCGATGCCGTCGAGCGCCGAGCGCAGATTGATACCCGCGCGCAGCATGACCGCCAGCTGCGTGGTGAAGTCCAGAACGTGCTTGGCCTTCGGTCGACCGGCGTTCAGGTCCGCCAGCTTCTGCATCAGCGCCGCCCGCGTCTGCTCCGCAGACAGCGGGTTGATCGCCAGCACGTGCGAGCCCTGGTTCCGCAGGATCTGCGCCGCGGTGCCGATCGTGTCGGCAACGACGACGCCCGCCTGCACCTGCCCCGCGCTGTTGCGAACTTGATACTTGTACTGTGGCATGGTCTGCTGCTGCCTCGTAAATGGGGTCGTTCGTCCGTGCGGTCCGGGTGCAAAGGCGTTTCTTCGTTAGCCGCCCGGGGCTTATGCCGCGAGCATGCGGTCGAGCTTGTCGGGCATGTTCGCGCTGGCGATGGCGTCCTCCCGGCTGATCATGCCGTTGAAGTACAGCTCCGCGATGCTGCGGTCCAGCGTCTGCATGCCCATGGCGCGGTTCGTCTCGATCACGTTGGGGATCTCGAACGTGCGGTTCTCGCGGATCAGGTTCCGCACCGCGGGCGTGCACAAGAGCACCTCAACCGCCGGGCACATGCCGGGCTTATCGATCCGGCTGAAGAGCGTCTGGCTCACCACCGCCTGCAGCGTGTTCGCCAGCATCGAGCGGATCTGGTTCTGCTGGTTCGCGGGGTACATGTCGATGATGCGTTCCACCGTCTGACCGGCGCTGCAGGTGTGCAGCGTGCTGAGCACCAGGTGGCCCGTCTCGGCCGCGGTGATGGCCAGCTGCGTTGTATCGAGGTCGCGCATTTCGCCGACCAGGATGATGTCCGGGTCCTGACGCAGCGCGTGCTTCAGCGCGCTGGCGAAGCTGGGCATGTCTGCGCCCAGCTCACGCTGCTCGATCAGCGAGCGGTCGCTGCTGAACGTGTATTCCACCGGGTCTTCCAGCGTGATGATGTGCTTGCTGTACCGCTCGTTCATGCTCTGGATCATCGCCGCCAGCGTCGTGCTCTTGCCCGAGCCCGTATCCCCCGTCACCAGCACCAGCCCGCGCGGCAGGTACGTCAACCGCGTGATCACCTCCGGCAGGTTCAGCTTCTCCAGAGGCGGGACCTTCGTCTTCACCACACGCATCGCAAAGCCGATCGAGCCCTTCTGCATGTGCACGTTCACGCGGTAGCGTGCCAGGCCCTCGGCGTAATAGCTGAAGTCCGAGTCCTTGTTCTGCTCAAACCGCGCGACCGCTTCCTTCGGCGCCATCGCCTCCAGGAACGCCCGCAGCGTCTCGTTGCTGAGCAAGGGCATGTCCATCGGCGTCATCACCGTGTGCACACGCATCACCGGCGGGTGACCCGCGACCAGGTGGATATCCGACGCCTCCGCGTCCATCGCCATCTTCAGCACGTCGTAGAGCTTCATGCGTCGCGTCCTCGCTTGGGGTTCGTGGGGCGTACCGACTCAACACGGACCGCCGCGCCCGTCTGTTGGGCATCTCGGTCCTTCCTCTGTCTGATCGGACCTTCACGGGCACACCATCACCAAAGCGACGCACCCCGCGCACACCGCGTCCCTCCCGCACCCCTCGCACCTCGCACCACCGCTACCGCCCGTACAACCCCACCAGCCCGCCAACCGCCCGCCCCGCCCCATAACCGAAGCTTCACACCCGCCTCACCCTTGAAATCGGGCCTTTCCGCCCCATATCGACCGGGGGGCCTAGACTTTTCTCCGATTCCGCACAGCGTCCGACGTTTGGCTTCCGATGGATGAAGAAGCCGGAGTTCCGACCCATGAGCGACATCGGCAGATGGAAAAGCCGTCGTTCTCCCGACCAGCCGCCGGCCCACGTGCCGGAGGATGATCTTCCCGACGCGCACCTCGACGAGGCCGACGCCTTCAGCGTCGGTCCCCGCGCACATTCAACCGCCACCGCGCTGGACAGCAAGGTGCTTGTGCTGAACAAGCTCTACATGGCCGTGCGCGTCATCAGCGCGAAACGAGCCTTCACCATGCTCGCCCGCGACCTGGCGGAGGTCATCACCGTCAACGACGGGCAGTACGCCAACTACGACTTCGCCAGTTGGGCCGAGCTCGCCTCGTTCCAGCGACAGTTTGAATCCGACAAGCACGAGTGGGTCCGCACCGTCCGCGTGCAGATCGCCGTGCCACGGATCATCCGTCTGCTGGGCTACGACCGTCTCCCGGCTCAGGGCGTCAAGCTGAACCGCCGAAACCTCT
>JAVTWO010000141.1:0-6088 GCA_032229765.1 Phycisphaerales bacterium | reverse complement strand
CGTCACCGTTGCGTTCCAGGACGCACTCGCCAGTTGCAACCCCGCCGATATCGCCTGCGACAACGGCTCCCCGTTGATCACCAATCCCGGCTGCACCAACTCCATCACCGGTCCGAACGAGGGCGACTTCAACGCCTTCTTTGCCGCCGACGGCTTCTTCTTCCAAGCCGCTCTTGGTGCCGCGGGCGTCGGTGGCACGTGCGACATCGCTTGCGACAGCGGCGACCCGCTGGCGACCAACCCCGGCTGCACAAACAACGGCGTGAACGAAGGCGACTACAACTGCTTCTTTAATAACCTCTTCCTGCCGTGCGTCTGATTCGGGTGAAGAGCGGTCGGCGGATCGAAGCCACGGACAGAGTCCCAATCAGGTGAGAACCAAACCCCGGATGGCATGGTCCGGGGTTTTTCATGAGAGAACCGTGAGCGGTCTGTTGTGTTTGCAAAATGTTCGCATGCTCGGCCTAAAAGAAGAAACGATCGAGTGCAGTGGGGTATAGGGGTTCCCCTTGGTTGATCTCACCGGTTTTGGCGAAGTTGCGCCAAGGTGGTGTAAATCCGTGTGGAACTTGGGCGAAGTTGGCTTACTTTGAATGAACGGAAGCCGAGTGTTTTCCTTCGTGGGTGGATCGGAGCAACCGACCGGTGGAGGGTCGGCCTGCGTTGCGACCTCGGCGGAATGGGTGAGTTGAAACAGGAGACTCGAATGAAGAAGCTTCTCGCTTTGGCGGCCGCGGCGGTGTGTGTTTCTCCCGCGCTCGCGCAATACACCGCCGGTCCGTTCGCCGGGCCTTACACCGTCCCGATCAACGGGCAGTTCCAGTCGATCGATCTGAACGGTCCGGCCATCCCGCCCGCGTCGTACGGCTTCGTGCAGATCCGGGCCGACTACTCCTTCGACACCGCCAGCAACCAGTTCCAGAACGACATCCGCGCCGCACTGACCAGCGCCGCGGTCAACGGCGTGACGACCGTCCCCGGCGCCACCACGCGCTACTACAGCAACTTCTCCACCAGCGGTGCCGCGCCGACCACCGCCCTCGCCAGCAACACCCCGGGCACGATCCTGTGGGACTCGAACATGGACTCGGCGTTTGTCGCTGACAACGTCAAGCCGCTCTTCCTCGCCTTCCGCACGAGCTGGCTGAGCGGTTCGGCCGTGAAGCTCTCGAACATCTCAGTGACGCTCTCGACCGCGGTGCCCTCGATCCCCAACGAGACGTGCGCCACCGCGACGGACATCACCCCAAACCTCGCGACCGCGCTGACCGGCCCGGGGACGTCGACCATCCTGCCCTCGGTGCTCATGATCGGTGGCAGCGGCGCGGCCGTCGGTCAGCCGACCTTCGGCTGCTCCGCCGCCGCGGTGACGCGGACCATCTGGTACAAGTTCCAGCCCCCGGCCAGCGCGCCGTACCGCTTCCAGACCTGCTCCTCCAGCGGCACGATCAACAACGTTTCCAACAACATCATCGGGATCTTTGAGTACAACCCCGCTGATCCCTGCGGCGCTCTGACGCAGGTGGCCTGCTCGACGCTGACCTGCACCGGCGGCGCGCTGGGCATCCCCGTCGAGCTCGACGCATCGAAGAGCTATTACGTCGTCGTCGGTCGCACGGGCACCACCGCCCTGTCCTCGGCCGAGAAGCGTTATCAGCTCCGCGCCGATCGCGTTGCTCCGCTGCCCGCCTGCACCGTTAGCGAGACCGAGCCCAACGACAGCAAGGCCACCTCGAACGTCGTCACGCTCAACGCTGGCGAAGTGATCTGCGGCAACAGCACCGGGTCCGACTCGCTCACCCCGGGTCTCACGTCGGTCGATATCTTCAAGGTCAAGGCAAACATCCCCGCGGGCCCGGCGCGCATCGTCAAGCACCAGCTCCGCAACTTCACCTTTACCGGCACGAACAACATCGAAATCCTCGGCATCGGTCAAACCGCCGGTGCGGCGACCCCCGCCACTCTCTCGGTGCTCGAGAACACCTCGTTCCTCCCCGCGGCCATCACCGACAAACACGTGCAGTTCTACACCCTGGGCAACCCAGTCGCGGCGGATGACGCGAACGTCTACGTCCGTGTCAGCGGCGTGCCGCAGGCCGTGACCGAATACCGCGTGCAGATGACCTCCAGCGATGTGACGCCGGTGGACCTGGCCCGCACGCTGCGCCCTGGGACGATCACCATCAACACCGTCGGTCAGACCGGGACCACGCAGACCGATACCGACATGATCATTCTGGATTCCAACTTCAAGGTCTTCAGCGACTTCATCAACGACGACGAGCCCACCCCGGGCTCGAGCCTGGGCTCGAAGCTCACCCGCACCTTCACCGCGGGGACGTACTACCTCGCTATCGCGGAGTACAACCTCGCTACCAACGTCACCAGCCCGACCGACGACCGCTGGCGCGGCGCCCCGCTGAGCGACTTCGGCGGCGTGCTCGTCCGCGGCGACGCAACTCCCAACGCGACTCCGACCAACGTCAGCTTCAAGATCACCGATACCGACGGCGATGTCATCACCGCCGCCACCACCACCGGCCCATGGGATGTCGCCTTCTACAAGATCGTCGTCGCGCCCGCGACCAGCAGCGGCTGCAACCCCGCCGACATCGCCTGCGATGACGGCACGCCGCTGAGCGCGGCTCCGGGCTGCACCAACAGCACCACGGGCCCGAACGAGGGTGACTACAACGCCTTCTTCGCCGCCGACGGGTTCTTCTTCCAGGCCGGTCAGGGCGCTGCCGCCATCGGTGGCACCTGCGACATCGCCTGCGACGACGGCACCGAGCTCTCTGCCGCCCCCGGCTGCACCAACAACGGTGTGAACGAGGGTGACTACAACTGCTTCTTCAACAACCTCTTCCTCCCCTGCCTCTAATCGGGAAGAAGAGCCGAGGGATGAGGGCCGAGGTTTGAGGGAGAAGACCCGAAGCCGAAGTCCGAAGTCCTGACATTCAGAGAATCACGAAGCCCCGGACCCCCTTGGTCCGGGGCTTTTTCGTTGATGAAGCAGTTTGCGGTTGAACCGAAGCGTGGTAATCGGACGTGGGGGCTCGGGTTCGGACCGAGAGAAGGTGGGTAAGGGGAGGGGGTGTGGGGGGGGGAGGGGGGTTGTTGGCGAGGTATCTTGCGGGATGCTTCTAGAAGAAGGGGTGGCGGCGCGGGAGAACCCGTAATCCGGAACATAGGTTGAGCGTATCGGTTGCAGGAATCCGCCAGAATGCGTGGGATTTAGGGGTTTGGGTATTGCATCGTTCGGGAAAGCCACTATGTTGAAGGAGTAGAGAGCCTGGGAATCTCGATCCCGGGACTCCGGTCCAAACCGGGCGAGTGGTGCGCGGGAGCATTGCTGGTCAAGGTTGGCGGGCAGCGTCGAGAGGAGTATCCATGAAGAAGTCAGCGATGTCACTTTTGGCTGTGGCGGGGTGCGCGTTTGGTCTGACGTGTGTGGCGCAAGCGCAGTGGACGCCTTCGGGCAGTCCGTTCGCCGGGCCGTACACGGTTGTTGGTACGGGCACTTTGTTCCAGTCGATCGATCTGAACGGCGCTTCGGCCCCGACGGGGACGTACGGCAAGGCGACGGTGACGGCCGACTGGGCCTTCGTCACCGGTTCGAGCACCAGCACGCTGCTGTGGCAGTCTGACTCGCGTCTGGCGCTGACGAACGCGGCCGTGAACGGCGTCGCGGCGGTTCCGGGCGGTGTGACGATTCACTACGGCGGCACGGCTGGCGCGGCGCCGACGACGGCCTTGGGCGACCAGACCCCGGGCACGGTCCGCTACGACAACGTGAGCTTCGGCGCTCTCTATAACGGCGGTGATCCGCTGTTTATGGCTTTCCGTTCGAACTGGGCCACGGGTGGTAACTTCACCTGGTCGAACATCAACATCACGCTCTTCGCTCCCCCGCCGCCCCCGGCGAACGAGACCTGCGCCACGGCGCTGGACATCACGGCCGACGCGGCCGCGGCGTTGACGGGCCCGGGCACGAACCTGGTCACCGCGGGCGTTGAAATGACCGCCTCGACGCAGACCACGGCCATCAGCGCCCCGGTCTTCAGCTGCAACGCGACGGTCACCCGTCCGCTGTGGTACCGCATGACGCCCCCGGCCACCGGGGCGTACCGCGTGCGTACCTGCACCGCTCTGGCGGTGGGCAACAACATGGCCAACAACATCCTGGGTGTCTTCGAGATCACCAACCTCGGTGATCCGTGCAACCCGGCCAGCTACACGCAGGTCGCCTGCGGCGCCGGCACGACGGGTGCGGCGAGCTGCACCGGCGGCATCGTCGGTGACATCGTGAACCTCGACTCGACCAAGAGCTACTACATCGTCGTCGGCCGGACCGGCACGACGGCTCTGGGCGCGGCCGAGAACACCTTCCGCGTCGCGATCAGCCGCCTGGAAGCCGGTCCGACGAACGTCGATTGCGCCAACGCTGAGGACATCTCGGCCGGTGCGAACGCGGCGCTCACGGGCGTGAACACGAACTTCGCCGCCCCGGCGAAGAACATCACCGGTACGCTGGGCACGGCGGCGGCTCCCTCGCCGTTCTCCTGCCAGGCGACCGTCAGCCGCGTGATGTGGTACAAGTTCACCCCCACCACCACCGGCACGTACGTCGCGGGCACCTGCACCATCACCGGTCAGGCGACGCAGAACTCGATGTCCAACAACGTCGTGTCCGTCTTCGACGGCTCGGCGGGTTGCGGCTCGCTCACCTCGCTGGCCTGCTCGACGACCACCTGCACCGGTGGCGTGCAGACCGGGGGCGTCGTGCTCAACGCGGGTACGGATTACTACATCGCCGTCGGCCGCACCGGCTCGACGATTCTGGGCGTTGCTGAGCTCAACAGCCAGCTCTTCATCGGTCGCCCCGACGCGGCGACCTGCGGCAGCAACACCGAGACCGAGCCCAACGACACCCGCGCCACCGCCAACAGCTTCACGCTGAACGTCGGTGACACGATCTGCGGCACCACCACCGGCACCGGCACCACCGGCGGCGGTCTGGCGACGTACGACTTCCACAAGATCACCACCCCGGCGCACACCGGCATCAAGCGTAACCGCATCCGCGTTGCGTCCTTCCCGGCCGGTCACACGCTTTCGCTGCGTGGGTTCGGTCAGACTGCGGGCGTGATCAACACCACCGAGTCTGAAATCCAGGCCAGCAGCACCTCCAGCAACCCGGCCCGCATGATCCAGTGGTACACGCTGGGCAACGAGACCGGCGCGAACGATCGCTCCATCTACGTCCGCGTTGCTGGTACCACCTCGACCACCGGCCAGTACTCGTTGAACTACATCGCTTCGGACGATGTGACCCCGATCACCCTCAGCCGCGACATCCGTCCCGGCTCGGTGACGATCACATCGGTCGGACAGACCGGCACGTCCCAGAGTGACACCGACATGTGGATGTACGACAGCAACTTCAACCCGATCGCGGGCTTCGGCAACGACGATACGTTCGGCTCCACCTCGGCGGGGTCCACCATTACCCGCACGATGGACGCCGGAACGTACTACCTGGCCATGACCCGGTACAACCTGGCGAACAACCAGGGCTCACCCGCGGACGATGACTTCCGCACCGGTGCGATGTTCGAGAACTCCGGTCTGCTCGCCCGCGGCACCAGCTTCACGACCTTCACCCCGCCCGCCAACGTGAGCATCAAGGTCACCGACACCGAAGGTGACGTGACTCAGGCGATCAACCTGAACGAGGGCTTCGAGATCGCCTTCGTCAAGGTCGTCGTTGCCGCGCCGGTGACCCCGGGTGGCTGCAACCCCGCCGACATCGCCTGCGATGACGGCACGCCGCTGAGCGCGGCTCCGGGCTGCACCAACAGCACCACGGGCCCGAACGAGGGTGACTACAACGCCTTCTTCGCCGCCGACGGGTTCTTCTTCCAGGCCGGTCAGGGCGCTGCCGCCATCGGTGGCACCTGCGACATCGCCTGCGACGACGGCACCGAGCTCTCTGCCGCCCCCGGCTGCACCAACAACGGTGTGAACGAGGGTGACTACAACTGCTTCTTCAACAACCTCTTCCTCCCCTGCCTCTAATCGGGAAGAA
>JAVTWO010000140.1:0-38790 GCA_032229765.1 Phycisphaerales bacterium | reverse complement strand
CCTCCCCCTCATCATCTCTCAACCACCACCACGCTGCCCACCGGGCAAGCCCACTCTTCAAACTTCCCTTCCCACTCCCCTCTTCTCCGTGCCCTCCGTGACTCCGTGGTGAACCCCGCCTCCCCCAACCGCACACAATGAGTTCCGTCTCCGCCAACGTGAAGATCATCAATCGGCTCGGGCTCCACGCCCGTCCGGCGATGTGCTTCGTCGATCTGGCGATGCAGTACCCCTGCGAAGTCCAAGTCAAACGCGGCGACCAGGTCGTCGACGGCAAGTCCATCATGATGATGATGCTCCTCGCCGCAACACAAGGCACCGAGCTCGTCATCGTCTGCGAAGGCGAACAAGCCGAGGAAGCCCTCGCCGCCCTGAAAAAACTCGTCGACACCGGCTTCGACGAAGAGTAACCCGAGTCCCGCCTTCCTCCTTCCCCCGCCGGTGCCACCATGCGCATCGACATCCTCTCAACCTTCCCCGACCTCTTCTCCACCGCGCTGCAGGGCTCGGTCCTCGCCACGTCCATCCCTGCCCGCGCCGCCTCCATGGGCAAAGTCTCCTACCACCCAACCGACATCCGCGCCCACACACTCGACAAGCACCGCAAGACCGACGACCGTCCCTTCGGCGGCGGCCCGGGCATGGTCATGACCTGCCAGCCCCTCTTCGACGCCGTCACCGCCGTCGAAGCCGCCGACCCGCGCCCCGCTCGCCGAATCCTGCTCTCGCCGCAGGGCACGCCGCTGACGCAGCCCCTCGTCGAATCGCTCGCGAAAGAACCCCGCCTGCTGCTCATCGCGGGTCACTACGAAGGCATCGACGAGCGCGTCATCGATGTCCTCGCCCCGCTGGAGATCAGCCTCGGCGATTACGTCCTCTCCTCGGGCGAACTCGCCGCCCTCGTGCTTATCGACGCCGTCGTGCGTCTGCTGCCGGGCGTTCTTGGCGACGAGCTCTCGGCCGTCGAAGACTCCTTCTCCATCGCCAAGCCGCACCTGGGCACAAACCAGACCCCGCGCCGCGAGCGCATCAACCTCCCGCCGGGCCAGCGCCTGCTCGACTGCCCGCACTACACCAAGCCCCGTGAATGGATGGGCAAGACCGTCCCGGACGTGCTGCTCTCAGGCGACCACGAAGCCGTCGCCCGCTGGCGTCTGCTGCAACGCCTGCAGCGCACACGTGCCCGCCGCCCGGACCTGCTGCCACCGGAACTGCGCGCAGAACCCAACGACGAAAATCGGTAGCCAAAGCGCACATCGCGCAGAGCGCCGCACTTAGCGCTGACCCTCGCGACTCGAGTCTCGCGACTCGCGACTCTTCTTTACTTCCTCGCCACGCTCGTCCGAGCACCGGTCGCCGCCGTCGGCGTCGGCTTGAACTCCGGGCGATCCAGATCAACCTTCACGCCCTGAATCCGATCCAGCCCGCCCCGACCGGTGAGGTTCTTGTCCTCACCCTTGAAGCGACGCTCGCCGCGCGTCAGCCGCCCGTCGCTGCCCGCATCCGCGGGCTTCACCGGTGCAGCGGCCGAAAACTGCGTCGCAGGCGAGTTGCCGATCCCCGGGGTGATCTTCCCGGGCGTCTCGTTGATCAAAGGCCCGCCCGCGAACGACGTCCCCGAGCCGTCGACAATCCGAACCCGCGGATCGCCCGCGCTGTTCGTCGCGTCGGGGTTGTAATACACCGTCACGTTCTGGTTGAAGATCGTCTTGCCGCTGAGCACCAGCGTCCCGTCGACCCACGCCATCCCCGTGATCACGCTCATCAGCCCGAAGTTAAACCCGGGCGTTGACAGCGTCCCCGACTGGTTCGAGAAGTCCGTCGAGCCGTTGGCGCTCGTCCGCGTCTGAACCACCGTCGCGGTGATCGGGTTCACTTCAAAGAGCGTCCAATCACGCCCGCCCGGTGCCGCGAGGTTGGGCGTGCTGCCCATGACAAACAGGGTCCCGCGCCCCGGCGCCGCCGCCATCGCGTTCTCAAGCTGCGTGTTCAAGCCCATCACCGTGCTGATCGGCTGCTGCTGCGGTCCTCCGCCGAAGGGGCTGTTGAAGTTTCCGAAATCACCGACAAACAACTCAAAGATCTGCCCCTGCTGCAAACCCGGGCCCGTGCCCGAGCTGAACAACCGGTTCTCGATCACGCCAAGCCCGTACAGCGTGTACTGATCAAACCCACCGAAGTTCGGCGTCGGCTCAATCTGCCCAACCGTCTGATACCCGCTCCCCGGGTTGCTCAGGTTCAGCGAACGGATGTACGCCGTGTTCCCGTTCACCCCGAAGACATTGTCCACCACCAGCAGCGTGCGATAGTTGTTCGAGGCGAGCTGGTACGTCGTACCGCCCTGGAAGACGCCGGTGATCCCGCTCAGCGAAGTCAGCTCCGGACGAACATTCCCGAACAGGTCGCGACGCACCGCGGTGGTCCCGTTGCCCGTCAGTTCAAGGAACGTCTCGCCGAAGAGAATCCCGTCGGGCTTGAAGATGCCCTGCTCGTTGCCCAGCACGCGGTTGTTGGGCGTGTTCAACAGCAGGTTCGAAGCCGTGCCCTGATCCTGCAGCGCTTCGCTCTCCTGCTCGTCGCGCGCGTTGCTGTCACCCGGGTCGACAAACTGCTGCGTCTTGACCAGTTCCGCCGGCGACGGCGCGTTGCCGCTCGACGACTCGCTCCCGCTGATCGACGCGGTGATCTTGTTCTCGTACGTCACGTCGAACAACCCGCGGTTCAGCGTCCCGCCGAAGGCCAGCGGCTCAAACCCCGGGCGCGAGCTCAGCCCGCCCGAGGTTCCCTTCACCGCCAGCGTCGCGTCCGGCGCCGTGATCTTCACGTCGTTGCTCACCTGCGTGCTCGTCACGTCAAATGTGATCCGCCCATACGGCATATCGATCGACGTCTTCTCCGTCCCCTTCAGGTTCACCACCTCGCGCAGGATGATCCGCGAGTTCGCATCCACCGTGAAGACCTGCCCCGCGCCGATCTGGATCTGCACGATCGACTTCAGCCCCGTCAAAACCTCGCCGCCCTCGGGCAGCACCGTGCCGAGTTCAACCTTCTTCAGCGCACCGCCCGCACGCTCGCGGAAGTGCACCTTCCCCTCAACCGCCCGCACAAAGATCGGCACCGAGTTCGCCGTCGGCGTCGATGCCGGGGCCGTCGAACCCGCCGCCGATTCCACCGGCTGCACCGTCCCCGCCGCCAGGCTCACACCCGACGCCGAGAGCACGAACACACCAACGCTCGCCGCCAACTTCGCGGACGAGGTCAACCGATAGCCATTCTTTTTCATAATCCAATCCCTCCGGCGGGCTTGCCTCTGCGAAAAGTCTACCACACCCACGCCCCTCAACCCATCCCCACACCCCCCGAATCCGCACCATCCCCCCAACCCGCACACCCCTCCCACGTTCTCAGACCCACGTTTGCACACACAAAGACCGAACACACTCACCATCTTCGTCCCATCCGGCCAACCACCGATACGCACCCTGCCCCCCACTGTTCCCCGCAAGCTCATCCCGCCACCCATCCCGCAATCACTTCTCCTTCAACTCCACGCACCCATCGAACGCCTCCGTCCGGTCCACCCGCGAGGCCCACTCGATCATGTGCGAGCGGTACAGATCCAGCAAGGGCGAGTCCCCGAAGCTCTGCTGATACTCCATGATCGCGGCATCGCACGCGTCGAAGTCGCCGCGTTCGTACGCACCGACGAGCTTCTCCGTCAGATCAATCCACGCCTGCGTCCGCTCGCCCTTGGGCTGCAGATCGCCCACCAGCTCAAAGACCGTGATGGGCTCGAGCTTCCCCTTCACGCGCACGCGTCCGAGCCGCCGCCACTTCAAAATCGGCGCGCGTTTGCCCTGCCCCGCCTCAAACAGCTTCTTCGCGTGCACCTCCGCCATATCGCGCAGCCGCTGCCCGACCAGAATCCGCGACCCGAAGACCTTGTTCGCGCCCTCGAGCCGAGCCGCGAGGTTCGTCGTATCGCCAAGCGTGGTGTACGACGAGTTCTTGGGCGGCGCGCCAAAGTCACCCACCATCACATCCCCCGCCATCAGCCCCACCCGCATCACCAGCCCGCCCGCACCGACCTCGTCAAACTCCCCGCGCGCGTTCATCTGCTCCAGCGTGCGGATCATCTCCAGCACCGCCTTGCACGCGTCCGCGGCGTGATACTCATTCTCGATCGGCGCTCCCCAGAACGTCACGATCGCATCCCCGATGTACTTATCAAACGTCGCCCCGTGCGCCAGCACCACATCCGTCATCGTCCCCAAGAACCGCGCCAGCACCTCCGCCGTCTTCACCTCGCCCAGCCGCTCCGCCGTCGTCGTGAACCCCTGCAAGTCTGTGAACATCACCGACAGCTCGCGCCGCTGCGGCTTCATCGTGTCCATCTCCGGGTTGTTCACCAGAATGTCCACAAGCTGCGGCGCCACCCGGCTCTTGAACCGCTCCTCCGTCCGCCGCCGGGCCGCCTGCTCCACCAGCAACCGGTGCACGAAGACGCCCACCAATCCAAAGAACGCCGAGGCGCTGGGCCCGGAGACACTGACGATCACACCCCAGCGGTCCCAAATGATCAGCCCCGCGATGGCGAACCACGCCGCGATGACCATCGCGGTGATGATCGGCGCCGCAACGACGCTGGCGCGCACGCCGATGAACGTCCCCGCAAGCCCGATGACCAACACGAGCGTGGTGTCGAGCCACACCGGCCCTTGCACCTTCTGAAAACCCGTGAGCACCGCGTTCGCCACCGCCACGTGCAGGTGCACGCCGGGCGTGCGCGGGTCGATGCTCGTGGAGACAAAGTCCGCCCGCGCCCCCGTCGCCACCCACCCCACAAAGCACAGCTTGCCATCGAGCAAACGCTTGAGCTCCGCGCGCACCATCGCGATCTGACGCAGCCCCTGATCAACCTCGCCCAACAGCTTGGGCATCGCGCTGAGCACTTCCTTCAGTAGCGCCGCCCGCTCGGAGCCACCTTCGCCCTTGCCCTGCAACCCCTCCAACTCGCCCTTCACCCGCGGCTGCGCATCCGCCCACGTCTGCTTCACCGCGCCGTAGTAGTCCGCCCACAGCTCGTCATCGCTCGTCAGCCGCGACAACTGCTCCAGCACGCCCGTCAACTCACGCGCCTCGGCTTTGCTCAGCAGCGAACCCGCGTTGTCCTTCGCCTCAGCCCCTGCCGTGGCACCGCTGAGCACCGCGAGCCGGAAGACCCGCTCGACCTGTGCCAGGTTCTCGTTGATCCGCTTGTTCAGGTCCGTGGGCTGATAGACGCGACCGATCGCCACCTCCGCCGGTCGCCCGGTCTTCTCGTCGTAGAAAGGCCACTGCCACCCGCGCAGCTCCGCGGGCTTGTCCACCAGACTGCGGGGCCAGGTGACGTAGTGCAAACCGTCGACCACGCCGCTGCTGACCCGCGCCGGCGCGGTGGGCATGACGCGTTTCTGCCCGCCCAGTTCGATCTCCGTCCTCCCCGGCGTGATCATGACCGTCGAAACATCAACCCCGCGGTGCAGCATCGCCGCCGCCAGACCGAGGTTGGGCCAGAGCCTGCCGTGGTGCATGACCCACAGCGGGATCCGTCGGGTCTGCCCGTCTGGGTCGTAGGTATCGAACGTGACGTTGCCGATGCGTGCCGCCCCGGCGCCGAGCACCTCGACGGGCGTGCTGGGTTCTTGCGAAACCGCCAGCGTCTCCATCCCCGCGGGAGACGCGACGGAGCTTGTCCGCGCATGCCGCATGAGCACCCGCGCCGAGCCGATCTCCGCGGCCAGTCGTGCGATGTGCGGGCCCTTGGGGATGCTCGCGAGCTCTTTGCTCAGCAGCTTGCCGCGGAGCTGCTCCACCGCCTCATTGATCCCCACCTCCATCAGCGCCGGCTTCTGCACCAGTTCGCTGTACACCTTCGTCAAGGGCACGCGCCACGAACCTCGCCGGGCGCTCTCCGCATTCCCCGCCGATCCCGCCTCCGCCGCGGTGATCCCGGCTTCGTCTTCGCTTTCAACGGTGAACTGGAACCCCGTCGCCAGCACCACGCCACCGTGATCGCGAATCGCCTCGGCCAGCAGCGCGTCGCCGTCGATCTCCTGGAGTTCGCCCGCGCCGCCGCCGGCGCCCGGCGCACGTGTGAGAAGCACCTCCTGCGGATCGTCGAGCAGCAAATCGAGCGCCACGGTCTTCGCCCCGGCGCGCTTCAGCTCGCGGATGATCATCGCCAGTTGCCCGCGCGGCCAGGGCCACCGCCCGATCGTGTCCAACGCCCCCTGATCGATCGCGATAACCACGAGCTGATCCGAAGGCCCCGGGCTCGACGCGCCGAACCACTGCGCCCGCCAGTCGAGCGTCAAGCGCTCCAGCCATGCCAAGCCGCCGAGCAGGTGCAGCGTCAGCGCCGCAAGGACCGACAGCAGCCCAAGCCCCCACTGCGTGCGCCGGGTTTTCACTCGCCCACGGAACAGCATCGCTCGCTCCACCCCCCACCCCCCTTCGCCCTGCAACTCACCAACCCGTTCAACCCACCGGGGTCATCCGCGCAGGCTCCGTCGCCGCCGGCGCAGCCGGTGCAGGCGGCGTGGCGGGAGCTGGCGCCGGTGCCGGTTCACTCGCCGGGGTCGGTTGTGTCGGCTGTGTTGGCTGAGCAGGGCTCGTCGGTTCCGTCGGCGTTGCGCTCGGCTGCTCCGTAGCGCCGCCTTCGCGCTGCCGCTTGCGCTCGTTCGCGTTGAGCTGGTCCTGTGCCGCCGCGATCACCGACATGTACTCCAGCCCGGTGATCGATTGGTTCTCGCTGCTGCCCTGCGGGATCACGCCCATCGCGCCGAGTTCTCGCGTGCTGTAGCGTTCGGTCGGCCCAAGGGCCTGGAGCATGACGCCGCCCTTGATCTTGCAGATCACCACGACGCAGCGCGCCAGCACGCCGCGACGCATGGCGAGGTCTTTGTCTTCGTTGAACCCGGCGCTGAGCCAGCCGCGGTCTTTGGCTTTCTGCACGCGGGCCTCGTACGAGCCCGCCTCGTCGACACCGTCCGCCAGCAGCAGCAGCCCGTGCAAGCCCTCATCGTTACTCACGGCCGACCGCGAGGGCAGCGAGTGCCAAAACGCCAGCTCCGCCGCGTCGTCGGTAACGGGGTAGTTCGTCTCCAGCGGGTCCTTCACCACGGTGCGCGAGCAGCCGCCGACACCCGTGACGAGCGAAAGGCCCGTCAGCACCGCGGCGCAGACGAGCAGGCGAGAGGTTCGGATCTTCGCACGGGTCATGAGCATCATGATGGGTTGAGCGTATTTAGAAACCAAGGGTCACCCCCACAAGGACGAAGTGGCGGGCGTTCTTTCCACCCGCCGTGCCGGCCGAGGGCAGGAAGATGCCGTAGCGGGCGGTCATGGACAGGTCGCTGGTCAAACGCCAGTTGGCGAAGACGTCGATCTCACCACCCAGGAAGCGTCGATCGGTGGAGAGCCCGTCGATGGGGCCCTGGCGATTGAACTTGGTGAAGATGAGCCCGTCGATACCGACCTGCAGACCTTCGAAGGTCTCGCTGGTGCGGAAGGGGAAGGTCGAGCCGCCGAGGCGGAGGGTGACGAGGTTGCTCAGCGAGGGCGCGAAGGCCAGACCGGTGTTGGCGTAACCGAGGGCGTTGAACTGGTGATCGCCGGTCCCGCGGAGGTTGCCGCCGGAGGTTGACGAGGCGGAATTGCGGTCGCTATCGCCCGTGGCGAAGAGGACTTCACCCTCGACGCGTGAGAGGCCCTCGTCGCGGAAGAGGTACGCAAGGTTCGCCTTGCCCGCGGCGGCGCTGATGTCCTCGCGGCGCTGCGCACCCCGCAACGGGTCGGACCACGACTTGCCGTTCTGATAGATCCCCTCGAGGTCGTACGTCCAGTTGATCCCGATCGACCCCGACGCGCCGATCCCCACGTACCACGAGTCGTACTTGAACTCCGTGCGACCCAGCGGCGTCAGCGGCGGGCGCAGGCGGTTCTCGTTGTAGTAGTCCACCATCGACAAGCCGTAGGCATAGAGCTCGCTGCCGCCCTCGAAGGTGTAGACCACCCGCCCGCCGAAGTACGCCCGGCGGGTGCGCTCGTCGTAATCCCAGCGCGAGGTATCAAAGTCCGTGGTGTGGTCCGGGGTGATCCCCGCGAGGCCCTCGAGGCGCCAGCGACGATCAAACTCGATCGTCGGCGTGACGGCATAGAGCGTTTCGGAGAGCGCGATGCCCGAGCCCCAGTTGACGAACTGGCGTCCGATGCGGAGGTTGAGGTTCCAATCGACGCGTTCGCCCTGATACGCCGCGAGGGCCTTGCGGGCGTCGAACTCGTACCAGTAGCGATCGGGGAAGGGCTCGATCCAGCGGTCGCCCCGGCCGTCGAAGGAGTCTCGGTCGCTGAAGGTGCGGTAGACAAAGCGGGCGCGGGCGAAGAACTGGTGCGCGCCGTCGATCGACGCGCGGGCGTAGAGAACAACCTCGGGCTGGAGCAGTCGCGTGGAGTTGTCGCTGGAGTCGTTGACCCACAGGCCGGTGAAGGAGAGCGAGCCGCCGACGTCGAGCTGCGTGCGTTCCTGCAGCGAGAGGTTGGTGTCGGTGCGGAGGCGGTAATCCTCGTTGCCCTCCGCGGTGCGGAGCTGGCGCTCGATCCGGCGGGTGTCATCGGGCTGAGCTTGGGCGAACGCGATCCACGGGGATGCGAGCGACCCGGCAAGGAGCCCCAAGGTGAGCAGGTTCGGCTGTTTTCGACGCGGTTGGTGCATGCGTTTCGACCCCGACAAGAACGATCGTGAGCGAGCGGAAGTGTACCGGAAAACCCCGCGCCCGGTGTTCGGGTGATTTGAGGTTGGTCAAGCGTAGAGGCGTCTGTGTGCCGGGTGTGGACCACCGCGACCGTGGGCACCCACGGGCGCGCAAACGTGGTCAAACCCGCCAGGCGGCGCGGAGTTTGTCCACAATCTCGTCGCGGATGGTCGTCTCCAGCGGCGCGTTCAGGAACGAATCGGGCTGCACCCAGACCGCCTTCTTCGGGTCCGGATCAATCGGCGAAAGGTACCGCGGGATCACGTGCCAATGCACGTGCGTCAGGACGTTCCCCAGACACTCATAGTTGATGCGCGGGCAGTTGGTCACCGAGCGGATCACGCGGGCGGCGTCGCCCAAGTCGCGGGCGATGTTCGCCTGCCGATCGGGCGGGAGCTGACCGAAGTGCTCGTGGTGGTCCTTCAGCAGCAGCACCACCCAGCCTCGGTAGGGCTGGTGATCGTGCAGCACCGCGTACGTCTCACGCAGCTCCGCAATGAACGACGGATTGGTGCCGAGGCGGATGCGTTCGATGCGCTCGCAGGCGGAACAGGTCATGTCTTGAGCGTATGGGTCAACGAAGCGGGGAGGGTTTCAACGAAGGGAGTGAAGGAATGGAAGAGGGGAAGAGGTGGAAGGCACGAGGACGAACGTACACAGCCACCGGCGGGTGATTGCCGCGGTGGCCGTGGGTTCTGCGTGGGTTGGTTCGTGCGTGTACGAAGCCCCGAGAGGGTGTGGGATCAGGCGACGCCCGGGGCGAGGGTCGCCTCGTCGCGTTCGCTGATCCGCTGGACCTCGGCACCGAGGGACTGCAGGCGGAGTTCCATCTTTTCGTAGCCGCGGTCGAGGTGGTAGACACGGTTGATGACGGTGGGCCCGGGGCCCTCGGCCGCCAGCCCCGCGAGGATCAGCGAAGCGCTGGCGCGAAGGTCGCTGGCCATCACCGGCGCGGGGGTGAGCTTGCGCACGCCCGAGACGATGACGGTGCTGCCCTGGCGGTAAAGCTGCGCACCCATGCGCGAAAGCTCCGCCACGTGCAGGAATCGCTCGGTGAAGATCCGCTCGGTGATGACGCTGTTGCCTTCCGCAAGGCACAGCACGGCCATGAGCTGGGCCTGCAGGTCAGTGGGGAACCCGGGGTGGGGCTGGGTGGTGACTTCGATGGGCTTCAAGCCGCGGGTGGCGGTGATCCGGCACGAGGCCCGCATGGGGTCGGCCTTCGCGTCCCACTGCATCGTCACGCCCATGTGGTGCAGACGGTCCATGTGGGCCATCAGCGCGTCGACGGGGCAGTTGTCCAGCGTGATATCCCCCGCGGTGATCGCGGCGGCGCACATGTATGTGCCGGCTTCGATGCGGTCGGCGATGATGCGGTGATCGACCGCGCCGAGCTCCTTCACACCCTCGATGGTGATGCGGGGGGAGCCCTGCCCGGTGATCTTCGCGCCCATCGCGTTCAGCAGGTTCGCCAGATCGACGATCTCGGGCTCGCAGGCGGCACACTCGATGACCGTCGTGCCCTCGGCGAGGGTCGCGGCGGACATGACGTTCGCGGTGCCCAGGACGGTTGAGCCGAAGGGACCACCGAGGAAGACGCGGGTGCCCTTCAGGCGGCCGGGCTTGCCGTGGACTTTCGGGACGCGGGCGATGATGTCGCCCTGGTCGAGGGTGATATCAGCGCCGAGGGCGGAGAGCCCGCGGAGGTGGATATCGACGGGGCGCTCACCGATGGAGCAGCCGCCGGGGAGGGAGACGCGGGCGTATCCGCGGCGGGCGAGCATGGGCCCGAGGACGCAGATGCTGGCGCGCATGGTGCGGACGATGTCGTAGCGTGCGTGCGAGATGGACTCGTCCACCGCACGCAGGGTGAAGACCCCGCCGGGGGACTCGATGTCGTCGGCGGACTGGCGCGAAACCTGGCACCCCAGCTCGCCCAGGAGGCGGACCATGTTGTTGATGTCCGCGAGATCGGGGATATCCCTGAGAACGAAGGGCTGATCGGTGAGCAAGCCGGCGGCCATCATGGGCAGGGCGGCGTTTTTGGAACCTTTGATGGTGAGACGACCGGCAAGGCGGTTTCCGCCACGGATTTCGAAACGGTCCATTGCTGAGGCTCTCCGCCCGTGATGGGCACGGGGTGTGGGTGAGGGGGTTGCGTGTGGGGTGAACGGGGGCAAGAAGATCAGCGGCGAAGCGAACCGGGCGAAGGCGCGTGCTCGATACGCCGCGGAGGGTATTTCGGCAGTCCGGGGCGCGATACACCAAAGAACGCGACAACAACCCGGGGCGGTTTGAAAGACGAGCGGGCGACGCTAGGCGGGGGTCGGTCAAAGGCGGTTGATCGCGGATTCGGTTGGTTGAACGGGGGAAGAGGGACCCGGCTGGCAAGCTCAAATCGCGGAAAGTCGGCGGCACAGATTCACATCGCCCCGCACGCGCGGCATAAACCGCACCCCACGGGTGGTTTTCGTCTTTTCACGCCTTGGCGGCGCGGCGCGGGAATTGCACAGTGAACATGCACGCATCACGCACGCACAATCGAAACGGAGTGAACATCATGAGCGCCAACCGTCCGAACCGAACCACCTTCACCTCACAACGCACGCGCCGGTACAGCTTGATCGCCGCCGCCCTGGCGGTCTGCGCCGGGACCCTGACGCTGACCAGCACCAGCGACGCGTCGCGTTCCGCCCAGCGTGCGGACACCTTCGCCAACCTGCCCGCGACGCTGCAGCTGACGGGCATCGTTCGTGACTTCCGCGAACGCACCGAGACCAACGGGCACTCGGACTTCGAGCGTCAGCCCACCCGCGGGTTCGGTCACTACGTGGGCATGATGGCGGACGATCTGGATTCCGACGGCAAGCCCGTGTATGTCGGCGGAGGGCGCAAGGTCACGACCCAGCGCCGCGACGCGCAGGGCCGCAACATCATGCCGGTGAACAAGTCCTACATCCAATCGCGGACGGGCGATACCAATCCCGCGATGGAAACCCAGGACGGCGGCGCCGCCACCAGCGCCGCGACGGTGGCGCAGTGGTACCGCGACGTCCCGAGCGTGAACAGCTCCATGACGCTGCCCATCACGCTGAAGCGCCAGTCGGGGACGAACATCTACTCCTTCGACGACAAGTCCGACTCGACGTACTCCTCTCTGGGCGGGTTCTTCCCCATCAACGGTCAGCTCTTCGGCAACTCCCGCAACGGGAGCAAGAACTTCCACTTCTCCTACGAGCTGACCACGAAGTTCACCTATCGCAAGAACTCGGGGCAGGTCTTCACCTTCACCGGTGACGACGACGTCTTCGTCTACATCGGCGGCAAGCTCGTGATCGACCTGGGCGGCGTGCACGGCGCCGTGAGCCAGACCATCGACCTCGACCGTCTGACCCACCTGGTCGACGGCAACGAGTACGAGCTGAAACTCTTCTTCACCGAGCGTCACCGCAGCCAGTCCAACATGCGGATCGATACGACGCTGGAACTGAAACCCGCGGTGCTGCCGGCCGTCAGCGCCCTGGCGGACTGATCCGAGGCCGTTGGATTGTTGTGCGTGAACGTGCGTGCAGCGCGCCGGGGGCACACCCGCACGGCGCAACCCCAGGCACCTCCTGGAGGGAGAGACCCGCCGCGGCCGCCCGCGGCGTACAGGACCCCCCGATGAGAATCGGGGGGTTCTTCTTTTTGCCCGCGTTCACACCAACCCGTCAATGAACGCGGCACGCGCGTCATCGCGTTCTCGGACGCTTCGAATCCCGATCCGCGCGCAAGACGAGAGCATGGGCGACCTCTTGGTCAAGATGCTTCAACGCGGCGGGCGAACGGGTCGATCTTTCATTCAGCCGCGGGGCATTGGTGCGCACAATCTCTGCGCTGATCTCTCGCGGCGAATCAACGCATTCAACGCCGAACCGGCTTGATCAACTCCGCACCACCCACGCGACGAAGCACCACTTGACGCTCAACCGACCACAACGAGGCCCGCAGTCCGCGCCGTCGCAGCGCGTGGAGCACCTCCACGCGCACGCGGCCCTGGGGCTGGGCACGAAGAGCCTCGCGGTCATCTTTGCCCGCTGTTCGAGCGTGAACGAAGACCAGTCCCGCGCGTTTGTCGAGACACTCACGCACGAAACGCCCGCGAGCGTTTCACCCTCGTGGTGCCTGCTGAGCGACTTGCCCGTGCGGTCCGACACGCGCACACGCATCGAAGCCGCCGCGGCGGCGGTGCTGGTGATCTCGCCTCGGACCGATCGGGGCGAACTTCTGCGCGCCGTGGCGATGCTCCGCGAATCCGCCCGCGCCACGCTCATCGTTCGCCTTGAATCTCAGACACTCCCCCACGTGAGCTCAACCAACGACGCCGACGCGTCGGCCTTCGCACGCCTCGCAGGCGATGGGGTCGTCTGCGCCACCGACCGCTCACCCGTTGCCATGCTCGCGGGGATCTTCAGCGGCTTGCTGGCGCTCAGCGAGCCCATGAAGCGCATGAACGTGGAGATCGAGCTCGCCACCCGCGCGCAGCACTCCGCGAAGGCGTGGATCCGCCGGGTTGACGACGAGCTGCACACCGCCGCGAAGATGCAGCGCGACCTGCTCCCCACCACCATGCCCCATCAGGGCATCGTCACGAGTGCCGCGGTCTTCCGTCCGTTGTGGCATGTGTCGGGCGATGTCTACCGCGTCTGGCGGCTGGATGAGCATCACCTGGGGTTCATGCTCGCCGACGCGATGGGGCACGGCGTGCGCGCCGCGATGGCCACCATGATCCTCGCGCACGAGCTGATCCTCAAGCAGGTCAGCGAGAACGGCTATCGCCTGATCGAGCCGCGCGAAGCGCTCATGAGGCTCAACCGCCAGATGATCGAGCACCCCAGCGAAGCGATGCGACTCGCCTCGGCCGTCTGCGGCGTGATCGACGCGCGATCGGCAACGCTCACCATCGCCGCCGCGGGTCACCCGCACCCGATGCTGCTGACCCCCGGTGAACCCGCGGAGACCTTCGAGCTCGACGGACCGGTGCTGGGGGTCTTTGACGAGGCGGAGTTTGTTCAGCGCACCATCGCGCTGAAGCCCAGGCAGTCGCTGGTGATGTACACGGACGGCGCGGAGGACGCGCTGGCGCACGCCACCGAACATTCGTCGGGTATGTCCTCGCACGTGGACAAGGCGGCGCTCATGGCGCGGGCGCTGGAGGGGTGCTTCACCAGCCACAGCGCCACACTGCACGATGCGCTGCACGAGTTCAACGACATGCTCGACTCGATGCCCGGCTCGCTGCACCGCGCCGACGACGTGACCCTGCTCGCCCTTCGGCGCGAGGCGTGAGCGAAGTTATTTCTTCGTCGGCTCAGCGCCCGACTTGTCTTCGGGCTTCTCCGCGGGCTTCTGCTGATCCGCTTTCCAACGCCTGATGGCGTCCGCTTCGACCTTCGGATCAAGCCCCGCGCGGAGCTTTGTCGGGTCGGCCATCCGCGGCTCGGGCTTGCCCGCGGCCTTCGCGTCCGCCTTGATCTTCACCGTCTGATCCGCTCGCCGCTTCATCTCGCGGGGCAGCCACTCCATCGTCGCGCGGACCGTCTCGCTCACCGGGCGGAACGTCAGCCCCGCCTTGACGGCCTTGCTCACGTTCGTGCGGTGGAAGTTCTTGTACTCCGCGACCGGCGGGACCCAGATCGGGCATTGCAGCCTCGGGTCCTGCTGAGACAGCATCCACTCCGTGCTCACCCAGATCGGCGTGGGCTTGTTGGGCGAAGCGGCGATGCACGCGTCGATCACGTCGCCCCAGCGGTGCGGCTTCTCGGTCCCCGTGGCGTTGAAGATCCCCACCGTGTTGTTCTCGATGCAGCGGATCGTCCATTCAGACAGGTCACGCACGTCGATGAACTGCACGGGATCATCGGGCGAGCCGGGGACGAGCATCTCGCCTCCCTGAGCCGCACGCCAGGGCCAATACGTGAAGCGGTCGGTGCTGTCGTCGGGCCCGACGATGAACCCGGGGCGGATGTTCAGTACGCGCCCGGGCATGGCGGCCTCGGCGGCTTGCTCGCACAGGGCCTTGAGCGGGCCGTAGTACTGCATTTGTGCGCCCATGTCCTCGATCGTCGGGTCGTCCATCTTGCCCAGCGGGGCGCTCTCGTCGGTGACATCGCCCTCGCGGTTGTCATAGACGGAGATGGTGCTGATGAAAACGTACTGCTTGACGTTGGGCGCGAGAAGCTCGGCGCTCGCCTTCACGACGCGGGGGAAATAGCCGGAGGTATCGATCACCGCGTCGAAGGTCTTGCCCTTGAGCTGAGAGAGCCCGGGCGGGTTGGTCTCGTCATCGCCGGGCTGGTCGGCCGGGGTGCCGTCGGCGCGGAGCTTCGGGTCGCGGTTGCCGTAGAGCTTCTTGGTCACCTCGGGGAGGTAACCGACTTTCTTCTTTTCGGTCACGCCGCGGTTGAAGGTGGTGACCTCGTGCCCGCGGGCTTCCGCAGCATCGGTGAGCTGCGGCCCGAGGAAACCGGTGCCGCCCAGGATGAGGATCTTCAAGGGCTTCTCCGCTTTGCTGGTCGCCGCGGGTTTCGCGCGGGCGGCCGGGGCATCATTCTTCGCCGGCTCGGTCGCACGGGCGGCGGCGCCCAGGGCCCCGCCCACGCACACCACCGCCAGCACCAGCGAGGTCCAGGTTTTCATCACCGCTCGACGCGTCGAAAGAAAGGGGACGGGCATGCTCAAGCACTCCTGCGTGCGGGACCGGACCAAATCAAGGTGAACACCCAAGCGATCGGCCGATTGATCCGCCACGCCGCAACATTCCGTGTCCGTTGCGGGCGCAGACCGACCGACCGGGTCGGCAGAAGGCCGACCTGCCCGCACCAGATGCACCGCACCCGGGTTCCCGGCGTGCGCTCCAGAAATTCCCGATTCACCCCCAACCCGCCGTCCTCGGCTTGGAATGAAAACAGGCCGGGCCCGTTGAGAAGGGCACCGGCCTGTATGGATGGCTGGTTCCGATCAGATCGTGATCGGGCTTACTTCCGGCGGGTGTAGGTGATTTCCATGGCCTTCAGCGAGTCGCCGTTGGCACCACCGGAGTGGTACATCTCCATGACATACGTGTCCGGGGAGGTGACCTTGATGACCTCGCGCTGGACCATGGAGATCTTCCCGGCCTTGGGGGAGTTCATCCGCATGACGCCGGTGGAGGACATGCTCTTGCCGTCCTTGGCCATTTCGCCCGTGGACATGTAGATGCCGCTGGTCCAGGAGTCCATCCAGACGTTCTGGACGCGCTGCTCGACGTTGTCGTAACCCATGATCGAGGTGCCGGTGAAGGTCTCGCCCATGAAGTCGCCGGTGAACTCACCGATGATGAAGCGCCCGCCGTGGGCGGCCTTGGCGCTGAAGGTCGCCTTGCCCATCATGGGCTCCTTCATCCCGGGCATGTAATGGGCAACGGTACAGTCCCAGTTGCCGGCGAAGTAGGCGAGGTTCTTGTGCATCTCGCCCGGCGCGCCGTCCTTCATCATCTGACCCATGACGTCCATCATGGGCTCCCCGGTCATCGGGCAGGTCATCTTGGAGAAGTCGGGCCCGCCCTGCGGTGCAGCGCCGGCCGCACCCGCGGCCCCCCCGGCGGGCGTGTTCTTGTTGTCGTTCGGACCCATCGCGATCTGCGTCGCCAGCGTCGCGCCCAACACACAGCCGACCATCAACATCGCAACCGACTTGATCTGCTTGCTCATCACCGGAACCTCCAAAGGTGGGATTGCACCATCAAGGGCAGGAGCACCATGCTCCGATAAGCCCCGATGATGAAGCTATGTTCTAACTTCGTTTGGTCAATCCGTCAAGGGTTCATCTTCCGGCTTTGGCAAATCCATGGAAAACCCGAGTAAAATCCGATCAAACACGGAATGCGCACATGTAGGCACATTCACGAACGTTGACCGCACGATCAACTCGTATTCCCTCAGTTTGCACAGTTTCAAGCCTCGATCCGCGGAAACGGAACGTTCATAGCCGGATCGGCTCGCGCCCGTGGATCGAGAGGCCGAAGCCTTCGAGGCCCGGCAGGTCGGTGGTGGAGTTGGTGAGCAGGCGGAGTTGGCGGACGCCCAAGTCGCGGAGGATCTGCCCGCCGATGCCGAAGTCGCGGACGATCGTTCGAGCCGAGGCGCTGAGGCCCGCGGCGTGGGTCAGGTCGGGGGTGTCGCTGCCCGTATCCAGCGCACCCCGGCGGATGCGCTGCAGGCGCGTTTCAAGATCCATCGCGCCGTCCGGGCCTTCCTGACGCAGGTAGACCACCACGCCCCGGCCCTCTTGCGCGATCCGCTGCATGCTGGCGTGCAAGAGTTGCCCCGTCGCGGCGGGTGAGCCGAACTTGCTCGTGCTCAGGTCCAGGAAGACATCGCCCAGCAAGCTCCGGCGGTGCATACGCGTCAGCACGGGCGACTCGACCACCGGCACCTCGCCCCGCGCGTCGGGCTTGCCCAGCCCCCCCATCGTCAACGCCACGTGCGGCAGCGCGTCGACCAGACTCTCGAAGACAAACAAATCAAACTCGCCAAAGGGCGTGCGGATGGATTGCCCCGCGAAGGGCTCGGCCCGACGGACCAACGGCTGTTCCGTCAGGCGGTGCTCGATGATCTGCGCAACCGAGCACATCTTCAGGTTGTGCTGCTTGCAGAAGACTTCCAGATCGGGCAGACGGGCCATCTCGCCGTCGGGCTTCATGATCTCGATGATCGCCGCGGCGGGGTACAGCCCCGCAAGGCGACAGAGATCGACGGAGCCTTCGGTCTGACCGGTACGGACGAGGACGCCGCCGTTGCGGGAGCGGAGGGGGTTGATGTGTCCGGGGCGGACGAAGTCGGAGGGCGTGCTTTTCGGGTCGATGGCGATCTGGATGCAGCGTGCGCGTTCGCGGGCGCTGACGCCGGTGGTGCCGCCGTGCTTTGGGTGGAGGTCGATGGAAACGGTGAAGGCGGTGCCGCGGACGGTGTTGTTGATGGCGGACTGGGGGTGAAGGTCGAGGCGGTCGCAATCGTCCTCGGTGAGGCTGAGGCAGAGGTAGCCCAGGGCCTTGCTGAGCATGAAGGTGATGGCCTCGGGGGTGACGAACTGAGCGGGGAGGATCAGGTCCCCCTCGTTTTCGCGGTTCTCGTCGTCGGTCAGCACGACCATTCGCCCGGCACGCAGTTCGTCGAGGATCTCAGGGATTGGGGCGAAGGGCATAGACGCAACCGTATGCGACGGGCAAGGGCTTTACACCGCGTCGAGGCGCCGACTGGTGGACTGCTGACCCAGGTGCTTGGCGAGGGCGTTCAGGTGGGCGCGGAGGTTGGCGGAGGGGTCGAGAGGAACTTGGCCATGAGCGGTGTGGTCGGGGGCAGCCTGAGCCCCAGCATCTGCACGACCAGAAAGATGGCCGCGACGGTGAAGCCCACGACGCAGACGAAGAAGAGGAACCACATCAGGAAACCCCGGCAGAGAGGATGTGTTCGAGCCGCGAGACCTCAGGAGGGCACAGATTACCATTCAGAAACCGTACATACAATGAACCGCGGTGGGTTTGCGGGTCTTTCGTCGGAGAGGAAGGGTTGGCGGCGGTGGAATCGGGGCTGGGGTGGGTCTAGCATCCCTGCTCCCCCCGGAAAGCAAGGAAACTGCCATGTCGATTCAAGCGACCCTCGAGAAGATCAACGCCAGCGCCCTGAAGACCGACGTTCCCCGTATGGAGATCGGCGACACCGTTTCGGTGCACTGCCGGATCGTTGAAGGGAACAAGGAGCGCATCCAGGTCTTCACGGGCGTGCTGATCGCGCGTGCGGGTCGTGGGATCAACGAGATGTTGACGGTCCGTCGCATCGTTGAGGAGATGGGCGTGGAGCGCATCTTCCCGATCAACTCGCCGAAGATCGCGCAGTACGAGGTCGTTCGTCGCGGTCAGGCGAACCGTGCGAAGCTGTACTACCTGCGTGACCGTGCGGGCAAGAGCCGGCGCATCATCGATCGCCGCCGGAAGCTCAAGCACGTCGCGGGCCTGCCCCTGGCTGGTCAGAACTGATCGTTCAGGTCGGATGAATCACCGAATACACCGTCGGCCCTGGGTTCGTCCCGGGGCCGATTGTTCTTTTGGTCAATCGAGATTCGTCAACGAAGGGAGGGAAGAAATGGAAGGGGGAGGGGGATTGCGGGCGGGCTTTGGTCGATCACCGTCGGCTGAAGCCGACGGCTCTGAAAAGTTGGTCATATGCTCGGGCATGAGCATTTCCGCGGTGGTGATTTCGTCACAGGTGCAGTCCGGCGGTGAGCCTTCGAGCGTGGTGCGGTTTGCCGCCGACTACCCGGACCCCGGCGCGCCGGGTGCGGGGCAGGTCCGCGTGCGCACGCTGTGTTCGGCGTTGAATCACCTGGACCTGTGGGTGTGCAAGGGCGTCCCCGGGTTGAAACTCACGTACCCGCGCACCAGCGGGTCGGACGCGTGTGGCATCGTCGAAGCCGTCGGACCCGGTGTTGACGCGTCGTGGCTGAACAAGAAGGTGATTATCAACGCGGCGGTAGTGGTGGAGCCGACGTACAAGCCGGGGGATGGGCCCGAGCCTGTGCTGCCCGATGTCTCGATGATCGGCGAGCACGCCGAGGGGACCAACCGCGCGGCGTTCCTGGCACCCGTGAGCAACGTGCGGGCCCTGAAAGACGATGCCGACCCGGTGGTGGCGGCGGCCTTCGGGCTGACGTTTCTCACCGCGTACAGCATGATCGTCACCAAGGGTCAGCTCCGCCCCGGGCAGTCGGTGCTCATCACGGGCATCGGTGGCGGCGTGGCGAACGCGGCCCTGCAGATCGGCAAGCACTTCGGCGCTCGCACGATCGTTACCAGTCGGCACCAGTGGAAGCTCGATCAGGCGAAGACGCTGGGGGCCGACGCGTGCGTGCTGGACACGGGTGAGGATTGGTCGCGCACCGTTCGGCAACTCACCGGCGGTCGCGGCGTGGACATGGCGGTGGACTCTTCGGGCAAGGCCACGCACCTCAAGTGCATCAAGGCCCTCGCCCGCGGCGGGGCCTACGTCACCCCGGGGTGCACCAGCGGGCCCGACGCGGTGACCGACCTTGCACGCATCTTCTGGAACCAGCTCCGCATCGTCGGCAGCACCATGGGCAGCAACGACGATTTCGCCAGCATCACGGCCCTCTTCAACGCGGGCGCACTGAAGCCCGTGGTGGACAAGGTCTACCCCGCGACGCAAGCAAGTGAGGCGTTCAAGCGGCTGAGCAACGGCGAGCAGATGGGCAAGATCGTGCTGGATTGGCGGTGAGTTGTTGTCGCGCCCGTGAACCTTCAAGCGCGGCTTCACGTGCCCTTCGGGATCAGATCCTCGATCGGCGCGTCGGGCTCGGGCGTGGGGAGGTTGTCCAGCGGGTCGGGGCCTGTGACCGGGCTCTTGGGCGGGTTAAAGAGGTGCTTCAGCGGGATGACCACGGTGCCCTTCCAGTATCGCGAGCGCTCGCCCAGCATGCGCAGGGCCATTTCTGGGTCGCTGGTGATGCGGACGGTCCAGTCGGGATCGTCTTCGTGGGCGCTGAAGATGCGTGTGATGTTCGCGGAGGGGGCTTCGAGCTGTGTGGGGTGGAAGTCGATGGCGCGTGAAAGGTGCGTGCGGAGGCTCGCGAGAACCTCGTCTTTGTGGAGGATCTCGAGCTTGAAGCCGATGGCGGTTTGACGCATCTCGTCCGGACGCGCGCCCTGGCCGATCAGGATGCCGACGGATGAGCTGAAGTGCGAGCGGACGATGCGCGGGCGGATCATGGAGAGGGCCATCATGTCGGCGTCGGTGCCGATGACGGGTGTGAGCAGGTCGTCGATGGAGGCGACGACGCGCACGGGGCGGGTGAGGTGGACCGACCATGAAGACGAACGGGCCGACTGACGGGGGTTGACCGAATCGAAGGGGATCACGCGTCCAACGGCCTTGATCTCGATGGGTACCTTCGAATCCGGTGCTAAAGAACCCTTGGCCCAGTCCGTCATGGCTTTGCCCGGATAGACGCTGTACGTGTCGGCGCTTTCGAAGGGTGAGGCGGTTTTCACCGAGCGGTTGGTGAAGGAGGTGTTGATCAGGCGGAGGGTGGTGCTGAGTTCGATCTGGTTGGGGGAGGAGATGCCGCCGACGTAGCCCGGGGTGATGAGGACGTTCAGCGGGATGTCGGCGGGCCAGGCCTCGGGAAGTTGGAGGTACGACGAGAGGTTCAGCGCGACGATATCGCGGCGCTGCGAATCACTGAGCTCGGTGGTTTCCAGACGATCGAGCAGGGTGATGCGGACGTCGTCGGCCCAGGTGTCGGGGAGGAAGGACTGGGCGACGATGAGCGTGCTGGTGGGGATGATGGCGAGCCAGCCGTCACGCTTGGCGTAGGGGGTGAGGGCGAAGAGGGCGCTGCCGAGCGCCAGGGTGACAACGGGAACGGCGAAGAGCCATCGCCGGCGGGTGCGGTGCAGGTCGCGGCGCGTGCGGATGTTCCGCCCACACTCCGGGCACGGGCGCGGGGTGAAGGGTCCGTCGGCGTCGTGCTCGATCAGGAACGAACTCAGGTCGTACCAGCAGCGCGGGCACCGCGCCCGGCCCTTTGAACGATCGGCAAAGAAGGCCCACCAGACCAGCGCCAGCGTGCCCAGGGCCAGCAGGGCGGAGATGCCCCACAAGGCGGGGTCGGGCAGGTTGGTCAGCCAGGTGGGGCGCATGGTGGTGAAGAGGCAGGCACGTGGTTGGATGGGGCGCGTGGCGGGAAGTTCCCGTTTGGGGGTGGAAATGGATCACGATCGAGACCGGACGACCTGACCAGATGCGCCGGGGGCGGTTTTCTGGTTTGGTTGGTTGGGCAAAGCTGGTCCGACGGGATCAGGGATTCTGGAGTGGGTTGATACGGGGGCGGGGGTCGCCGTGGGCTTGAAGGGTTTGGAGGATGGCGGGCCAGAGGGAGCGGACGGAATCGCGGGCCCACTGGTCGAAGGTCAGGCCCGAGAGGGCCACCGGGGGTTGGTCACGCGGCGGCTGGCTCATCGAGGGGAAACCCGGGTCGATGGCCCATTCGCGGCGGAGGTAGGCGTAGAGCCCGCGCATGAGCAGGGCACGCCGGGGGAGGACGCCGCAACCTAAGGGCTCGACGATCAGGGCGAAGAGCATTCGGCGGAGGGGGAGCGTCGGGTGCGAGAGGGCGGGGTGCGGGTCGATGGCGACTGTGTCGATGATCGCCAGCTCGGCATGGTCGGTGGAAATGGCGGTGACGATGAGGTTTGAGGGTTTGTGATCGCGGTTGTAGCGCGGGCGGGCTTTGGGTCGTTGTGCGCGCAAGAGGTTGGCCACGAGGGCACCGGCGGCGTCGGCGAGGGCGTGCTGTGCGCGCACGGCGTCGCGCACGGTGATGGCGGGAAGTCGGGCGATGTGGGCGAGGTGATCGAGCAGGGTTTGGCCATCCAGGGCGTGCATGGCGAGATAGGTGCCCTGCGGAAGATGCGGGTGATCGCGGAGCGTGAGCATCGCCAGGGGTTGGGCGGTGGGGAGGCGGTGGTCGATCAGCCAGCGGGCGTTGCGGTACTGCCGCCAGAGGCGGGATTGGCGGAAGAGGGCTTTGAGGTGGTCGAGGGGTGAGGCGGGATGTTGGAGCTTGAGGATGATCGGGGAGGGGCTGGCATGGAGGCGGGCGACGAGGGTGTGTTCGTCGCGTTTCAGGATGGTGGGCTGGGGGTGTGACGCTGGGGCGAGGAGGGCATCGAAGAGCGGGCGCAGGGTTTGGGCGCTGTCGGAGGGGGGTTGGGGGGGCTGATCGAGGATGTGGACCCGAGCGGGCATGGGCGCAAAGGGTACACGGACGGGGCGCGGGGTGTTCGCTAGACTTCGCATGCCGCGGTCGGGCGGGCGGCGGCGGATTGGTTGAGTGTGGAACGTGATGGGAGAAGGACAGAACCACAGCGCGAGGAACGGGCCGCCGGGATCGGCGGTTGGTGGTGGCGCGAGCGGTGATCGTCCGAATGTGACGATCCTTGGACTTGGGCAGATGGGGCTGGTGTGTGCGGCGATGCTGACGGACGCGGATCGGCAGAGCAAGTCGCTCTTGATGCGCCCGCGGGTGACGATGTGGGGGCACTCGGCGGAGGAGGCGGGGCGGGTTGCGCAGAGCCGACGGAGCGAGCGGCTGTCGGAAGTAAGGCTGGACGACGCGGTGCGGGTGGCGATGCGCGACGCGGACGCGGTGCGGGATACGGAGATCATTGTTTCGGCGATCCCGGTGCAGTACTGTCGCAGCGTGTGGGAGCGACTGGGCCCGATGATCCCGCGGGGCGCTGGGGTGATTTCGGTTGCGAAGGGGATCGAGAACGGGACATTACTGAGGCCCACGCAGATTATCGCGGAGGTTTTGCGGGATAATCCGGACGGGAAGCCGCGGGCGATGGCGGCGTTGAGCGGGCCGACGATCGCGGCGGAGCTGGCGCGGTGCCTGCCGGCGACGATGATCGCGGCGGGTGATGACGAGGCGTTCCGCCTGCGGGTGCAGCAGCTCTTCGCGACGCGGTGGATGCGGATCTACACCACGCACGACCTGATCGGAGTTGAGCTTGCGGGGGCGATGAAGAACGTCATCGCCATCGCGGCGGGGATCCTTGACGGGTTGCAGGCGGGGTGCAACGCCAAGAGCGCGCTGCTTGCGCGCGGGCTGGCGGAGATCGCCCGCCTGGGCACGGCGATGGGCGCCAGTCAGGACACGTTCTTCGGCGTGGCGGGCGCGGGGGACCTGGCGACGAGCTGCTTCAGCCCCGAGGGGCGCAACCGCTCGCTGGGCGAGGCGCTCGGACGCGGGCGGAAGCTCGATGAGTACCTCGCGACGGTCAACAGCGTCGTTGAGGGCGTGGCGACGACCAAGTCGGTGATGGACCTGGCGCGGAAGTATCGCGTGGATATGCCCATCACGCAGGCGGTCAACGCGGTGCTCTTCGGCGGGCTGGACCCCATCGAGGCGATCGGGCAGTTGATGACGCGGGAGCCCAAGGCCGAGCGGGTGGGGTGAGTGCGTGGTGCGGCGGTTGGAACCGAGGAGTCTCCGAATGAAACGCAGGCGGTGTCTTCGTTCACGCGGCGTGGTGGTGAGCGTGCTGTCGCTTCTGGCGGCGGCGGCTTCGGGATTCTTCGAGCAGGCGGCGGCGGCGTGGGACGCCACGGGGCACCGCGCCATCACCTGGCTGGCGATCGATGCGATGACGAGCAAGGACGCGCCGGCGTTCATCAAGCAGAAAGAGGACTTCCTGTCCATCGGCTGGCAGGCGGGTGAGCCCGACCGCTGGCGCGGGGTGCGCATCGGCGTGCTGGTGCACGAGAACGCGATGGACCACTTTCTGGATATCGAGGATCTCGACGAGTTCGGGCTGACCATCGACACCATCAGCCCGCTGCGGTACCGGTATGTGCGGGACATGGCGGTGGCGCGGGCGGTGCATAAGGACGGGGACAAGCCGGCGGCGACGGGGGATTTGGGGAAGCGCGAGGAGAGGCCGCCGTATAACGAACGGCTGGACCCGACGGGGCAGAAGGAGTGGCCCGGGTTTCTGCCGCACGCGATGGCGGAGCATCACGCGAAGCTCGTCAGCGCGTTCAAGACGTACCGGCAGCTCACGGCGTTGAACGATCCGGCGCGGGCGCACCAACTGGCGATGACGAAGGCGAACATCATGGTGGAGATGGGGATTCTGTCGCACTTTGTGGGCGACGCGGCCCAGCCCCTGCACACCACGAAGCACTTCAACGGGTGGGTGGGGGCGAATCCGAACAACTACACCACCGCGAACACGTTCCACGCGTATATCGACGGGGGCGTGCTGGCGCTGCACGGGTTGAACTTTGATTCGGTGAAGGGGATGCGTGCGTGCAAGGCGCGGGAGATCGCGGATGTGAACAACCCCTGGCCGGAGATCATCGCGCACATCAAGCGGTCGCACGAGACGGTGGAGCGGTTGTATGAGCTGGAGCGGACGGGTGAGCTGAAGCAGGAGCGGGGCAAGCGGTTCATCGCGGAGCGGCTGAACGACGGGGCGGAGATGCTGGCGGGCTTGTACGACGCGGCGTGGAAGGCCAGCGAGCTTGGGCCCAAGGACGTGGAGGATTTGATCAAGTACGACGCGTTCGATGTGAAGGACCTGCCGGGGGCTACGAAGGATCAGACGCCGGGACCGGACGTGAAGCCGGGATCGGACGCGAAGCCGGGTTCTGATGTCAAGCCCGCGCCCGGTGAGCGCAAGCCATGAGCGGCGGCGCGAAGGGCATCCGCCTCTCGGCGGCGATTGTGTGCAAGAACAACGAGCGCTCGATCGGCGCGACGATCGAGTCGATCAGGGGCCTGTGCGATGAGATTGTCGCGGTGGACTCGGGCTCGACGGATCGGACGATCGAGATGCTCGAAGCCGCGGGGGCGAAGGTGATTCGCTCGGCATGGCTGGGGCATGTGAAGACCAAGCAGATGGCGCTGGAAGCGTGCGCGGGCGCGTGGGTGCTGTGCATTGATTCGGACGAGTCGGTGCGGCCCGATCTGGCGGCGTCGATCCGCCGGGCGATTGATGAAGCGGGCGAAGACCAAAGCGTCGGCGGGTTCATGGTCAACCGCAAGGTGTATTACAAGGGCGTGGCGCTGAACTACGCGTGGCAGCCCGAGTGGCGGTGCCGAGTTGTGCGGCGCGGGGCGGCGAGCTGGGGCGGGATCGACCCGCACGACGTGCTGAGCGTTCAACCCGGGCGCGGCGGTACGCGCAAACTCGTCGGCACGCTTCGGCACGATTCGTTCGAGACGTTCCTTGAACAGCTCGGCAAGCAGGTGCGGTACGCGCAGATCCAGGCGGAGGGGATGATTCGCGAGGGGTACAGGACGAACCCGCTGACACCGATGCGGTTGATGGTGTCGCCGCCGGCGGCGTTCTTCAAGCAGCTGGTGCTGAAGCGGGCGCTGCTGGACGGGCGCGCGGGGTGGATGGCGGCGGCGTGCGCGGGGGCGCAGGCGCTCATGAAGCAGGTGGCGTTGATGGAGATGTCGGAGGAACGCTCAGCGCGGGGCGATGCGCGAAAGTGATTCGTGGGCTTCGAGCCATTCGATGGCGTCGGAGGAGTCGGTGTCGGGTAAGGATTCGGACTCGGCGATTCGGGCGCAGATGAGCGTGAAGGCCAGCGTGGCGGCCAATTGAGGTGGGGTGAAGAGGGACATCTGTTTGCGGGCGTGCTTGCCGGATTGATTCAGGATCGCTGCGAGGTCGTACGTGCCCGGGCGTTGCTTGCGCAGGTGACGGATCATCGCGACGGGGAGGTAGTAGCGGAAGCCGATGGGGTCGAGGAAGGCCCAGCCCGAGCGTGGGCCGTCGGTGGGCGGCCAGCGTTGCGGGTCGAGCAGATCGGTCCAGGACTTTTCGTTGTCGCGGGCGCGGGCGGCGGCAAGTTGGCGTTCGTCGCCGTGGTCGTCGATGATGTCGGCTTCGCGCCAGGAGATGCCGTGGGTGCGATCGACGTCTTTGAAGGCCGCGTGGATCTGGTCGATGGCCTGTTGGATCTGCGCACGAAGGTCGGCGGCGGGTTGATCGGTTGGGTTGGTCATGACGACGGGCCGGGCTTACTCCGGCGGGTTGTCGCGTTCGTCGGTTTCGTCGGTCGGGTCGCTGTCGTCGTCGCGTTGGGCGGCGTCGAGGACGTGTTCTTCGACGAGGATGGGGACGTTTTTGCCGATGCCCAGGGCGATGGCGTCGCTGGGGCGGCTGTCGACCTGGACGAGCTTGCCGTCGACGGTGCGGATGTTGAGCTGGGCGAAGAAGGTGTGCTCGGCGAGGTCGTTGATGCAGATGGATTCGAGGGTGCCGTTGAGGGCGGTGATGACGTTGGCAAGCAGGTCGTGGGTCTGGGGGCGTTTGATGACGATGCCCTTGAGGCCGCGCTCGATGGCCTGGGCTTCGTTGAGTCCGATGACGATGGGGAAGGAGCGGCCGCCTTCGACCTGGGAGTAGGTGGGCTTGGCGGCGGTGGAAGGGTCTTTGCCTCCCGCGGTGTCGGTGAGGTCGGCGATTTCGGGTGAGGTGGGGGCGACTTCGCGGAGCTCGATGAGGCGGTAATCGGAGAGCTCACGGATCAGGATTCGTGAGAGCTCCATTCGCACGGGCATGAGTTCTTCCCCTTTTTGCGGTCGGCTGGGCGAGGTGAGGCGATTGCGGCCGACGGTTGATCGTCTGCGGGCTGGGGGGTTGTGTCAATCGGGGGTTCGGGCGCGCTTGAGGGGCGTGCTTGCGGGGAGGGGGCTGGTGGAGAAGAGGGCTTTGTTGCTCAGGGGCATGCCGAGGCGGGCGATGAGGCGGCGGGGTGCGCCGATGTCGGCGATCATGATCTCGCCGAGGTATTCGCGGGCGGTGCTGGCGGTGTACCCGAGCTTCATGCCGACGAAGCTGACGGTGGTGTGGGCGCGGACGGCGGGGGCGCTGGCGGGGCCCAGCGGTTTGCCCGTGTCGGCGTCGAGGCCCGAGGGGACGTCGGCGGCGATGACGGTTGCGCCCAGCGTGCGGGCGTGGTTGATGCGGGCGATGAGCGTGGCGAGGAGGCTGTTGCTTTCGATGGGACGGTTGAGCCCGGTGCCCAGGAGGCAGTCGACGATGATCGGCGGGGAGGTGGGCGTGCCGAGCTCGCGGAAGAGTTGATCGAAGGTGCTTTGGGGTTCTTCTTCGTTCGCGACGGTGAGACGCAGGCCCATGGCGCGGACGACGTTGAGCTGCATGCGTGTGTCGGGGGCGAAGCGAGAAAGCGGAGTCGGGGGAGCGGAGAGGAGGATGGCGGTGGGGATGGAGGCGTTGTCGAGCAGGCGTGCGAGGGCGAGGCCGTCGCCGCCGTTGTTGCCTGGGCCGCTGAGGATGAGCACGCCGGGGGATGATGCGGGGGTGGGTGTGTTCTCGCCGAGGGCGGCAAGGACGCACGAGAACAGTTGTGCGGCGGCGTTCTCCATCAGCACGCAGGTGGGGAGGGAGAACTCTTCCACCGCCAGGCGATCAAGGCGGCGAAGGGCGTCGCGCGAGAAGGCGTAGACGGCGGCGGAGCGGTCGTGTGGGAGATGGGGGCGGGAGGAACGGGGGGGGCTGGACTCGGTGGGCAGCATCTCGGCTGGTCGGCGGCGTTTGGGCTCTTTGCGGGGCATGGGGTGAGCGTACCATCGCCGCGGAATGGATCGGCGGGTGGGTTGTGATGCTGCAATGGGCACGACGATGATCGTCATCCTGAGCGGGCTGGGGCTGTTGAGCCTGCTGGGGGCGGCGTTCTGGTCGGCGGTGCTCTTTGAGGTGCTGTGGATGGTGCGGAACCTGCCCACCGCGCGCTCGGGGCTCGATCTGCCCGAGGCGAAGCTGGACAACATCAGCAGCGAGGCCAACACCTTCCCCTCCGTCTGCCTGATCATCCCCGCGTACAACGAGGAAGCCTCCATCGCCACCGTTGCCCGCTCGCTGCTCAAGCAGGACTATCCGAACCTGCGGGTGGTCTTCGCCCTCGACCGCTGCACCGACGGCACGAAGCGCGTTCTGCAAGACGTTCTGCAGGGCGACGCGCGGTTTGAGATCTTTGAAATCACGCACTGCCCCAGCGACTGGGCGGGGAAGGTCAACGCGGTGTGGTCGGCGGTGAAGGGGGCGAAGTTTGCTCAAGGGACCGACCTGATCGCCTTCGCCGACGCGGATACCGAGTTCGATCCGGGGTGTATCCGGGCGTGCGCGGCGCTGGTGCGCTCGAAGAACTTGGGGCTGCTCAGCCTCATGAGCTCATTGACGTGCGAGAAGTGGTTCGAGAAGCTTGTGCAGCCGGTGGCGGGGTACGAGCTCATGCGGCAGTTCCCGCCGCGGCGTGTGAACCGCGCGGGGGACAAGAGTTCGCGGCGGGCGGTGGCGAACGGGCAGTTCATGATGTTCACGAGCACCGCCTACTGGTCCTTCGGCGGGCACGGGACGGAGCACATCCGCGACGAACTGCTCGAAGATATCGCCCTCGCCAAACGGGTTCGGTGGGAAGGGTTCGACGCGGCGTTCATCCCGGCGGCGGGGATGCTGTGGTGCCGAATGTACGAGTCGTACGCGCAGTTTGAACTGGGTTGGAGAAGAATCTTCGCCGAGCTGGCCCATCGCCGGCCGCGGAGACTCCGCAGTTACGCGATCCAGTTGTTTCTCACCGACATCGCCCTGCCCACGGCGGCGCTGGCTTCGGTCATCGTCGGGCTCGTGGCGCTGTCGCAGCACGGCGGAACGAACCCGCTCGCCCTCGCGGCGACGATCATCGGCGGCGCGAGTCTCGTACTCATGCAGACCGTGATGGCGATCGGGTGCCACTGGGGCAAGACGCCGCAGTACGTGGGGCTACTGCATTACCCCGGGGCCTTCGCGGTGGTGGGGATCCTGCTCAAGGCCGCCCGCGATCTGGAGACGGGTGCGCCGGTGCGTTGGGGTGGCCGAACGTACGTTCGGGCGGCCCGGTATGAAGGGGATGAGAAGGGCTTGCGGCGGTTCTTGGGGAGGCGGGCCCCGGCGAGGGCGGGGAACATCGCACATGGCCGGTGAGACATCGCACATAGCACAGGGCCACAGGGCACATCAAGACACGTCTGCGGCGTTTGTGGTGCGTCCGAGAAGGTGCGGATCCGCGTTTTTTCGGTTCTGTGCGGCTTCGGAGGAGTTTTTGTGCCCGTCGAAGGAGTTTAGAAGGCCGACAAAGGAGCTTCGACGGCCGACTAAGGAATTTTGAAGGCCGTCTAAGGAGCTTAGACGGCCGTCGAAGGAACTTTGAAGGCCGACAAAACTGTTTTTGTGGCCGTCGAAGGAGCTTTGACGGCCGTCGAAAGAGATTTTCCGGCCGTCTGAGGAGTTCAGGCGGGCACAAACACCACCCAATCGGCCACGTCCGAGAAGCCCGCCGTCACGCGCGCACCAAGACCTCCGGCTGTGCCATGTGGCCCTGTGCCATGTGCCATGTCGCCTTCGATTTACGCCCGCCGCCGCCGTGCCGCCACGACGCCCGCCAGCCCCAGCACGCCCAGCGCGCTCGGAGCCGGGATCGAGTACGTCCCGCTGAGCACCACCGCACGGGCCGCGCCGGTGTTGTCGATGACCTGCGCGAAGATCCGCGAGCCGTCGTCGTTGATGTGCTGCACGTTGGTGAGCGTCCAGCCCGCGGGGAGGATGCCGGCGGTGCTGTAGATGGTGTGCAGGTCGTAGTACGTGCCGTCGAGGCGGGAGAAGATGTAGCCGTGGTTCACACCACCGCCCAGGGAGGTCGAGCCGCCGATGAGCGTGCCGGTGAGGTTCGTCGTCACGGCGTTCATGAGCACCGCGCCGGGGGCGATGGGGATGGCGTTGGCGTTGCCGGCGGCGTCCCACCAGTACGGGCGGGTGACGGTGCCGAAGGTCGCGCCGCCGACGATGACGCTGGCGTCCCCCGAGAGGTTCGTGGCGTTGGTGGTCATGTTCAGCGAGGAGGCCCCGGCGGGAAGGGTCAGCGGGGTGAGCACGCCGGTTTGATAGTTCCACTGGTAGGCGTTGGTGGGGTTGCCCGGCAGCGTGCCGAGGATCCCCACGATGGGCACGTTGGCCGCGATCCCGCGGTAGGCGCCCGCGGAACCGGCGGGGCTGACGGCCTGGAAGGCCGACTGGGCGGTGATTCGTCCGAAGGGGCCCACGACGCTGACGGTGGGGCTTAGCAGGGCGGAGACCGAGGCGTCGTTGTTCGAGCCGTAGGCCGGCCCGAAGGCCACCGGCCCGCCCGGCCAGGTGATGTTCTCGCTGGCGATGTTGTTCGCGGCGCGATCGGCGTACTGCCAGCGCTGCGGGTTGCTGCCGAACTGACCGCCCAGGACGGTCTGCCCGTCGCCCGAGAGCGAGACGGCCGCGCCCGTGCCGCTGAGGGTCAGCGTGCCGGCGGGGGTGATGTAGCGCTGGTTGCCGTTGTTCAGCGTCGCGAGGATGAAGGTGCCGTCGGCGGAGATGTCGATCGTGCTGGTGTAGAACGTGCCCGCGGGGGCGGCGCCCAGGGGCCCGAAGGCCAGCGGCGAGTAGGTGGATTGGGCGAGTGAGACCGACGAAAGAGCGGCGGCGGCGATGGCCGCGGGAAGAACGGACGACAGGCGCATGGGATCCTCCACGGTGATGAGGCCGACGGGCTTCGCGGAGAGGGCAAAGCACGCACCGGCGTGAACACGACGGGGAGAAGGTACAGCGGCGCGAAGATTGAGCAAGGAAAAGCGCCGAGAATATCGCGCGAACAACCCAGAAAAAGGGGGTGTGCCGCGAGAAGTGTCGGGCGCTCGAGCCCGAAAGATTGCCCAGCTTCACGCCATGACCTTGAGGCCGGCTCGGTCTTCCTCGTCTTCGCTCTGCGCTCTCAGCGTTCTCTTTGTGAAAAGTCTTCTCGCCTCGCGAACTTACGCACCGCCGCCGGCGACGCGTTCGACCTCTTCAAGGTCGGTCCCGCCGTCGGCCGCCAGCCGCCAGCCGCTCTGCTGCAGCGTGGTGAAGAGGCCTTTCTCGATGACCTTCTTCATCTGGGCGATGGTGGGTTCTTTCAGCACGATGTCGCGGAGCTCGTCGGTGAAGTCGAGCAGCTCGAAGATCGCCTTGCGGCCGCGGTAGCCGGTCTTCAGGCACGCCGGGCAGCCGACGGGGACGTAGAGCTCGTTCTTGCCCTCGAGGAACTTGCCCATCGTCGTCGCCTGGCGCGGAGTAATGCGCACGGCGGACTTGCAGTTGTCGCAGAGCGCTCGCACCAGACGCTGGGCCAGGACGATCTCCAGCGAACTGGCGACCAGGAAGGGTTCGATCTTCAGATCCAGCAGGCGGAAGACGGCGGAGATCGAGTCCTTGCTGTGCACGGTGGAGAAGACCAGGTGCCCGGTCATCGCCGCCTGCATCGCGGTGCGGGCGGTCTCTTCGTCGCGGATCTCGCCGACGAGGATGACGTCGGGGTCTTGTCGCAGGACGGAGCGCAACAACTGGCTGAAGCTGTTGCCCTTCTTCTCGTCGATGGGGATCTGCGTGGTGCCTTCGAGCTGGTACTCGACGGGGTCTTCGATGGTGACGATGTTGGAGGTTTCGCGGTCGATCTCGCGGAGGGCGTTGTAGAGGGTGGTGGTTTTGCCGCTGCCGGTTGGCCCGCAGACGAGGACGAAGCCCTGTTCCTTCGAGCAGGCTTTCTTGACGCGGTTGTGCATGTACGCCGGCAGGCCGAGCTCGGAGAGTGATCGCGGGGCGATGGCGGCATCGAGCACGCGTAAGACGAGTTTCTGCCCGTGGACGCTCGGGGTGATGCTGACGCGGTAATCCACCCTTCGACTCTTCAGTCGCGAAGAGAAGTGCCCGTCGAGGACCGCGTCGTCGTGGGTCATGCGCATCTGGCAGGCGGTCTTGATCACGCCGACGACGAGCTGCCCGACCTTAAGGGGGATGTCGCAGACGCTGACCATCTGCCCGTCAACCCGCAGGCGGGCGTGGGCGGCGGTGTTGCGGGGCTCAAGATGGATATCCGTCGCCCGGCTCTTGGCGGCCAGGAGCAGAAGCAGCCGCAGCGCCAGCGGGCCCTCGGCGTCGGTCCCCAGCACGGTCGAGGCGTCGCCCGCGGCATCGACAAGGGTGACCTTCTCGTCGTCGCCCTCGCCCTTGAGCGGCAGGGCGGTGATCGCGGTGCGAAGGTCCTTCACCCACGTCTGCGAGGTGGCGTCGACGCCCGCTTCGCTGCGGGCACGTCGAGCGGAATCCCCCGCGGGTTTATCGCCCTCCCCCCCCTCGATGGTGAAGGAGTGCCCCCCCACTTTCACGCTGTCGCCGGGCTTGACGGGCTTGGCCTCGTTGATGAGGCGGACGTTGTTGAGCTTGGTGCCGTTGCGGGAGCCCAGATCGCGGAGGAGGCACCCGCCCTTCGCGTCGGGCTCGAGGACGCAGTGGTATCGGCTGGCGGCCTCGTCGTTGAGGGTGAGGGTGTTGTCCTTGGCGCGGCCGATCTTGATCGGCTCCTTGTCGAGGTCGAAGTGGTAGCCGCGGCCGTCGGATGAGGTGAGGTGGAGCTTCGCCATCGCGAGCGGATGGTATCAAGTTCGGGGCCTGGTCTGATCGCGTTCGTGCGTTTTCATGCAACACCGGGGGACCCCGGGGATGCCCGTGCGGCTCTTGGCTCCCTACCCTCCGCCCATCATGATCGACCTGAAGCAACTCCGCGAGCAGCCCCAGCGGTTCAAAGACGGGGCCGCCCGCAAGAACATGGAAGTCCAGATCGACCGTCTGCTGCGCCTCGACGAGGAGCGGCGGGCGGCGCTCACGCAGCTTGAGCAGAAGCGGGCAGAGCGCGGCAAGATCGATAAGGAGCTGGGCCCGCAGATGGGCAAGCTGCAGGCGGAGCTCAAGAAGGCCGACGGTGCCGCTCGCGATGTCATCCAGCAGCAGCTCGATCAGCTCAAGGCCAAGCCCGCGGCCTTGAAAGAAGAAATCTCCCAGCTTGAGGCGGTGGTCTCGCGGCTTGAGCCCGAGGTGAACGCGATCCTGCTGACGATCCCGCAGCCGCCGGACCCGGATGTTCCGGTCGGTTCGGGCAGCGACGACAACGTGGAAGTTCGGCGCTGGTTCCCAACGAACGGCGCCTTTGCCTTCGATCCGTCGAAGCCTTTCGCGGCGCAGCGGGGCTTTGCGCCCAAGAGCCACATTCAGCTCTGCAAGGATCTGGGGCTGGTGGACTTCCCGCGCGGGGCGAAGATCTCCGGTGCGCGGTCGTACGTGCTGACGGGGATGGGCTTTCTGCTGCACCAGGCCGTCACTCGGTACGCGCTGGACTTCATGGTGCACAAGCACGGCTTCACGCCCGTGAGTGCCGCGGTGCTGGTGCGTGAGGAGGCGATGGTGGGGACGGGGTTCTTCCCCGCGGGGCGCGAGCAGGCGTACCACATCCCCGAGAGCCAGCGGCAGAACGCCGACGCGCAGGGCCCCGACGAGGGCCGGGCGGCGGACCTGTATCTGACCGGCACGGGCGAGGTGGGGCTGATGGCCCTGCACATGAACGAGATCCTCGACGAGACGAAGCTGCCCTTGAAGTACTGCACGGTCTCGCCGTGCTTCAGGCGTGAGGCGGGGGCGGCGGGGCGCGATACGGCCGGTCTGTACCGCGTGCACGTCTTCGACAAGGTCGAGCAGGTGGTGATCTGCAAGGCCGACGAGCAGGAAAGCCGAATGTGGCACGCGCGGATGATCGGGTACGTTGAGGATCTGCTGAAGAGCCTGGGGCTGCCGTACCGGTTGCTGCAGTGCTGCACGGGCGACCTGGGCGTGAAGAACGCGGACATGATCGACATCGAGAGCTGGATGCCCGGGCGCGGCGAGATCGCCGCCGACGGCACGCCCTCGGGCGACTTCGGCGAGACGCACAGCGCGAGTCGGTTGTACGACTACCAGTGCCGGCGGCTGAACATGCGGTACAAGGGCAGCGACGGCAAGGGGACGATCTTCTGCCACTCGCTGAACAACACCGTCGCGGCCAGTCCGCGGCTGATGATCCCGATCCTGGAGATGTACCAGCAGAAGGACGGCAGCGTGGTGATCCCCGAGGTCCTGCGCCCGTACATGGGCGGGAAAGAGAAGATCGGGTAAGTTCGTCGTTGAAGGCCGAACGGTCGGCCTCGTGCGGTTGTACGCTGTTGGTGCGATGGACAGTCCGGTCTGTACACCGCGCGGAGGTGGAGCGTGGGCAAGAACGTCGTCAACAAGCGGGCGCAGGGCGAGGTGAAGCGGTACAGCCTCGACGGCACGCAGCCCAAGCCCTCGCTGACCGAAGGGCTGGAGCTCTCAGCGCTGGGTAGCAAGGCCCCGAAGTCGAACAAGCCCGCGCTGCGAGCAAAGAAGAGCGAGAGCAAGCCGCTGAGCAGTCCAACCGCGCCCGTCGCGCCGGGCGTGACCGGGCCCTGGCTCATCGACGAAGAGCAGTTCCCCGCCCGCGGCTCATCGCACGATCAACTCATGTTCTGTGTGCGGTACGCGACGCTGGCGCCGAGCAGCCACAACAGCCAGCCGTGGCGGTTCCAGGTGCACAACGACCGCGTGGATGTCTTTGCGGATCGGACGCGGGCGCTGCCGGTGGTTGATCCGAACGACCGCGAGCTGACGATCTCGGTTGGGTGCGCGGTGCATCACCTGCGGGTGGCGCTGGGGCGGTTCGGGCTGGCGACGAAGCTCAAGCTGCTGCCGGAGAAGAAAGAGCCCGACCTGATGGCGCGGTTCGAGCTGACGGGGTCGATGGTCCCCGGCAGCGACGACGCCCGGCTCTTTGCCGCGATTCCGAACCGCCGGACGGTCCGTGCGCGGTACCTTCGACGAGAGATCCCCGCGCCGGTGATCGCCGAGATGCTCCGCCTCTGCAAGGAGCATTCGATCCACTTGGAAGTGATGGCCAGCGAGCTGGCGAGGACGAAGCTCGCGAAGCTCATCGCGGAGGCCGACCTGCTGCAGTTCGAATCGCGGGCATTTCGGCGTGAACTGGCGATGTGGATGCACCACAACCGCACGCACCACCGCGACGGCATCCCCGGCTACGCCTTCGGCATGAACGAGCTCGAATCGCTCGTGGCCCCGCTGGTGGTGCGGACCTTCGATGTCGGCAAAGGCAAGGGCGCGATGGACGAGCACCTGGCCAGCCACTCGCCCCTGCTGGTGGTGCTGGGCTCGAACGCCGACACGCAGGCGGACTGGCTGCGCACGGGTATGGCCCTTTCGGCGCTCGTGCTTCGATTGTCGGGCGTCGGGATCGCGTCGAGCTACCTCAACCAGCCGGTGGAGATCCCCACTGCACGGCTGCACCTGCAGAAGCTGCTGAGCGAGAACGCGCTGCCGCAGATCGTGCTGCGGGTTGGGTACTGCAACGAGAAGCCCCCGGCACACACGCCCAGGCGCGAGCTCGCGGAGATGCTGATCCCGGTGGTGTGAACGTTCGTGCGCGGGCGCTTTGAGCGATCAGGCTTTCTGCGCGATGAGCTCGTACACGCAGGGGCACATGACGAACGCCGAGGGCGAGCGTTCGAGTTCGTCCCAACCCTTGAAGAACGCGGCTTGATCCTCGGGCGTGATCTTGCCCATCGCCACCAGCTTCGGAACATAGTTCCGCCACCACGTCGCGACCCAGTTGAACATCGTCTCACCCGGGCGGGCGATGCGTTGGATCGGACGGATCGAGATCACCGAAAGATCGGCCTGCTGACACATCGCGGGCAAACGCCCGACGATGTCGGGATCGCCGCCACGCTCGCGCCAGCTCGCGTCGGTAGCGCGAACGACCTTGATGTACAGCTCGCTGAAGGCGGTGCCCATGGGGGCGATGCGCATGGCGCTGTAGTTGAAGTAGTCGTGAACGACCAACCGCCCGCCGGGCTTCAGGAGCTTTGCCGCTCCGAGAACGACCTGATCGGGCTTGGGAACGAAGCACAAGACCCAGCGTGCGTAGGCGAGATCGAACTGGTTGATGCTACTGCGAAGCTCGCTGATGCTGGTCAGCGCCTGAACATCTCCCACAAGTCCCTTGACGTGGTTGAGCCCGCGTGCGTGGGCTTGTGCGTTGAGGTGATGAACGAACCCGGCGGATTCGTCGACGCCGACAACTTCGCCGCCCGTGATGAGCCCGCCGGCGCGGACGAGTTCACCAAGATCGAAGGAGGCGAAGCCGGGCCCGCAGCCGATGTCGATGACGCGTTGCCCGGGGCCGATGCACGCGGATCGCCAGGCTTCGTGGGCGGCGTCGCTCCACAGGCGGTGCTGAAAGGCGAGGCGGGCGAGTTCGTCGCCGCCGGTGCCCAGAACGTACTCGTTCGGTGAAGCCTCAGAGGTGCCGGTCATGCAAGCGCGCCCGATTGGATTCGAACCAACGACCTGCGGTTTAGGAAACCGCCGCTCTATCCAGCTGAGCTACGGGCGCTGCACCCTCAGGATATGCCGGGGATCACGACCCTCGGCCGGCACGGAAGACCCTTCACGCACCCGCCGCGACTACCGTTCGCACACGTGGAAACCCACAACGAACAGCTCGTGCTGGCGATCGAGAACAGCAACCCCGCCTCGCGTGCGGGGGGGATCTCGCCCGCGCAGGTGGCTTTGGGCTTGGTCGATCGAACATCCGGGCGCGTGGTCAAAGTTCTGGGCGAACAACCGATCCGCGAGCTTGGTCGGGGTGAAGACGATCTCGTCAGCGCCATCGACCGAGTCATGATCGAAGCGGGCAGCACGACCCGCGAGCTTCGACTCGTCGCCGTCAGCACGGGGCCCGGCGGATACACCGCCCTCCGCATGGCCATCGCTGCGGCGAAGATGATCGCGATGGTCAGCGGTGCTCGCTGTGTGAGCGTCCCCAGCGCATGGTGCGCCGCCCTCAACGCCCGCCTCGATCGCGCCTCCGCCGACAATGCAATCGAATCCGCGTACGCTCCGCTGCTGAGCGTCAAGGGCGAAGCCGCGTTCACGCAAATCATCACGAGCGAAATGCTCGATCAGGCCGGCGTTGCGCTCCCCGAAGGAATCCTGATCGGTCCGGATGATCTTCAGCGGGTATTGCCGCAAAGAACGATCCTGCTGATCGACGATCACACGCCCAAGGCGCTGCTCGACCGCGCACACGAGCTCGGCTTTTCCACCCATCGCACGCGACTGAGCGCCGAAGCGGTGCTCGCGGGCGCTGCTCGATTGAACGCCGTGGATCTTGCGGAGCTTGCACCGATCTACGCCCGCGAGCCTGAGGCGGTCACACTGTGGAGACAGCGTCACGGCAAGCCTGCCGCGAGTGACGGCGGACGTGCGACGCACTGAACCGAAAACAGTTTGTTCAAGGACTGAGCTTTTCGCGAATGAGGTTCACGCCTTGGTCTGCACCGGTGCCTGCACCGGCGGCGGCAGCGAGCCCGTCGGCACCGCGGCGGCTTGATGGGCGATCGCGCCCTCGCCCCCCACCACCACCGGCTTCACCGGGCCCGTCTTCGCGAGCATCTGTTCCTCGATCTGCTTGCGACGCGCGGACTTCAGCGCGATCACGCCGATGAACGACGCCGCGACGAGGACCAACGCGTAGACGAACCGCGACTTGGTTGCCTGCATCGCCACACCCAGCACGCCGAACGCGCCGCCCATCAGGTACAGCACACTCACCGCGCCCTTGACGCCCATGAGTCGCTTGAGGATGTGGTGCAGGTGGTTGTCGTCGGCGGAGGAGATGCTCTGCCCAGCGAGCTTTCGCCGAACGATCGCCAGCGAGGTGTCGATGATCGGCACCGCGAAGACGATCAGCCCGCACAGCACGAGGTTGGTGCGTCCTGTATCGCCAAGGGTCAGCACAATGACGATCGTGAGGTACCCCAGCATGAGCGAACCGGCGTCACCCAAGAAAATCGACGCGGGGTTGTAGTTGTGAGGCAGGAACCCCAGGCACGCGCCCACCATCGCCAGGCAGAGGATGATGCGGGCGCCGTCGAGCGGGCCGTCGTCGTAGAGCGCCAGCGTCAGCGCCATGATGAGCAGCGCACAGCCCGCGATGGCGGTGATGCCCGAGCAGAGCCCGTCGAGCCCGTCGATGAGGTTGAGCGCGTTGCACGCGCCCAGGACGAAGATCGCGATCACCGCGGTGCCCGTCCAATAGATGATGTCCAGATGCAGGCTTGCGCCGATGAGCGGGATCTCAAACCCCAGCGGATAATCGATGACCCAGCCCGCGGGCATGCCCAGCTTCTCGCTGAAGATCGCCCCAGCGCCGGTGAGCACCTGCGAAGCGACCTTCACACCGACGTCCTGATACGCCAGCGCAGCGCTTGCGATGAGCATGCCGCCGATCTTCTGCGATGGGGTGACGTTGATGACGTCGTCGAGAAGGCCGATGAGCATGATGACCGTCAGACCAACAAGCACGGACATGGGCACGGGGAAGTTGACCCCGCCGTCGTGCGTGAGGTGCGCGGTTTT
>JAVTWO010000139.1:36317-39837 GCA_032229765.1 Phycisphaerales bacterium | reverse complement strand
TCCGGCTACATTCTGGGTATGAACCCCGCTTCCACCACCCCCTCCCCCCCTTCCCCTTCCTCCGCCGCCGCCAACTCCCCCACTCCCGCACCAGCTCCCCACCATCACGGGCGATTCGTCCCCCGCCGGGTCGCCCTCGAAACCACCCTGCTCATCCACGGCGTGCCCCGCACCGAATCCCTCGCCCTCGCCCACGAGCTCTCCTCCATCGTCCGAACCAACGGCGTCCAGCCCGCCCTCGTCGGCGTCGTCCAAGGCCAGCCCCGCGTGGGCATGACCGACGACGAGCTCCGCCTGCTCCTCGATCAGCCCAGCGTCCAAAAGCTCAACACCGCCAGCCTGGGCCCGGCACTCTACCGCAAGCAGCACGGCGCGACCACCGTGAGCACCACGATGGAACTCGCCGCGGGCGCGGGCGTGCGACTCTTCGCCACCGGGGGGCTCGGCGGCGTGCACCGCAACCTCTTCCAACGCCTCGACATCTCCGCCGACCTGAGCGCCTTTACCCGCTTCCCCGTCGCGGTGGTCACCAGCGGGTGCAAATCCATCCTCGACGTGATCAACACCCGCGAAGCCCTCGAAACCCTGGGCGTCACGGTGGTCGGCTTCCGCACCGACCGCTTCCCCGCCTTCTACTGCCGCGACGGCGGCGCGGGCGTCGACGCACGCTTCGACGACGAGGGCGAGCTCGCTCGATTCATCCACGACGAACTCCCCCGCACCGCCCGCGGCATCGTCGTCTGCAACCCGATCCCCCAGCAGTTCGAAATCCCCGCAAACCAGTTCGAATCCTGGCTCAAACAAGCGCAGGACGAAGCGAACGCAAAGAATGCCGACGGCCGGGACGTCACCCCCGCGATCCTCGGCGCCCTCCACCGCCTCTCGGGCGGCGCGACACTCAAGGCCAACATCGAACTGGTGAAAGACAACGCCCGCCTGGCGGCGCGGTTGGCGTAATACTCGCTCTCCGGATTTCCTACTTTACTGCTTTGAGCATAGAGCTTTGAGCTTTGAGCTTTGAGCTTTGAGCTTGAGCTCCCCTCAAGCCCCCACCGGGTGCCAAGCCGTCTTGTATTCCACGAACGGCTCGATCCACCCTGGCTCCGTGCACGCCTCGCTGTCGAACAGGTCCGTTTCCGCTTTGCGAAGTTTCACGCGCTTGAGGTTGTCCGCGGCCCCTTCGAGCAAGATGCCCGAGAGGCTCGCCGAACCCGCCAGCGCGTGCACGCCGTCGACGTCGCGGTGCTTTGCCAGCACGGGGGCGAGTTCGTCGATCGAGCCGGTGAGCAGGTTGATGACCCCCGCGGGCAGGTCGCTGGTGGCGCAGACCTCGCCGAAGACGCTGACCACGGGGGCGAAGGCCTCGCTGATGACCACGCAGGTGTTGCCCGCGCAGATCACCGGGGCCGTCAGCGCGATCAGACCCAGCAGCGCGGGCGATGTGGGCGCCACCACGCCGATGACGCCCGTGGGCTCGGCAACGGTGATGTTCCAGTACGGGCCCGCCACGGCGTTCTGCCCGCCCAGCACCTGAGCAAACTTGTCCGTCCAGCCTGCGAAGCAGACCAAGCGGTCCACCGCGGCGCTGACCTCCGCCGCGGCCGAGGCTTCGCTGCTCCCCGCGTCGGCCAGCAGCGCCTCGAACTCACGCCGCTTGCCTTCGAGCATCTCCGCCATGCGGTAGAGCACCTGCCCGCGGTTGTACGCGGTTGCGCCCTTCCACTTGCCAAGCCCGCCGCGGGCGGCGACCACCGCGTCGCGCAGGTCCTTTCGGCTCGCCTTGCTGACGTGCCCCACAACCCGCCCGCCCGCACCGACGATCGGCTCAGAGCGTCCGGACTCGGAGCGTGGGAACGCCCCGTTGACGTAGAGCTTGAAGGTCTTCTGCACGTCCAGACGCTGCTGATCGCTGGTCATCGCTTGCCTCCGCCGGTGCCGCCGACGTTACCGTCGCCCGCGCCGGGTTTGTTGGTGCTCTTCTCGCTGAGTTCAAAGGTGATGCTGACATCGACCGAGATGTCGATCGTCCCCGCCTCAACCGAATCCTCACCCGCCTGCCCCTGCTCGCTCTTCATGCTGTTGGCGTACTGGGCCGTGCGGTTCCAGCCCGTCTCGCGCGAGCTCTCGCTGATGATCACCACGCGCCCCAGCCCCTGCCCCAAAGCCTCGGCCATCACGCCCGCCTTCCGCTTCGCCGCCTGCGTCGCCAGCTTCAGCGCCTCCTCCCGCGCCTGCAGCGCCTCGCGGATCGCGAAGCTCACCGAGTCCACCCGATTCGCGCCCTGCGTCAGCGACGCGTCGATCACCCGCGCCACGGCCTTCAAATCCGTCGTCCGCACGCGCAGCGTGTTCACGCCGACGTACCCCAGCACCTTCCGCGGCTCGCCGTTGTTGTAGACCTCGCGGTCGTTGTACCGCGGGCGCAGCTCGATCGCGCCGGTCTTCAGCTCAATCCCCGCAAGGTTCATCGCCTTCAGGGCCGCGATGACCTTCTCCATCTTCGTTGAGCAGTCGGTCTGGGCCTCACCCGCGGTATTGCCCGAAGTCTCAACGCCCACGACGATGTCGACATAATCGGGGGTGCGCGAGACCCGCGCCGTGCCCTGCGCGATGACCTGGCCCGCCTTGGTTTCGTTGTTCATCGCCGGGCCGTCGCGCCACTGACGCTCGAAAAGCTCGGCCGTCCCGCTCATCGCCCGCGCCTCACGCGGCGTCGTCAGTGCACCCGCCCCGAAGAACATCCCCGCCAGCGCGACCACCGCCGCCGCTCCCAGCAGCGCGGGCTTGATCGCGCCCGTCGTGCGTGCGCCGGTTCGGTCGTTGAGGCTCGTGTTGGTCTGCGTGCCGCTGCTCATCTTCGTCGTGCCGATCATCGGAATGCTCCATCACCGAGGCGTCCGCGGGCCTGAAGGAATCACCCGTGATCCCTCGGCCGGGCTTTTCATTGCCCATCCGCCGAGCCTGCGAACCGTTCGGTGCTGAGCGTGAAGTGCGCCCGCACGCTCGCGGGTTCACTCCGTCGTCCGCATTTCAAACCTCTAAATACGCCCGCAGGCCCTGAACGCCGCCCTCACGACCGAAGCCGCTTTCCTTGTATCCCCCAAACGGACTCGCGGCATCGAACTTGTTGTACGTGTTCAACCACACCACGCCCGCCTCAAGCCGCCGAGCGATCTCGAGGATCTTGCTCCCCTTGTCGGTCCACACGCCCGCCGCCAGGCCGTAGGGCGAGTTGTTCGCACGCAGCAGCGCCTCCTCGGGCGTGCGGAATGTCAGCACGCTGAGCACCGGTCCAAAGATCTCCTCCCGCGCAACGGTGTGGCTCATCTGCACGCCCGTAAAGAAGCACGGGCGGCAATAAAACCCGCCGCCCTGCGTGTTGCTCACCACGGCGCTGGCGTTGTCACGCTCCGACGATGAGAATGCGCTCAGCCCCGGACCCCCCCCCCCCGGCACCGGCAAAATAGCGCCCACCCGCAGACCCCGCCTCAAAAACGAGTCGCGATTGTTTGTAGGCGCG
>JAVTWO010000139.1:0-36307 GCA_032229765.1 Phycisphaerales bacterium | reverse complement strand
CTTCAAATACGAGTCGATCTTCTTGAGCTGCTCGCGCGAGTTGATCGCGCCGATGTCGGTGTTCTTGTCCATCGGATCGCCCACCCGCAGCGACGCCAGCCTGATCTTCAGCTTCTTCACCACCTCATCAACCACGCCCTCCTGCACGAACAATCGCGAGCCGGCACAGCACACGTGCCCCTGGTTGAAGTAGATCCCCTCGACGATCCCCTCCACCGCCTGATCAATGCTCGCGTCGTCAAAGATGATGTTGGCGCTCTTGCCGCCCAGCTCCAGCGTCAAACGCTTGGGCAGCGCCCGCGCACCGGTGCCCACCTCACCCGCCACCGCGGCCGCGATCTTCTTCCCCACCTCCGTGCTCCCTGTGAAGGCCACCTTGTCGACCTTCGGGTGATTCACCACCGCCGCACCGGTCATCCCCGCGCCCGTCACCACATTCACCACGCCCGGCGGCAAGCCCACCTCGTCAAAGATCTCGCACAGCCGAAGCGCCGTCAGGCTCGTGGTCTCCGCGGGCTTCAGCACGCACGTATTTCCGCACGCCAGCGCCGGCGCGAGCTTCCACGCCGCCATCAGCAGCGGGAAGTTCCACGGGATGATCTGCCCGCACACGCCCACCGGCCGCGCCTCGCGCCCCGGGAACGCGTACTTGATTTTGTCCGCCCAACCCGCGTGATAGAAAAAGTGCTGCGCCACCAGCGGGATATCCACATCGCGCGATTCCTTGATCGGTTTGCCGCCGTCCATCGTCTCAAGGATCGCCAGCTCGCGGGCCCGCTCCTGAACTCGCCGGGCGATGCGGTACAGATACTTGCCGCGCTCCGTACCCGAGAGCGCCCGCCACTTGGGCAGCGCATCGCGCGCCGCCTCCACCGCGCGATCAACATCCGCCTCCGACGCGAGGGCGATCTGGCTGAGCGTCTGCTCGTTCGCGGGGTTCACGGTGGTGAAGTACCCCGCGCCGTCGCCGTGCGGCTCAACAAACTTGCCGTTGATGTACAGCCCGTACCGCGGTGCGATCTTGACCTTCACGGTCTCGGGCGCGGGGGAATAGTCCCACGCACCGCCCGCGACAAAGCTCGACGCGTCCTTCCCCGCTCGCGCACCACCGCCCTTGCCGGCCGATGTCGCCTTCGCCCCACCCCCACCGCCCGCGCCATCACCACCATTCCGACGATCAACCCGCGCAGTTCGCTGAGCCATAGTGCTCTCAGTGTACCGACCCCCAAACCCCGCGTCCGCCCGGCTTTTCGCCCCGTTCAGCCCCGACCAGCCAGGCTCCCCACCGCCGCCTGGTCTGCGACCGGCTGGGCGTTCATCTCGCCGCCACACTCCGGACACCGCGCAAGCCCGCGCGCGTCATAGCCGCAGTCGCGGCATACACCCACCCGCGCCAAGTGCCGATCAACCAATCGGCGTGAACCCCCCACAATCAGCCACAAGCCGCCGCCCCAGAACGCCACATTGAACGCCATCGGCACCGGCTCGATCGCCAGCGGCAAACGGTTGCGCATCGCGTGTTCCCAGAACGGCACCGGCCGCAGATCGCCCGGCAAGCAGATCAGCATCCCGCCGCGAAATCCCTCGGCCATCTCCTCCGAAACCGTTCCTCCAAACGCCGTGAGCACCGAGTTCGTCCTCGAATACTCCCACGTCATCGCGGGCAACGGAAGCCCGAACGTGCACACCATCCACTCCGGAAAGTCCGCAGATGCTCGCCCTGCAACAAACTGCCCGTCCGACATCATCGTGCGCTCGCCGGGCTTCATTCGAGTGACCGCATACCCGATCCCGCTCCACCTTGCCCGATCCACCTCGTGCCACACGGGCACAACCGGTCCGGTCCACGTGCCCGAGTACAGAAATCTCCGAGCCGCAAGATCGAGATCCTCCGAGTTCACCACGCTCGTCGCCGCTGGCGGCAGCTTGTCCGTATCAATCTCGCGATTCCAACCCATCCACCACGCGCACGCCACACTCAACGCAAACCCTGCCATCGCATACCTGCCGACGCGGCAAAGAACGAACACCAACGCAAGCAACGAACCATCCTCTCCGCCCCGTGCCGACGAGCGACCACCCAGCGACCGTCGCATGCAAAGCCACAGCACAAACCACGCAGCGGACATGATCAACGAAAACGCAACAAACCCCGCGGGAATCGGACGCAGCGGCAAGCACACCGTCGCCATCGACATCCCAGCGACCGACGTCCCGGGCTGCCCGATTTGGTAGTTCATCGACGCAGCGTGCGACGAGCCATACCCGGCATAGATCATGCCGATCGGCCGAGCGTAATCAGACGTGCTGAGCACAAAGTCCATCGTGCGCCAGGGCCACCCGAACGATGCCTGAACAGTACAGGTGGCGATTCGCGGAATGAACACATCGAAATCGCTCGCAGGGGTGACATCGCAAAGAGACTTCACAGTCACCGTCGCGCACGCGATCTCTTCATCCTTCGTCAGCGAAAGCCGCCGCGGATCGCTCGTCGCCCACCACGCCATCGCCCACGTCATCGCCACCGTCGAAACCACCCCAAGCACCGCAAAGACCATCACCAGCCGCACGATGCGCAGCCGCCGCCACAGCCGTTGCCACAAGAGCAGCGTGCCGCAGAGTGCGTTCATGAGCCGAGTTCGGATGCTCACGCCGATGCCCCCTTCTCGTGTTCGATCGACCGCCGCCAATCACCCCTCATACGCAAAGCACATTCATGTTCATGTGCACGTTGACTGTGCGTTCGCGTTTGCGTTCGCGTTCGCGTTCACGTTCACGTTCGCGTTCTTTCCCTCATCCGCGCGGGCCCGGCGGCGGCGGGATGCTCCGCCCGCCATCCTCCAACCGCTTCCCTCTCCCGCTCCCCGTCGGCTGCTCCACCAGCGATTCGACCACAACCGTCTTCACGCCGCCGCGGGTGACGTACTGCCGCGTCGTCACTTCGCCCACGATCACCACGCGCTTCCCCTCCGCCGCCCCGGCCTGCGTCGCCACCTTCACCACATCCACCTCCACCGCGCCGCGATCCTCACCCAGATTTAGCACCCACCCGGTCGTCTCGCCACCGATGGCGATCTGCCCGCCCTGCAGAATGCCCACAAGCTCGACCTTTCCCTCACGAAGCTCCGCCGCCGAGGGCTGCCCCCCCGAGCCGCCCGTCCCCGCGCAGCCGCCCAGCATGGAAAGACCCACGCCGATCGACGCGCACAGCACCAACGCCGAAAGAACCGAAGTCGACCCACGACGGCTGCGCTTCGACTCCCCATTCAACTTCACGCTCGCGTTCATGTTCATACTCATGCTCAACCTCAAACCCAACCAGCGGCACACCCAAATAAAGAAAACGACCTCACCCACACACCCCATCGCCAATCTCTGCTCTTTTCCTTCTTCGCGTCTTCGTGCAAAAACAAAACCGATCACGCCTCCGCAAAGTCATACCGCGCCGCGTACCGCCCGCGCTTCAGCCACGCAAGCTGTCGGCACAGATCGTTCATCAACGCACTCGCCCCGAACCGGAACAACTCAGGCGACAGATACGCCCCGTTCTTGATCTCGCCCAGCGTTTCTTTCAGCATCACCAGGTAATGCAGCGAGCTCTTCGCCGTGCGGATGCCCCCGGCGGGCTTCATGCCCACCAGTTCCCCCGTACTCAGATAGTGGTCGCGGATCGCCTCGAGCATCACGAGCGTCACGGGCATCGTCGCCGCGGGCTCGACCTTCCCCGTGCTCGTCTTGATGAACCCCGCGCCGGGGATGCTCGTCAGCCCCGTGCTGTGCATCGCGCGGATCGCCAAGTCGCTCGCCCTTCGCACGTTGTCCAGCGTCTCCAACTCGCCCGTCTCCAGGATCACCTTCAGATGCGCCCCGTGCCGCACGGCTTTCTTCGCTCCGCTCTTTCCGCTCGCCTCAAAGCTCCACCCGCACGCCTCAACCGTCGAAGCGATCTCGTCAAAGACCTTCTTCTCATCGCCCGACAGAAACGCCCCGCGCGAGATGACCATGTCGATCTCGTCGGCGCCCGCCTCCACCGCTCGCCGCGTGTCGTCCAAGCGAACCTTCAGCGGGTACTGCCCCGAGGGGAACCCCGTCGCCACCGCCGCCACCTTCACCGCCTTGCCGCGCGCACCGAAGCCGTCAAGCTCCTTCCGCGCCGCCGCCACCATCGTCGGATACACGCACACCGCCGCCGCCGTCGGGAGCGCCCCCCCACCCAGCCCCGCCACCCCATCCCCCGGGTCCACGGCCTTTCGGCACAGCGACCGCGCCTTCTCCAGCGTGTCCTTCCCCTCCAGCGTCGTCAGATCGATCATCGACAACGCCAACCGCAGCCCCGCTTCTTTGCTCGGGCCTTTGATCGAACGCTTGGTGAACGACGCCGCCCGCGCCTCCGCCATCACCTTGTCAACCGTCGCGCCGTGTGCTTTCATATGCCTCACCGTCCTCTGGTGGCACGGCTCTCCAGAGCCGTGCGCGTTCCTTCTGCGTTCAAAGCCGATTCTACGCGAAACCCGCCCTTCACCGCCCCCCATCCGCTCCACCAACACGCGCTTCCGCCGGCTGCTTATCCCGCGCCGGCGCATCCTCAACCCACGCCCGCTCGATCTTCACCGGCTTCTCGGGTCGGTCCCCTCCGGGCAGCAACTTCCCCGACTCAATCACCCGCAGCGTCCGCACACTCTCACCTTCGACGATCTGCCCAAACGCGCAGTACAACCCGTCCAGCCGCGCCGTTTCGTCGCGCGACAGACAAATGAAAAACTGCGCTCCCGCGGTGTTCGCCTCCGCATCCCGCGCCATCGACACAACCCCGAAGTCGTGCTTCAACGCCGTCGGCTCAAACGCAATGTCATACCCGGGCGTCCCCTCACCCGTCGAGGTCGGATCACCACCCTGCACAACAAACCCCTTGCCCGCGATCCGTCCCACCGGCACCACCCGATGAAAATCCGTCCCGTCATAGAAACCGCTCTCGGCAAGGTGCCGAAAGTTCCACGCCGTATTCGGTGCCATGTCCGGCCGCAGCTTGATCGTCAGTTCCCCCGCGCCCGTTTTCATCCGCACAACCCCGTCGACATACACGCGGTAGCCGGAGAAACAACTCACCGTCGGCTGCTTCTCCTTCGGAAAGACCATCTCCATCACCCCCGCCGCCGATCGAACTTCCGCCCGCGCGGGGCTCACCATGGGCTGCAACACCAACGCCGCCCCTTCCATCGTGTACTCACGCTTCTTCTCACCCTCACCCACCACATCCCGCCCCACTTCCATCTGCACATACACCACACCCCGCGCCGCGATCGCCTGATCCGCCGGGCCCATCCCCGTCGTTGGAGTGCCGATCACCTCCGCCGCTGATCCATCGCGCCCGCTCCATACGCCCGACAGCACCTGATCAACCGACACACTCCCCCCCTCAATCGGCCCACTCCGCGAGATCACACGCCCGCCCGCATCAAGCAACGCCAACCGCACCGACGCCGCATCCGCGGGCCGATCGACCTTCACCACCATCGCCTGGTTGATCCCCACATACAACCGCTGCGGATTCAAAGGCCCCGCGTACGCATCCGCCGAGTTGAAACACACCAACGCCGCCGCCGCCACGCCACACACCCGATCAATCAATCGCCCTCGGCTCATCACATCGTTCATCGCAACAGTGTACCGCCGGGGCCAATCATGGCTCCCGCCGATCATCCCGTGTTTTCAGTTCTTCACCCGGTGCGATGCGACCGCGAGCTCATTCCGGCCCCGCCGGCGCTCCGCCCATCGCGGCTTCCGCTGCGTTCGCCGCCCGATCGATCTCTTGCCACGCCATCCGCACCCGCAGCGGCGCCTGCATGTCCTCTTCACTCTTCGCAAGGACGTTGTTGATCTGCCCGAAGCGATCCACGACCCAGCCAACGCTGATGTCCGCACGCAGGGCGTTGTTCCCCTCAACGTGGTTGTAGTCCTGCTGCGTCGCCAGACCGTCCGCCACGATCGCGCTCGACCCGCTCCACAATCGCAGCAACGAGTTGCCGCTGGGCGACAGTCCTCGATAGTGGAAGTTCGAAACGATCTCGCCATCGGTCGACGACCACGCCGCGTCGTACACCTCTTTACGGTGATCGCCCTTGTGCGACGGGCAGTAGTAAATCCCCGCCGCCGGCGTGTACTGGCGGCTGTACAGCAGACCCAGCCCGTCCCACACGTTGTTGTTCACATCGCGGACGACCATCATCCGGTCCGGGCGATACTTCGGGTCAGATTCCTGCCACGAGATGAAGTTGCTGTACGGGATGTACCCGCGGTTGTCCTCGCTGTACATCGCGATGCCCAGACCAAACTGGCGCACGTTGCTGCTGCACACCACGCGACGCGTCGTCTCGCGAATCCCCGAAAGCGAGGGCAGCAGTAGCCCCATCAGCACCGTGATCACCGTGAGCGAAACCAGCACATCGACAAGGGTGAACCCGCGCTCACGGCGCGCCATCACAGCCCCGGCCTTGCCTTGCTTCGGGCACATCTCTGACACGTTTCGCGTCATGAGGCGGTCTCGTCTATCAACGTGCTCGCCAACTTCGCCAACGCTTCACCCAGCACCCTCACACAAAGTCTATCGGATCTTCACACCCGCCGCAACCCCCTTCTGAGCAACTTCCCGTACCAAAAATAATCCAAACTATTTTCTAGGTATTTCTACCACACCCGTCCCCTCACCACTCTTTCCGTGGTATGCTGCTTTCATCGAGTTTCACGCATCCGATCACCCCCCGGGCTCGTATCGCCCTCGGGGAGGATTTGATGATCTTCCCCTCGGCTGGAACTCTTCTTCCCGCCGATGTCGCAAAGGACCCCATGCAGTCGCCCGACGCACAAGCCGTCGATCTCGCGCTGATGCAGGCGGTCGCACGCAAGGACCCCGCGGCCCTCGCGACGCTCTACGACCGGTTCGGTTCCCTCGTCTATCGCATGGCGCACCAGATCCTTCCATCTCGGACCGACGCGGAAGACGCCGTGCAAGAGGTCTTCATCCGTCTCTGGCGCACGGCCGACCGCTACGACCCGCAGCGCGCCGCCCTTGTCACCTGGGTCATGCTCATCACCCGCCGTTATCTCGTCGATCGACTCCGCCGCGCCCGCGCCGCCCTGAAGCCCGGCGCCCTCGACGAACGCCAGGCCGAACTCACCGAACCGAAAATCGCGCCAGAAATCCCCGCCGAGCGGCGTGAACGCATGGCGCAGTTGATGAAACAGATCGACAAACTGCCGGAGCTCCAACGCATCGTCCTCATCCGCGCGTACCTCAACGGCCAAACACTCCGTCAGATCGGCGACGAACTCAATACCCCGCTGGGCACGATCAAATCCGCGCTCAGCAGGGCACTCGTGAGACTCAGAGAGCGGGAACTCGGCGAAGGAGTCCCCGCTTGAACCGTGAGAATCCCATGAACGATCCGAAACACACCCGAAAACTGACCATTTCCCAAGGGGGCAAGATCCCTCTTCACGAGATGTTCGAACTCGCCTCGCTCGACGCGATGGGCCTGCTCGACGAGCAGGAGTCCGCCGCGTTCGAGTCGGCCTTCTCCGCCCTCTCCCCCGAACTCAAGGCCCAGGTCCGCGCTCAGCAATCGCGCGTTGCCGATCTCTCCGCAACCCTGCCTCAGGTCCAAGCACCCGAGTCGCTCCGTCAACGCACCATCGACGCGGTCCTCAATGAGATCGCCGTTCAAGAATCCGCCTCGCGCTCCAACATCGCCGGTCGCATCGGGCCTGAGATCCTGCCCTCCCGCGGGGTGAGCGCCATCTGGCGCGCCGCCGCCATCGGCTGCGCCGCCGCCGCCGTTGTCTTCGGGTTCACCACCCTGCAGATGAACGCCAGCTACCGCACCCTCGAACGCGAAATCGCCGCCAACGCCATCAGCGACTTCTTCATCAAAGAGTTCGGCAACCGCTTCGAGTCCGCGATGCTCGACGGCAACACCCGCTTCATCCAGTTCGCCGCAAACGCCAAGGCCCCCAACGGCGCTTCCCCCACCGCGGTGGTCCTCTTCGATCCCACCACCCGCTCCGCTCAGCTCTTTTGCCGCGATCTGCCCACCCACGGCGGGCTCTACAACCTCGTCGCCCTCGACCGCAACGGTCAGGTCGCCAGCGTCGTCCTCCCCTTCCGCGCAACCGGCGCTCGCGCCAGCGAGATCATCCCCACCCTCGACCTCGCCGCGGGTTTGACCCTCGCCATCGTCGCCGACGGCAACATGACCTCCCCGATCCTCCGCAGCACCAGCCTCTAAACCTCTTCGCCTCTTCTTTCCCCTCCAATCCATTGCCACACCAACAAGGCTCCGCCCACCTGCACACGGGGGCGGAGCCTTGTTCGTTTCAACGAAGGGGAGTTTTCAACGAAAGAAGGGTTCAACGAAGGGAGGAAAGGAACGGAAGAAAGACAGACCCAGATCGCGCAACGCCACGCGAGATCACGCCTGCCCCGCGCGAGATAGCACACAATCCGCGGCTCGCACCGGTTCAATCGCGCCGCGCGCAGGCGCTTCCCTTCCTTCCCTCCCTTCGTTGAGAAAAGAAGCGAAACCCGTATCACGCCTTCATCAACCCGCACGCCTGCTTGATGATCTTTGCCGCCGAAGCGTCGATCTCCATCACACTCAACCGCGACTGCTTGAGCAGAGGCAGCTCCGCGAGCCGCTTGTCCTGCTTGATCATCGCCAGCGTCATGGGCGTCCCCGCGGGTTTCACAGCCTTCAACTCGACGACCACAAACTTCGTCTCACCCTTCGCCGTCACCCCGGGCCTCTTCGGATCCTCCCGAGGCCCGCCCGTCACCGTCGCCAGCCCCACCACCGCCTTCTCATCGCCCGTGTGATAGATCAACACCTCATCGCCAACCTTCACCCGGCGTAGAAATCCGTTCGCCGCGGCGTTGCTCACCCCGTCCCACACGCTGGGCCCCTTCGCGTTCCGCAGATCCGCGAACGAAAACTCTCCCGGCTCGGTCTTGAACAGAAATGTCGCCATGCTGCCCCTCGCTCCGTGTTTGAAGTGACCACCACAACCGACCACGCCGCCTTCCGTCCACACAACCTCGAACCGCGTCCACGTCCGCAGCCACTCCCCCGGCTTCAGCACGCACACACCCGTGTTCCGCTCGCCGCGTGAATACAGATTGAACCCGTCGTTCACCATCGTCACAGGCTCCACCGCGATGAACGGCTCGTCATCGCCCTTCGCGTTCTTGGGAACATACACCACCAGATGCCCGTGCTCGGGCGAAGCGCTGATCGTCACCCGCGACTCACCGGTGATGTACGCCCGCCCATCAAACCCCGCGAAGACATCGTCCACCGCCCCACCCCCCCCCGCAAACATCCCCGCGCGGATCGCTCGCGTCAGCCCGTCCGTGCCCGGCTCACCCACAGGAATATTCGCCCGCGACGGGTACCGCGTGCCAACCCCCGCGCGGATCCGCACCCGCTTGCTCCGCCGCTGAGAATCGAACCGCGCAAAGTACGGGTGCAGCCCGCACCCGCACGGAAACTCGCTCGTATCGGTGTTCTGGATCGCCACGTCAACACGTAGCGCCCGCGCGCGCTCCTCGATCTCGTAGCGAACCTCGCACGCGAACGCCCACGGGAAGTTCACGTTCTCGTGCTGCGTGCTGTCAAACCGCAGCCGCGCCGAGATCGGCGATCGATCCAGGATCGCAAACGCCCGCGAACGCACATCACCGTGAATCGCCGAGCCATCCGCCGACGACGCCCGAAGCTGGTGCCGCACGCCCTTGAACGTAAACGCCGCATCTTTCACGCGGTTCGTCCACGGCGCCATCACAAAGCACGGCGGCTTCAAGCGCTCGTCCTCACCCGCCACCGCCCGCGTGATGATCGAAACCTCATCGCCCGACAACGTCCGCTTTGTCATCGACAACAGCGACGCGCCACGATCCGCGGCGATCCGAACCGTCAACCCGCCCTCGCTCAGTTCAATCGTCGATCCTTGCGCCGTGTGCGTCATGGTCCGCGATCGTACCGCGCACCACCGCCGGAAAATGCACGCGCTCTCGGACGTAGCCGAAACACAAAGCCGCTCGATCAACGCCGCCGCAAGGCCCGAGAACCGCCCCCACCCGCACGACCGACGCGTCATGACCGATCCAGCGAATATCCCGCCTGTGAGGCCTGACCTTGGCGCCATCGACGACCGATACGAACGGTTCAGCGAGCGCTGGGAGAGTCCTGCCCGCCCGCTGTGTGGACCGCCGCCATGAGCACGCAAGAACCGACACCAAGCAACTTGGCTGCCGAGCCGACCGCGAGCAACCTGCCGCCGACGTTGAAAGACGTCGACCCAGACCTCATCGCCCGCGCGCCCGAACTCGCAGGGCTCAACGACGCCAGCGGCGCCGCGGGCCCGATGAACTTTATCTCAGGTATCCAGCAGCAGCTCGCCGAGCTCGGACGCATCGCCACCGAAACCGCCAAGCGTGCCTCGGCCCTCGATCAGCGCGAGGCCTCGGTCCTGGTCAAGCTCGCGGAACTCCAGACCCAGCGTGAAGCCGCCCGGAAGGAACAGGAAGAGCTCGCCCAGCGTCAGCAGAAACTCGACGAAGAGTCCGCCGCGAAGCAGACGGCCCTGAACCAACGCGCCGAGGAGATCAAGCAGAAGTCCGACGAGCTGCAGAGCAAGCTCGAAGAAGCCGCTCGCCTGCACGAGCTGCGTGAACAGGCCCAGCAGGCCCAGGCAAAGGTCCACGAAGAGCGTGCCCAACTCGACGAGCGTCGCTCGGCACTCGAAGCCGACCGCGCCGCGATGGAGCAAACTTTCGAGAGCGAGAGCGCCAAGCTTCAGCAAGCCCGCGCCGAGCTTCAGCACCGCAGCGACGAGGCCGAGAAGGCCCGGACCGAAGCGCAGGCCCTGCTCAAGCAGGCTCAGAACGACAGCGCCGAGGCCAAGGCCCAGCTCGAATCCGCCATCGCCGCCGCGAAGGCGAAGCAGGACGAGATCGATCGGGCCTCGGCGGAGCTGAAGCGCCGCGAGGAGAAGCTCGAAGACGCCGCCAAGGCCGCCAAAGCCTGGCAGGAAGAAGCCGACGCCGAGACGGCCAAGCGTGAGCAGGCCTGCGAGCAGCGTGAACGCGAAGCGCAGGAGCTGATGAACAAGGCCGAGGCGTTGCAGCGCGAGCTGAACGCGCACCAAGCCGAGTTCGGCGATCTGTCAACGCAGCGCTCGCAGCTCGAGCAGGCCCGCGCCGAACTGACCAAGCAGAGCGACGAGCTGAAGAAGCAGCGCGAACAGGCGGAGGCCGCCCGCGCACAGGCTCAGCAGTCCATCGAGCAGCGCGAGAAGACCATCAACCAGCGTCTGGCGGCCATTCAGAAGCAGGCCGACGCGCTCGAGGCCAAGCAGGCCGAGCTCGACAAGCAACGCGCCGACGCCGCCGACACGCTCAGCCAGGCCCAGCAACTCCGCCAGCTCGCCGAGCGCGAACTGCAGGAAGCCCGCGGGTTGGCATCCAAGAACGACGACGCCGCGGCCAAGCTCGCGCAGCTCCGTCAGGAAGAGCAATCGCTCCGCGCCGCGCTCAGCGAAGAGACCGCGCGCCGCCAGAAGCTCGAAACGGCCCTTTCCGAACTGGAAAACACCACCAACGCCCTGCGCGAGCAGACGCAGCAGGGCGTGCGTCAGAGCGAGGACGCACTCGCGAAGCTCAGCGATGCGAACGCCCGCGCCGAGGAACTCGAACGCAAGCTCGCGCAAGCCGACCGCGACGCGGTCGATTCCGCCTCGCGCACGAGCCAGGAGCTCGACGAAGCCCGCACCCTCGCCTCAACACTCGAGCGTCAGCTGAACGAGATCCAAGCCAAGGCCGAGCAGCGTGAGAAGGCCCTGAACGAAGCCCAGCACCGCGCCAGCGATCTCGAATCGCAGTTGACCAGCGCCCAAGCCGCGATCGATCGCCTCAGCGCCCAGATCAAGGCCGCGGGCGAAAGCGAGGGCGAGCTCGTCGCACAGCTTCGAGCGCAGGTCCAGACCCTGACGCAGAGCGCCGCCGAGGCCGAGCGTCGCCACGAGCAGAGCCTGCAACAGGCGGTCGAACAGGCCCGCGCCGAGGTCGAGAACGCCGCGTCAACGTCGGCAGAACTCGCCGAGCGAAGCAAGCAGATCGAGCAGCTCCAGCAGCAGCTCGATGATCAAGATCAAACGCACGAGCAGGACCTCCGCAAGCTCCGCGAAGCCGCGGACACACTCCGCACGCAGGCCGACGAAGCCCAGTCAAAGCTCGAAGCCGCTTCGAAGGAACTCACGCAACTCCGCGAAGAGCTCAGCGCCGCAACGCGTTCGATGAGCGAGCAGTCCAGCGAGGTGCAGCGTCTGCAAGCCGAGCTCGCCAGCCGCCCGACGCAGAGCGAGGGCGTCGACGCGAAGGCATCGCAGAAGAAACTCAAGGAGCTGGGCGAAGCGCTGCTGAAGCGAGAGGACGCGATCCGCACGCTGAGCAAGCGGGTCGAAGAGGCCGAGGCCCGCGCCGAGGACGCCACGCGCCGCGCCGACGAGGCCGAGTCACTGGCGAAGAAGGCCGAGGCGAGCGTGGACGACCGCGCGGGCGAGGCCCTCTCGCGTGCGGTCCTTCGTCAGCAGCGTCTGATGAAGTACAAGAAGCTGCTGAGCACGCAGGCGCACAAGATCGTGCAGGCGAAGGCCGCGTTGCAAAAACGCGCCGAGCAGTACGACGAGTTGCTGAGCCAGCGTCAGAAGATCATGGAGGCCGCCACCGCCCTGAAGCAGGAGCGCGCCCAAGTCCAGGCAAAGCTCGCCCGCTCGCAATCCGCGGGGATGGTCTTCTTCATCGTCGCCAGCCTCTCGGTCATCGCCGTGATGGCCTGGGCCGTCGCCACCAAGATGGCCCCCGCGACCTACGCCGTCCGCACCACCATCGTCGCCGACGGCAAGGGCCGAATCCCCACCGAGGACGAGCTCAAGGCCTGGACGGCCGCCCACGAACGCCTCTTCGACGACCCGCAGTTCATGCAGCTCGCCGCCGAACGTTGCTCGCAACGCGGCATCAAAGACCTCTCCAACGCCCCCGCCGTCGCCGCACGCCTGAAACAAGACTTCTCCTACCACACCGACGCCGCCGGCAAGCTCACCTTCGAGCTCCGAGGCCAGGGCGCCGAACGCACCACCCGCGAGCTGGAAACCCTCACCCTCGCCGCCGTCGCCACCGCCAACGCCCAGCGCGAAGCCCGCGGCGACGGCGCCGCCACCACCATCGAATCTCCCCCCACCGCCGGCTCAGAGCCCATCAGCGACCAACGCATGCTCTACGTCGCAACCGTCGGCGGCGGCGGCCTCCTCCTCACCTTCGCCCTCTGGCTCCTCATCTACCGCCTCCTCGCCGCCTCCAAAATCAAGTTCGAAAAGCAACTCGCCATCGAGTCGTAAGCCCTTTCGACAAGTTCATTCAACGCACACACCCACGCACCCACGCCACCGTGCCACCGATCGCCGCCCAGGGCGATCGGTGTGTCTTTCCGTCATCAACCAAAAACCAAAACCCCAACCCTCAACCCATCGAAACCAGCTCACCCTCATTCCGCGCACCCTGCACCGTGCTGCTCACCGTCGCGAATTTCAGGATGTTCTCCTGCGTCATCGACTCGCCGGTCAGCTCGCCCGTCAGCCGCCCGTCGCACATCACCACGATCCGGTCCGACAGCGCCAGCAACTCCGGCATCTCGCTGCTGACCAACAGCACCGCCAGCCCCGCGTCCGCCGCCTGCCGAACAAGCTTGTAAATCTCCACCTTCGTCCCCACATCGATCCCGCGCGTCGGTTCATCCAGCAGCAACACCTTCGTCCCCTCACCCATCCACCGCGCGATCAGCAGCTTCTGCTGATTCCCACCCGAAAGCTCGCCGGGCAATGACGCCTGCGACGCCGTCTTGATCTGGAACCGCTTCACCCGCCCCGCCACCATCTCCTCCTCCCTCGGCACCTTCCTCAACCCGCCCGCCCCCAACTCCCCCATCGTCGGCAGCACAATGTTCTCCCCCACACCCAACTGAAAGAACAGCCCCTGCAGCCTCCGATCCTCCGGCACATACCCCATCCCCTCGCGAATCCGCTCCCGCACCCCACCAACCGTCAGCGCCCGCCCCTCCACCTTCACCACGCCCGACGCCTTCGCATCAAGCCCAAAGACCGCATCCAGCAACTCGCTCCGCCCCGAGCCCACCAGCCCGCCAACCCCAAGCACCTCACCACGCTTCACACCAAGGCTCACCCCGCGAAGCTTGCCGGGCGAAGAGATGTTCTCCACCCGCAACACCTCCGCCGCACCCGCCTGAGCATGACTCTCCCCGTGCGCACCGTGCAGGTGCGCCGAGCGGAAGTTCATCCCCGCCTCGATCGTCCGCCCGATCATCTGGCTCACCAGCACGCCCTCGTTGATCGCCTTGATCTCGCTGGTAGCCACGTACTTCCCGTCGCGCAAAACCGTCACGCGGTCGCAGACCTGGAAGATCTCACCCATCCGGTGCGACACATAAATCGCAAGCAAACCACGCTTCGCCAGCGTCCGGATGATCCCCAGCAACCGATCCGCCTCGCTGACCGAAAGCGAGCTCGTCGGCTCATCAAAGATGATCACCCGCGGCACATCCTTCCCGTCCGCACCCTCGTCCAAGCTCGCCGCGATCTGCACAATCTGCCGCCGCCCCGGCGCCAGCGTCCCCAGCGGCGCTTCCACATCAATCTCCGGCGCCAGCTCACGCAGCAGCCGCGCCGCCCGCTCGTTCATCGCGCGATAGTCCACCCGCCCGCCCCGCGTGGGCATGTCGTGCAGGCACAGATTCTCCGCCACGCTGAGGTTCGGACACTGCGCCAGCTCCTGGTGCACGATCCGCACACCCGCCGCGAACGCATCATCAATATCCCCAAGTTGCAACGACCGCCCGTCGAGCGCGATCCGCCCCGTATCGGGCTTGTGCAGCCCCGCGATGGCCTTCCCCAGCGTGCTCTTCCCCGCGCCGTTCTCACCCATCAGCGCGTGCACCTCACCCGCACGGAACGTCACCGACACATCACTGAGCGCCTGCGTCACGCCGAACCGCTTGCTGACATGCTCAACCACCAGCAGATCGCCGCCCCCCGCGCCGGCTTGAACGCCCGAACTTTGCACGCCGACGCCGACAGATTGACCGTTGCCGATGGACATAGGTCCACAGTTTACCTCACCGTTCCGTCAGAGACACAGCAAGTTCCCCCATCCGATTGACATTCCGCGCACCGATCAACGCCGTCAATCACATCACCACCCACCCCTATCGGCTCTGCCGCAGCGCTTCCACACTCCACGCCAGCGACCGGTCCATCACGCTCACCCCTTCCATCGCCAGCAGCCGATTCGCCAGTTCGTCCATCGCCAACCGTTCACGCCGCCGCCGATCTTCGCGCTCAAGGTTGCCCCGTTCCTGATCAAACGTCGGCGCGTCCTTGATCGGCTCACCCTTCGAAATCACCAGCGCGATCCCCGCGCCGCCCTGCCCGAGTGAAAAGACTTCCGTCAGTTCCCCCTCATTCGCCTTGCCAACCGCCTCGCGCAGCGCCAGCGGATACGCAGAATCCTCGAGTGAAAAGGGCTCAACCACGCCGCCGACCGGCGCGGAGGCGTCCGACGACCGCCGCATCGCCGTCTCCGCGAACGCCAGCCGAAGCATCGCGACCGTCGGCTTCGTCTTCACCCGCTCCCCACCATCTTCAACTACGTTCTCCCCCACCGCTCGCCGCATCGCGTACGCCGCGTCCAGCGCCTCACGCCGTGCGGTGCCCACATCACCGGTCGTCGCACCGCTGATCAACAGCACCCGCGCCCGAGGACCAAACCGCACCGCATACAGCCGGCGAATCTCCCCCTCATCCGCCGCCGCGACCGACTCCCGGCTCAACATCCGCAGCGCCGCCGACCGCCACAACAACCCCTCAAACCGAACCGGCCCCAAACCCCGCTGCCGACAGAACGCCTGCACTGCCCGCGTCGCCCGATCAACATCCCACTCCGCCGGGTCCTGATTGCTCAAACCCGCCCGATCACCCGCCGCTCCGGATACCGAATCAACCGACGACGCCACCACCGCCTCCGTGAGCAACCGCCGCTCCGCCGCAATTTCCGTCGTCCCGACCGACAACCCCTTCCGATTCAGTTCCGCTGCCAACCGCACCCGCAGCGTCTCTTCCTCCACGACCAACCCGCCCGAAGCCTCGGCCAACTGCGCCCAAATACCCCCCATCGTGGCCTCTTCTCGATCGATCAACACCACCGTTCCTTTCTCCTCAACAGGCCCAAAGCCCATCAAGCCGACCACGCCCAATGCCAACACAATCACCAACGATCGCAGCATGATCGATTGTTTTTCAGCATGATATGGCATCATTTCAACCTTCTTGTGATCAATCCCCCATCCACGAGCCCCACCGACAACCTCTCCCCATGCAAGCATACCGAGCCCGCAGCCGGTTTGACCCGCTGGACAGCAACCGCGCCGTTCGGCCACTCGAATCGAAAGTGGCAGCTTTTCCCGGCCCGCAGTTTTCCACAACACCCCCGACATGCCCTGGCCGAGCAATCGGGAAAACACCGATAAAACGGGGTTGTCACAGGGTTCACATGTATGGTAAACTCGGTGACCACGGGGAAGACCTGCGTTCTGTGGGTCTCCGCGTAAGCGAGCCGCGACTCGGGCGTGCTTGCAAAAAGAACATGAAGGAGTTGTGAAAATGACGGTGCGCAACGTGCAGACAAAGGGTTTCACCCTGATCGAACTTCTGGTCGTCATCGCGATCATCGCGCTGCTGGTCTCCATCCTGCTCCCCGCGCTGGGCAACGCCCGCCGGGTCGCCAAGCAGTCCGTCTGCATCTCCAACATGAAGCAGTACACGCTCGCTTCATTGAACTACGCCACCGACTTCAAAGAGCTCATCAACGGCTTCGTCCCGCCCGAGCCCCTCCCCACCGGCGGTTACCAGATCCGCCGCTACACCGGCCCGAACACCCCCGACAATGTCGCGACGGTTGGCGATCCGTGGATTTGGAACGCCGAACGCGGCTACGACCTCATCCGTCGTCACTCCGCGCCTCAGAATCTCGCTCTGACAACCGTCACGAACTGGGTGCCTCAGTTCCTCTACTCGCACCTGCCGCTCGTTGAGTACCTCGGCAAGCGCCTCCCCGAGCCGGGCGTGGTCTGCCCCGAAGACATCACCCGCAAGCGCTGGCAGGACAACCCGCTGCAAAACCCCGACTCCGATCCCGCCGGTGCACGCACTCCCTACGGCTCCTCGTACGAGTTCGCCCTCCACTCCAGCTTCCCCGACAAGGACCCCGACCCCTCCGCCAACATGCGCCAGGGCTCGCACCAGGGCACCTTCACCATCAACGGTGCCGGCAACGCCAAGTGGCGCCTCGGCCGCCGCCGCATCTCCGAAGTTCAAGCCGCCTCACGCAAGGCCGCCTGGGTCGAGCAATACTCCTGGCACACCGGCAAGGTCGGTAAAACGCCCGCCTACTACATGAACGCCCAGACCAAGAACATCGTCTCCTTCTTCGACGGCTCCGTTCGCATCGTCGATGTCGGTGAAGCCAACCTCGGCGGCTACACCCTCGCCGTCGCCAACATCACCATCTCGCCCCCGACCTTCATGTACGACGGCACCGCCAGCCACGCCGGTTACAACTGGTCCACCACCGAGACCACCACCTTCACCCCCACCGGCACCGACCGCTCCATGCGCGGACAGTACCGCTGGACCCTCGGCGGTCTCCGCGGCATCGACCAGCCCGGACGCTAATCCTCGCCCCACGACGCCACCAACCGTCGACATCAACCTCTCCCGCTCAACACACCCACGCCGCGAGCTTCACGCCCGCGGCGTTTTTCTTTTCTCATCCATCACAACCCCATCGCACTCAGGGTTTCTTCTCCACGCCGCTACGGGTTCTTTCACGCAGCGCACAAGCACACTTTCCGTATCGTTTTTATCACACGCTCTCCCGTTGCGGGGCGGGGTGCGGAAGTCAACGACTCGGCGCATCTCGTGCGGCACATGGCTTCGTGCCCCGCCGTGCGCTCGCTCTGGAGTTCCCATGTTCAACCGTGCACCCTCCCCCGCGCGCACTGCCTTCACCCTCATCGAGCTGCTGGTCGTCATCGCCATCATCGCCCTGCTCGTCTCGATCCTCCTCCCCGCGCTTAGCAACGCACGCCGCCTCGCACGTCAAACCCTCTGCTTCGGAAACGTCAAGCAGTACACCCTCGCCTCGCTCAGCTACGCCACCGATCACCGCGAGCTCATCAACGGCTTCGTCCCCCCAGCGCCGACGCCCGAGGGACGCTTCCTCCTCCGCAAGTTCGCCGGCTCCGCGACGCCCGAAACCGTCGAGCTCTTCGGCGATCCCTTCGAATGGTCCGCCGCTCGTGGCTACGACATCATCAGGCGATACTCCGCGCCCGAAAACCTCGCCATCGCCGACGTGACCAACTGGGTCCCGCAGATCCTCTACTCGCACCTGCCCATGGTCGAATACCTCGGACGCCGCCTCCCCGAGCCCGGCGTCATCTGCCCCGAGGATCTCAAACGCAAGGAGCTGCAGCAAAACCCGCTCAACCCCAGCGGCAGCGGTGACGACGCCGCCCGCCTGCCCTACTCGTCCTCCTACGAGTACTCCATCCACACAGCCATCCCCGACCGCGACATCGCCAACACCGCGACCTTCCGCCAGGGCAGCAACCAAGGCAGCTTCTCATCAGGCAGCCCGAACGACCCACGCTGGCGCCTCGGCCGCCGACGCATCTCCGATGTCCGCTCACCTTCGCAAAAAGCCGCCTGGACCGAGCAGTACGCCTGGCACACCAGCAAGTCCGCCAACTCCCCCGCCTACTTCATGAACGCCTCCGCTCAAAACCTCATCTCCTTCTTCGACGGCTCAACCCGCCTCGCCAACGCCGCCGACGCCAACATGGGCGGCTACATCCTCGCACCCGCCGGCATCGCCATCACCCCCCTCACCATCAAGTACGACGCCACCGCTTCGCACGCAAAGTACCCATGGACAAACGCCGGTGACAGCTTCACGCCCACAGGCACCGACCGCTCCATGCGCGGGCAATACCGCTGGACTCTCGACGGCCTCCGCGGCATCGATCAACCGTCACGCTAAACCTCACCCAACCAACGACCCACCCGCCCAACCCTACCGCACATCGTCTTCGCGGTCGTCTTCCTCTTCCTCCTCAGGCTCCGGCGGAAGCACCACCACCGTCCCCGCAAGCACATCCCCCGGGTGCCGAAAGTTCGGATCCAGCACCACCAAAATCGCCAGCGGCGGAATCCACCGCACCGCATTCCGCACCACCGCCTGCCAAAGCGTCACACCCCGCGCCGAAACCGCGCTCGCCTCGCCCTGTTCCACCGATTCCTCACGCTCACCGCGCTGACCGACTCGATCCGCAGCCTTCTCTTCGCTCTGCCCATCTTCCGTCGCGCCTGATCCTATTTTCGTGCGCCGGCTCTTTCGCTCCTGCTGATCGAGAGCGCTGATCACCTCACACCCCGTCAGCAGCTTGCCCAGGCTCCGCCCGAGCAGCCACTCGCCGATCGCGCAGTGCGCCGCCGCCGCCACGAGGCTGGCAACAATGAGCATCGCACCCGCGGAAAGCGGGTCCATCCCGTTCAGCAGCGTGCTGGTCTCCAGCCCCGATCCACCAAACCCCGCAAGAAAAACCTGTGACAGCGAAACGCCCATCGACCACACCGCGATGAGGTACCCGGGCAGGAAGTCGATCATCGCCGCGATAAACCGCCGCGCCGGCGCCGCGAGGCTGTACCCTTTGGGCAACCGCACGACGTTCGTGTTGTCCGCCCTCAGAACAAACAGCAGCACCACCGCGGTCATCGCCGAGACGATCAGCGCCAGCGTCCCCACATCACGCCGCGTCAAAGGCCCTTCGCGCTTCGCACCACCCGCGAACAGCTCCGCGCCGTTCAGCGTCGAAACCTCCACAAACTTCAGTTCACGTGCCGGCACACCCGACCCGCGCGCATTCGGGCCCGTCGGCATCACCCCCGAGCCCGTCGACGTTGCACCCGCTGATGCTCCGCCGCCCTCCGCCATCACCACCGAAAGCCGCGACAACCCCGTCAGCCCCAGTGTTGCGTACTGAGCCGCAGCGCCCTCGATCCGGGCCAGCTCCGTCACTCGATCCGCATCCAGCGCCCAGACGATCGTCGCGCCATCACGCACCGACGACGCGATCACACGCCCATCAACCCAGCGCAGATTCAACGACTCGATCGCCTTCCCCGCGGGAAGCCCGATCTCCCCCACGCGCTCAAACCGCCAACCCGCGCCGGTCAACTCTTCACCCGCTTCATCCCCCCGCGGCTCATCCATCCGCTTCGACTCGTGCACCACGCGCCAAACCTCCGCCCGATCGCGCACGCCCAAGCGCTGCACAATCAAACGAAGCTCACCCGCTTCCTGCGTGCGTGATCCAACCGCAACCAGTCGAGCGTACGAAAACGCCCCACCACCTTCGACACGATCAATCCCGTGCGGTGCAAGCTGCGCGGGCACTCCACCCTTCGTCAGCGCAACCCCCGACCACTGCCCATCGTGCAGCGTCATCAGCCGCCATTCGCCCCCCTCGCCCACTTCACCCGCGACCGGCCCGAGCAAAACCACCGGCCCGTCCATCCCCCCCACCGCGTCAACCAACTCACCATCGCCGGGCAGCTTGGGCTCCACCCTCCCCTGCGGCGGTTCATAATCCCAGAACCCCGTCGCGATGGGCCTGACCCGCAGACTCACCACACGCCGCTGCTTCTCGCGCCGCGACTCGTCCTGTACCGTCGTCTCCACCGGGCGGATGATGTACAACGTCTCGCCCGCCGCCGCGATCGCCTCCGGCACAAACGGCATCTCCGCCGCTTTCCGCGCCGTGCCCGGACCCGGCATCCCCAACCCATCCCGCGGCGGCATGTGCATCAACGCCGACGACCGACCATCAAGCGAAGGCACCACAAACCACGCGTGCACACTGCGAAGCCCCTCGCCCGCACGGATGATCCGAGGCGAACTCGCCGACGGAATCGTGTCCGCCCACGAAGCCGAAGTCATCACGAAACACCCAACCGCACCCAGTAACGACGTGATCACCGTCAACGCCCGCCGCCCGCGGCAAGCACAACCAAACCCACGCTCAACACACCCACACATCACCGGCTCGTTCCCATCTGCGTTTCGGTCTTCGTCTGCGTCTGCGACGGCGATGGTGACTGCGCGCCGTTCCGCCGCCTGATCTCGTCGAGGTCGTAGACCTTCTCAGGCCTCAGCGAGGCCTTCACCAGCTCAAAGTCGAAAGCCTTCTCGCTCAGCCGCTTGTGCCCGTCGGTCGCGTCCGCCAGCGACAGATCCAGCACCGCGCCGCTCGGCACGTGCGTGACCACGATCCGCGTGGCGAGCATCGGGCCCACGGGCTGATCGTGCATCGTCACCGACGCCGCGTCGGTGTGCTCCGACGAGATGATCAGCCGGCGCTGCGCATCAAACAGCTCCACCTTGCGAGGCAGCGAATCCGCCGGATCCACCCACACGCGCACAAACCCCGTCACGCCGCCGCCCTGCGCCTCGACATTCGACAGTTCCGCCGCGATGCCCAGCAGCTTGCCATCCGCCGACCACTGCGTCCCGCCCATCGTCCCCTCAGCCGTGGGCAGTTCAACCACGCCCATCGCGCGGATGAGTTCCAGCGGATGGATCGACAGCCCGATCTTCTTCGCCAGTTCCTGATCGAACCCCGCGTGCGTGCCGATCACCGCGTACTTCGTCTCACCCGTCAGATCAAACCACCAATACCGGCTCGCATCGCTCCCCAGCCAGAAAAGACTCTGCCCCACCTTGCGGATGTTCAGCGCAAGCTTCGCCGGACGCATCATCTGCAGCGTCCCCTCGACCTGCTCGCGCCGGGCCTTGCCCTCATCATCCGTAAACGTCACGCGAACAACCGCACCGCCCACAAACACCCGCCCCAACCGCGCCGCGTTCGCGTTGTACTTCTTCGCCGCCTCCACATACGCCGGCAGCGCCTTCCCACCATCCACCTTGCCCTCACTCGCCGGCCCGTCGCTGATCAGCGTCGAACCATCCGCACCCTCACCGCCCACGTCCGTCCGCATTCCACCGCCGCAGCCACCGATCAGCAGCGCCGCCGCGACCAGCACCGCGCCGTGCATCGCCAACGTTCCAACGCTCCGCCCGTGTGCGATCTGCCTCATTGTTCAAACCCCCGTGGTCACCGCGCCCGTCGGCACACTCGCCGTCGAACTCGCCGGCGCCGCAGAATCCCCCTCCAGCTCGCTGATCACCGAGATCACCGTCGCCTCGTCAACCCCCGGGTCGATCACCTCGATCAACGCCGGCCCCTCAGGAGGCCGGGGCGTCCCCTTGTGCCGAACCAGCATCATCCCAGGCCGCGTGTTCTCCAGCACCAGCAACTTCCGCCGAAGCATCAACAACGCCAGCACAAACCGCAGCGCCAGCCGCCGCTGCGTCGCCTCAACGCCGTTCACCCCGCTCACGGTCGAACCCTCCGCACCGGCTTCCTCAGCCGCGGGCGCTTCTACACCGCCCGCCGCCTCCGTCTGCTCGAAGAGATCGGTCAGCGCATCGTCATCAAGAATCTTCGCCTCGGTCTTCTTCGCCGGGTCGTGCACGTGCGTCCGCCAGAATGCCATCACCCCGCGAGGCCGCTTCATCCCTTTTCCCTCGGTCACACTCGTCCACGCTTCGACCGAATAATCCACCCGCACGGGCGCGTCGCTCCCCGCCACTTCGCTCAGCGTCGCCACATACACCTCACCGACCTGAAGCTCCCGTCCACTGGCCGCACACTTCCGCGTGGGTCTTCCCAGGCTGTACGAACCGGCAAATCTCGTCATGCCCACAGTGTACTCCCGCGATTCTCCGCGGGATCAGCGCTCGGTTTTCCACCAACCCGCTGCGCCCACACCCACCGCTCACTGACAACTCACCTGAAAGCTCCGCTGCGTCGTCCCCCCATCGCCGATGGGCAATGAGATCGTCTTGCCGCACTTCGGACAGCGGGCAAAGTACGCCGAGCCGTCGCGCGTCTTGTACCCCCGCGCATACACCGACGAGCACCGGAACCACAGGCTGATGAACCCCGCACCGCCCGAGCGGGCTTCCGGGGTGTCCTTGCTCACGCCCCCGCCACGCCCCGACTCCCCAGATACCACCGGCAACGAAACCCCACCAATCTCAACCGAGTCCTCACCACGCACCGCCCCCCCATCCGCCCCCCCGCCCACGCCCTGCTCATCCCCTGGCTTCTTTGCCCGTCCGCTCATCCCCTCAGTATCGGTCCAGAACCCATCAGGGCTTTTCCTTCCCACCCTTCCCCTGATAAACTCCCCCCTGCTTCCCCCGGTTTCATCCGCCTCCCCCCTTCCCGCCCACCATGACCGACGGCGCCGTGCCCATCCTGCCCGACCCACCTCCCCCGCCCACACCCATCGGGCTCATCGCCGGGTCAGGTCGACTCCCCATCATGGTCGCCGAAGGGCTCCGCAAATCCGGGCACCCCGTCCACGGCGTCGGTCTCGCCAACCAATACGACCCCATCCTCCCCACACTCTGCGACTCCTTCACCTCCGTGGGCATCCTCCGCCTCGGCTCCTGGATCGCCGCCCTCCGCTCACACAACGTCGCCCACGCCATCATGGTCGGGCGCGTCGACAAGGCCAAACTCCTCTTCGATCCGTGGAGCGTCCTCAAGCACGTCCCCGACCTCCGCACCGCACGCGCCTGGTTCAAGCACCTCCGCCGCGATAACCGCTCCCACGTCATCCTCCGCGTCATCGCCGACGAGCTCGGCAAAGGCGGCATCGACCTCCTCGATTCCACCGCGCCCATCCCCGATCAAATGACCACCGCCGGCGTCATGTCCGCACGCGAGCCCAACGCCGAGGAACAACGCGACATCGCCTTCGCCTTCCCGCTGCTCAACGAACTCCTCCGCCTCGACATCGGACAAGCCGTCGCCGTCCGCGCCGCGGATATCGTCGCCGTCGAAGGAATCGAAGGCACCGACCGCATGATCGAACGCGCCGGCGAACTCACCCGCCGCCGCCCCTGGACCCTCTGCAAAGGCGCCCGCGCCGGGCACGACCGTCGCTCCGACGTCCCCTCCGTCGGCGTCAAAACCATCGAAAACCTCGCTCAGGCCGGCGGCAAATGCCTCGCCCTCGCCGCGGGCGACGTCATCATGATCGACAAGGCCAAACTCCTCGCCACCGCCGACGCGCTGGGCATCGCCGTCGTCGGCGCCCCCGCCGCCGCCCGCGCCCCCGCCGGCCCCCCCCGCCCCGCCCCACCCCCCCCCCCCCCCCCCCCCCCCGCCCCCCCCCCAACCCCCGCCCGCGCACGCGCGTGATCCCTCAGCCCCTCCCAACCCCCGACCCGACCCCGCCCGCATCCCCCTACGCATCCCGAGGCGGGCTCAAACTCCACGCCGCACTCCACGCCTTCAACCTCAACCCCGCCAACCTCTCCTGCGCCGACTTCGGCTGCTCCACCGGCGGCTTCACCGATTGCCTCCTCCGCCACAACGCCGCCCGCGTCTTCGCCCTCGACACAGGCTACGGCGTTCTCGCCTGGACGCTCCGCAACGACCCCCGCGTCACCGTCATGGAACGCACCAACTGCCTCCACGCGCCCCGTCCCGCCCAAGCCCCCGACGGCGTGGACCTGATCGTCATCGACGCAAGCTGGACGCCGCAGAAACTCGTCCTCCCCGCCGCCAAACGCTGGCTCAAACCCGCCCCCACCTCGCGAATCATCTCCCTCCTCAAACCCCACTACGAAAACAAACCCCTCGCGCAGCAGTCCAAAGGCCTCCTCACCGACGAACAAGGCCTCGCCGTCGCGCAGCACACCCTCGAGTCCATCGCCAGCGACCCACACCTCAACCTCGAAGTCCTCGCCTGGCACCCCTCCCCAACCCGAGGCCTCGCGGGAAAAAGCGAAGCCAAAGGCAACCTCGAATACCTCGTCCTGCTCGCACCAAAGTAACCGCCAAACTCATCAACACGACGCCGAAACGGGAGCCACTCGCCATCCCCACTCCATAAGCAACGCACATCGCGAGCAAAGAAGCAGGTCCAACTTCAAGCGTTCCATTCCCGGTCTTCTCTGGCTTCTCTGGCTTCTCTGCTTTCTTTGTTTTCTCTGCGAACTCTGCGACCTCTTTGTGAACGGTCCTCGCGTCTTCTGTGCGAACCCTCTTCTCTCACTCCAGAGGCACGATCGTCGTCTCCCACCCGTCGTACTGACCCTGCAGCTTGTCCGCCGCCAGCGAAAGCTCCGCCGACGTGTTTGTGAGCTCGAACAAATCGCACGCGTCCTCGCGCTCGAACTTCACGCTCCAAGGCATCGCCTGTGTCGTGTCGGGCGTGTTGCCCATCGACGACGCATCCACCGTAAAGCCCTGCCCCGTCACCATCGCCGCGAACTCGTCGCGCCCCGCCTTCGTGCTGAAGTACGCGTAGTGCACGATCGCCCGCGGCTTGTCATGGTCATCGCCATGCTCCGCCAGCGCACCGAGCACCCGCGCGTTCTTCGCGAACTGTTCCTGCCAGATGTTCGGTCTCAGCGAGGCGTACACCTGCCGCCCCGCATCACTCCGCGAGATCGCCGACGGAGCGTGAGCCGGATGCTCGGCCGCCACCAGCCGCAGCGCATCGACCACCGCCCGATCGCCCGCCGCGTACGCGTACATCACCCGCTGCAAGTTCGAAGTCACCGTCGCCGCGACAACCGCCCCGAGCTGCTCCATCGCCGCCGCCGCCGCGTCCTCGACCTCGCCCAGCGCATCGAGCACCTCGGGCGTGGGCAACCCCTCCTCATCCGCCTTCGCCTGCGCGTACGCCATCCGCACGCTGATCAGCGTCGTGTGCTTCGGATACGACTCAGGCTCGAACGCCGCGTCCCACCGCACCCACGCCGGATGCTCATCGATCTTCGTCGGGAACGTCAGCCAGTCCGCCTCGTGCCGGGTGTTGCTCATGGTGCCCCGAGCCTATCACCGCACCGTCGTCGACGGAACCCCGCCCCGCCAAGTTTTCCAACCGTTCACGCACCACCACACAACGACAACCAAAGAAAAAACCGGCCCAAAGGTCGGCCGGTTCTTCATCCGCTCATCATCGCTCATCCACTCATCACGCCGGCGTAGGCAACGCCCCCGGCGGCAGATCCGGCTTCTGCTGATCCTGCGTCGCGCCGGCCGCGTTCCCACTCGCCGCGCGCCGAGCCTCCGCCGCCAGCAGGTCCGAAACCGTCGGCTTGCCGATCACCTCGCCCCGCATGAGCTTGTGCACGTCCGCCGCGTCGAGCGTCTCATACTTCAGAAGCGCGTTCGCCACCGCCTCGACCTTCTCCCAGTTCTCGCTGAGCATCCGCTCCGCGTCCGTGTACGCCTCATCGACGATCCGCTTGATCTCATCATCGATCAGCTTCGCCGTCGCGTCCGAGTAAGGCCGATCGGGCAGATACGACTCGCGCGTGTCCTCCCCCGTGTACCGCACGAACCCAAGCCGATCCGACATCCCCCACTCTTTGATCATCACGTGCGCCAGCCGCGTGACCTGCGCGATATCACCAACCGCGCCCGACGAAACGTCGTTCATCGCGCGCTGCTCAGCGATCCGCCCGCCGCAGGCCATCCGCATCGTCGCCCGCAGCCACTTCAGCCCGTACCCGTACCGGTCCTTCTCAGGCAGCGAGAACGTCGCCCCGCCCGCCGAGCCGCGAGGCAGGATCGTCACCTTGTGCAGCGGATCACCATCCTTCAGCAGCACCTGCAAAACCGCGTGACCGGCCTCGTGATACGCCGTGAGCTTGTTCTCCTCAGCCTCACGCACGCGCGATTTCTTCGCACGCCCGAACCGCACCTTGTCCCGCGCTTCCTCAAGGTCCTCCTGCTCGATGAAGTCCTTGTTCTGCAGCGTCGCCGCGATCGCCGCCTCGTTCATCAGCGCGAACAAGTCCGCACCCGAGAACATCGGCGTCACCTTCGCGATCCGCTCCAGGTTCACATCAGGCCCGAGCTTCTTGTTCTTCGCATGGACCCGCAGAATCTCCAGCCGACCCTTCACATCAGGCAGCGGCACCGTGATCTGCCGATCAAACCGCCCCGGCCGCGTCAACGCCGGATCCAGCACGTCCGGACGGTTCGTCGCCGCGATCACAATCACCCCGTCCCCCGTGGCGAACCCGTCCATCTCCACAAGGATCGCGTTCAGCGTCTGCTCACGCTCATCGTGCCCGCCCGAGGTAAACCCCGAGCCGCGACGCCGACCCACCGCATCAATCTCATCCAAGAAGATAATGCACGGCGCCGACTCCTTCGCCTGCTTGAACAGATCACGCACCCGGCTCGCCCCCACCCCCACAAACATCTCCACAAAGTCCGACCCCGAGATCGAGAAGAACGGCACATCCGCCTCACCCGCGATCGCCTTCGCAAGCAGCGTCTTCCCGCACCCCGGATCACCAATCAACAGCACGCCCCGCGGCACCCGCCCGCCCAGCTTCATAAACCGCTTCGGCGCTTTGAGGAACTGGATGATCTCATCCACCTCGTCCTTCGCCTCGTCAATCCCCGCCACATCATCGAACGTCACGCCCGTCTTCTCTTTCACGAGCATCCGGTGCCGCGACTTGCCAAAGCTCCCCAGCATACCACCCGCCCCACCACCCGCAGACCGCAGCCCACGCAAAAGTAAGAACGTCAGTAAAAACAGCAGCAGAATAAACGGCAGCACCGCCACCAGACTCTGCACCAAAACCGCCGTCAGCCCAGGCGCCGAGGTCTTGTACGGGATCTTGAGCTGTTCAAGATTCTCCGCGTTGTGCTTGATCAGCCCAGGTGTCGACTTCACCATCACCGCCCGCTCGTTCCCACCCTTCGCCGGGTCGATCTCGATCGCAACAATCCCGTCCTCACGCAGCGTCACCGAGTCAAGCTTGATCGCCTTCGACGTCCACAGATTCCGCAGCTCGTCCATCGAAATCTCGCGCGCGTTGGGCGTCAACGCCGACGAGAAAATGAACAGGAAAAACCCGACGATCAAAATCGTCACCAGGAAAAACACAGGCCGGGGCGTCCTCGGCGGCGCGGCACCACCGGGCCCTCCAGGCCCACCCGATCCGTTCGATCCTCCCGGTTTCTGTTCTCCCTGCCGCGGCGAACCGCCCTCATCTTCCGGTGAAGTGCGATTCCGACGCGCATCGTTCGGGCTCTCGGGCATGCCGAAACTTCCTTTTTGCCCAGCTCTGCGGGCTTCACAGCCTCGTCGTTCACCAACGCCGATCCTTCAAAAACGATCGGACCGTCGGCCAAGGCAGTTCACGATTCTACGCCCAAAGTTGGCAAAAGGTTCGGTGCTCACCCACCGCATCAACCACCCGCCTTCGCCCCCATCACCCCCCACCCACCCCACCCCACCCCACCCCACCTCACCACGCCGACCGCAGCTCATTGACCATGTCCCGCGCCAGCCGCGTCACCGCACCCTGCTGCCCGATCTCCAGCGACTCACCCACCGCCCGCGCGGGCGTGAACGAATCCGCACCCACAAAGTTCCGCCGCTCTACGATGACCTTCCCCGACCGGTTGTCCTTCCACGTGAAGTCCACCGTCAGCACCACCGCCAGATCTTCCGCCAGCCCCGTATCGCGCCCCACCGAGAGCTTCCGCATCTCCGACCGCACGATCGTCCCCGACAGCGTCGTCTGCGCCGACTCCGAGCTCGTCACCGCGTAAGGCGACTGCCGCCGAAGCTCCGTCATCACCGCCGTCGTCAGCTCGATCTCCAACCCGTGAATGAACGTCGAGTTCTTGAACATCGGCACATTCACCGTCGAAATGTCCGCCGGAAAACTCGACGCCGACGAATACCCCTGCCGCGGATCCGCAGCGCACCCCGCAAAGCCCCCGAGCATCACCCCCGCGCACGCGACCACCACCACCGCCATCGCGGCCCCACCCACGCCCCACCTTCCGCCCGTCCGCACGCTCATTCGCTCACTGCTCATCGTCATCACACTTCCCGCACAGATGGTCACGGCTGCTTCTTCCCGTTCTCCGCCCCGCCCCCGTTATGACCGCCCGAACCACCCGCGCCCCCACCTTCGCCCGTCACACCCCCCGCACTCCCCGGCCCCGCCACAACCTCATCTCCATCATCCCCGGGCGAAATCGACCACCCCTTCTCCTTGATCATCTCCAGCGCCCGCCGCGCCGACGCCGATTGAGGATGCCGCCGCAGCAACCGCTGCAGCGTGTACCGCGCGCTCGCCTCATCGCCGCGCCCGACATACCACGCCGCAACCTCCAGCATCTGCAACCCCGCGTTCTCATCGATCCGCGTCAACAGCGCTTCATCAAGCCCCGCCTCCTGCGCCTGCGCCGGGTACAGCGTCATGAACCGGTTGATCAGAATCCGCGCATCAGTCAACGACGACGCGTCATACCTCGGCCCCTTGAACCGCGCAATGTTCGCATAAATCCGCCGCTGCATCGCCTTGATGCGGTAAGGCGACATCGGGTAGTTCAGCAGAAACATCTCGTACGCCGTCGACGCCAGCGTCAGCTCGCGCTCACGATAGTAATAGTCCGCAAGCTCGATCCCCGCCCGCTCCGCCACCCGCGAGCCCGGCAGCCGCTCCTGCACGCGGATCAACAGCTCCTCCCCCACATCCTCCGCGTCCAACCACCGCAGCCCGAACCACCACAGCCGCTTCGTCCCCTGCAGATACTTCACCCCGATCTCCAGCTCCCGCTGCACCGCGATCGGATACTCCGCCGACGCCGGGAACGACTTGATGATCTGCTCGTAGTCGTACAGCGCTTCAAACTCATCCCCGATCGACGACCGCGCATCCCCGCGCGCAAGCAGAGCCGCCGGCACCACCGCCTTCCCGCTCGTGTCATTACTCTGCAGCCACGCGTCCAGGTTCACAATCGCCTGCTCAAACTGCCCCGTCGCGATCAGCCGCCGCGCCTCCGCGATCACCGCCTCATCAGACCCCGCCACCGGCGCACTGCTCTGCTGCCATTGCCCCTCAGCCCCGAGCGTATACGTCGGCCTCGTCGGCCCCGCTGGCTGCGGCGCCGGCGCTTGCCCGGGCAACCCCTCCACCGTCGGACCCGCACCCGATGCAGGTGCCGCCGGCGCTGCTGCCGGATTCGTCGGCTCCGCAGGCTGCGCGTGCAACGCCGAAGCACCCAGCCCAGCCAGCATCGCCATCGACGCCGCCGTCGCCATCGCCACGCATGTCCCTCGACGCATCTTCCGCCTCGCCTGAAGTGTTCCCATAACTGTCAGCAGGATACCGCCTCCCCGCCCGCTCAGCACTCCACCACCCATTCCGGATAACCCCATCCCCCACACCCATCTGGGCAACCCCTGCCGACTGCGCCGACTGCGCCCACACCCTCCTCACCATTCCAACCCCCGCACCATGGCCCCCCTCTCCCCGTGCTGTACTTTCAACTCGCGGCACAGGCCCAGCCGCCACAACCCAGACCCGGACGGAGAGAGAGACACCCATGCGAACGCACACCCGCTCCACCCTGCTCACCTGCCTCCCCCTCGCGGCCATCGCCCTCTCCGCCTCCGCCGCCTCCGCCGACGTCGTCTGGTGGCAATGGGGTTACAACTCCCTCGCCGGTTCCTCCATCTCCAAAACCGAAACCCGCACCCAATCCACCTTCGACGACTTCACCACCCCCACCGGCAACGCCATGCCCTGGCAAATCTCCCGCTTCCGCGTCGCCATCCTCAGCAACCTCCCCTCCGCTCCGCCCCAATCACGTGTCAACATCTTCACCAACGCCGCCAACGCCCCCGGCTCGCTCGTTCACTCCGGCGCCGTCACCAACATCCTCTCTTGGGGTCTTGCCGGCAACGGCATGCAAATCGCCGAGCTCTGGTTCGACATGAACCTCACCCTTCAGGCCAACACCAAGTACTGGGTCTCCATCTCCTCCCCAACCAACATCACCGGTCAGGCCCTCTGGGCACCCACCAGCTACACCCTCATGCCCTCCAACGCCCCCGCCCTCTTCGGCGATTCCGCCCTCAACAACGGCGCACTCTCCACCGCCACCATGGGCACACCCTCCCTCGCCTCAACAGGAGTCAACATGTCCCTCACCGTCTACGGCACCCAAGCCGCCATCCCCACCCCCGCCGCCGCAACCACAGGCCTCGCCGCCCTCACCTACCTCGCCTCACGCCGCCGCCGCATCCCCCGCTGATCACCCTTCAAATCCCCCACCAACCTCCCCACCCCGGCAAACTTTGCCATTTCGATCAACCGGGGTGAAGTTCACGTCTGGGCCGTCCGATACGTCCGAAAGCGGAGAGAGTCCGCCCCGTGTCAACACGCGAGGCGAAACCGCTCGCCCCTTTCGGAAAGGCCCCGCGATGAGCTTCCCCTTCAACGCCAACCCCCAGAACAACAACAAGCCACCCCACACCGCCGCCAACCCCGGCTCATCGCCCATTAACCCCGCCGACCGCCGGCGATTCCCCCGCTTCCAGCTCGAGGCCTCCTACGCCCCCATCGCCCTCCGCACCCTCGACAGCGAAGTCTTCAACATCGAAGGTAACGCCTACGACATCTCCGAAGGCGGCCTCCGCTTCGAGGCCGACCGCGGCATCGAGCCCGGCACCGCCGTCGCCCTCCAAATCACCCTCCCCACCATGCACAACCAAGACCTCGGCCCAGGCAGGGCGGTCTTCGTCTTCGCCAACGTCATCTGGATCGAGGACGAAGACGAACCCGGGCCCGTCCGGATGGCCGCCGTCTTCACCCGCTTCGCACGCATCGGCGACCGCGAGCGCCTCCTCCGCGAGCTGCGCACCGGTCGCTACCGCCTCGCCGCCTGATCCGCCCCCCGCTGGCAAGGCTCTCCAAAGCCCTGCCTTCTGCCTCCCTCAAGTGCCTAGTGCCCAGTGCCTAGTGCCTAGTTCCTACTTCTTCCCCCCACCCGCCGACTTCGCAAAGAACGCCTCGATCGCGCCCTTGCCCTCAGGGGTGCCGCGCAACCGATTAAGCTCCTCACGCTCAACCTGCAGCGACGCGCCCCAGCCGCGCTCGCTCCCGCCATCCAACCCCGCCCGCACCGCCTTGAGCACCGCCCGCGACGGGTCCACCGCCGCCTCCGCGCCCAACCGCTGCGCAACATCCATCGCCGCTTTCGCGCAGGTGTTGATCACCTCGCTGCGCCCGATCCACTTCAACGGCCTTCCATCGCGCCGCTTCGCGTGCACCGTCGCGTTCCGCATCACCCACCCCTTCGCCGCCTTGAGCAGTTCCGCCTGCCCACCCTCCGCCGGAACAAACTCATCCACCAGCCCCGCCCCGCCGGTCGTCTCCACCTGATCGATCATCCACGTCTGCCCGCTGCACGTCCGCGCGATCCCCTCCGCCGGGTCCTTCAATCGCGCCGGCAGCAGATTCGTCCCGCCCCACCCCGGACAGATCTTCAGCCCCGCCTCGGGCAGCCCGATCGGATACCCCTTCACCACCGCCGCTCCGCCGTCCTTCCCGGGCACCACCTGCCCCCGCAGCGCCACCAACCCGTCGCAGTGCATCGCCAACTCCAACCCGCCCCCGAGCACCGCGCCGTTGATCGCCGCAACCGTCGGCATCGGCAAATCACACAACATCCCAAAGACCCGCTGCCCAAAGGCCAGATACGCCTCCAACTCCGCATGGCTCATCGCCACGATCGACTTCAAATCCGCCCCCGCCACAAACACCCGCGGCGATCCCGACGCCAAAATCAACCCCCGCAGATCACTCCGCCCCTTCAACCCCCGCAGCGTCACATCGATCCGCCTGATCAACCCCTCATCCAAAATGCACATCGCACCCTGATTGGGCTCCAGCGTCACCGTCGCCACCATCTCCGCATCCACGCTCAAAGGCAGTGCCGCAGCGCCATTCCCGCTCGTGTTCGTGCTCATGCGCGAGGATATGCCCCGCCCAACCAACCTTCGCAATCTCCTCCCCTTTCACCGATCAACCCACGACCCAACCCCCTCCACCGTCTATATTCCCCCCATCATGTTCGTCGATAGCGCAGTCATCACCGTCAAAGCAGGTCACGGCGGCTCCGGAGCCGTCAAGTTCCGTCGTCAAAAATACGAGCCCAAGGGCGGCCCAGAAGGCGGCGACGGCGGCCGCGGCGGTGACGTCGTCCTCGTCGCCGACTCAGGCATGAACACACTCCTCGACTTCCGCGGTCGACCCGACTGGGAAGCCGAGCCCGGTGGCAACGGCCTCAAAAAACAAATGCACGGCTCCGACGGCCGCGACTGCCTCATCAAAGTCCCCGCCGGAACCATCGTCACCGACAACCTAACCGGTGAACTCATCGTCGACATGAAGCCCGAACAACGCTTCATCGTCGCCAAAGGCGGCAACGGCGGCTTCGGCAACGAACACTACAAAAACGCCGTCCACCAAGCCCCCACCCACGCCCACCCAGGCTTCCCGGGCGAAGAAAAACAACTCAAGCTCGAACTCAAACTCCTCGCCGACGTGGGCCTCCTGGGCATGCCCAACGCCGGCAAGTCCACCCTCCTCGCCGCTCTCACCCGCGCGAACCCCAAGATCGCCGCCTACCCCTTCACCACCCTCGCCCCACAGCTCGGCGTCGCCGAACTCGACCCCACCCGCCGCCTCGTCATCGCCGACATCCCGGGCCTCATCGAAGGCGCCAGCGAAGGCACAGGCCTAGGCCTCGACTTCCTCAAGCACGTCGAACGCACCCGCGTCCTCGTCCACCTCCTCGACGTCATGCCCCCCGAGGGCACCCCGGCCGAGAACTACCGCATCATCCGTCAGGAACTCTTCAACTACTCCCCCGTCCTCGCCGAACGCGAAGAGCTCATCGTCCTGAACAAGCTCGACCTCTTCCAAACCGACGAAGAACGCCAGGCCGCCGTCAAAGCCCTCCGCAAAGACCTGAAACTCGGCGCCGAGGTCGAAGTCCTGGGCCTCTCCGCCGCCGCCCGAATGGGCACGCACGACCTTCTCGAAAAGCTCTGGTCGATCCTCAACCGCGCCGAAAAAACCTGGGAAGGCGTCGAAGCGCCAAAGCCCCCAGCCCCCACCAAATCCACCAAGCGCGCAGCCCCAACTACCCCCACCAAGCCTCAACCCAAACCCAGCAAACCCACAAAGTCCCAGGCGAAAAAGCCCGCCACCAAGGCCAAGGCCAAAGCCAAACCAAAATCAAAGCCCAAAGCGAAGCCCAAGCCCACTGCAACCAAGGCGAAAAAGACCGCCAAGCGCACAAAGCCCGCTCCACGCAAAAAGCCCCCCGCCAAGTCCAAGAAAAAGACCAAGCGCGCCGCCCGCTGATCAACCAACCTCAACCAGTTCCCAGCAACCGTGCCACCGATCGTCGAAAGACGATCGGTGTTTTCATTCCCACCATCATCACCGCGCACAAAAACCCGCACACCCCCAAACTCTTACCACCCTCGTATTTGCCATTTGCAAATTTGCCATTTGCTATTTACTTCCCGCCATCCTCCCCACCCCCTCCGAAACCACCTTCACCGCCGGAAGCCCCTTCACACCCTTCACACCCGCCTCCTCAAACTTCTCCAGCGTCGGCCGCAACCTCGACTCGTACGACCCGATGAAATCGTTGTAACTCTTCGCCGCCGCTTCGATCGCCTTCCCGATCCTCCCCGCGTGCTCCATCGCCGTCGCCGCACGCTCGTGCAGCTCACGCCCCAGCGAGAACAACTCCTCCGCCTTCTCCGCAAGGCTCGCCTCGCGGAACCCAACCGCCACCGCCCGCAGCATCGCAATCAGCGAGCTCGGGCTCGCGATGATCACGTTGTGCGACGCCGCCACATCCAACAACTCAGGCCGCCTCGACAACGCCGCGTCCACAAACTGATCCCCCGGCATGAACATCACCACGAAATCCGCACTCCCCTCGTACTCCGCAAAGTACCCCTTCGCCGACAGCTTCTTCGCCTGCGACAAAACCCCGTCCGCAAACCGCCGCAAACACGCCTCCACCTCCTCCGGATTCCCCGCCTCCATCGCATCAACATACGGCTTCAAGTTCGCCTTCGCATCCACCACCAACTCCCGCCCGTTCGGCAGCCTCACAATCATGTCCGGCCGCTTCGCGTTCCCCTCCGCATCCACCGTCTGACTCTGCTCCACAAAGTCGCAATACCCCCGCATCCCCGCGAGCTCCGCAACACGCTTCAGCTGCACCTCACCATACCGCCCACGCACCTGCGGCTCCCTCAGCGCCTTCACCAGCTTCTGCGTCTCGCTCCTCAGCTCAACCCCCGCACGCCCCATCGCCTCCATCTGCGCCCGCAACTCACCCTCACTCTGCGCCCGCTGCTTCTCCAGCGCCCCAAGCTTCTCATCCGCCCTCTTCAACGTCTCCGCGATCGGCAGCACCAACCGCTCAACCTCGCGCTTCCGCGCCTCCAGCGCCGCCACGCTCTCCTGCTGCACCGCACCAAACTTCTCCCCCGCCAGTTTCAAAAACTCGCTCGTGCTCTCGCGCAGCGTGCTGCTCGCCAAGGCCGCGAACGCCGCCTTCATCTGCTCCGCGCGCTGCGCCTCACGCTCCGACGCGTCCTTGAGCATCTGCCGAAGCTCCTCCTCGCGCCGCGTCATCTCCGTCTCGCGCGCCGCGATCGCCTTCTTCTCCCCCGCGAGTTGCAAATCAAACCCCTCCGCCAGCGACTTCACCGCCGCCTGATGCTGCGCCTGCAGCGCTTCCAACCGCTGGCGATACCCCTCAACCTCCACGCTCAAATCCCCGATCCGATCCGCCGCCTGATCAAGCTCACCCCGCATCACCTGCTCGCGCGCAGAAACCTCCGCCAGCCGCGCCTCCGCACCGGCAACCTTCTCCTCACTCCGCGCAACGCGGCTCACCAGCTCGCCCCGATTCAGCAGCACCCACACCATCCCCCCCATCCCGCCCGCCGCCATCAAACCCAGAATCACGTGCATCGCGTCCATAGACCCCAGCATATCGCCGCCGCCGAAAAGAACCCATCCAAATCCCATCCGAACTCGCACCCTCCCCCTACGCAGGTGCTCCCCCCACCACCGTCCACCAGCGCCCCCCCCCCAGCCCACATTGCACCCCACCCCCCC
>JAVTWO010000138.1:0-6298 GCA_032229765.1 Phycisphaerales bacterium | reverse complement strand
CCTTCCTCCCTCCGCCGACCCAAAAACGACGCCACCGACCCAAGGGGGTCGGCGGCGCTGTCGTCGTCAATACGGGCGAAGGGAGTCGAACCCCTAACCTCCTGATCCGTAGTCAGGTGCTCTATCCAATTGAGCTACGCCCGCGTAAGGACTTTCAGACAGGTCGGAACCATACCCCCCTGAACCCGCTTTGACAAGTCAATCCCCCTTTCCACCCGAACGTGCGGCGAAGAACACCGCCCCCTTCCGCTTGATCGGGGGTCTTTGGCTTCCTAGTCTTTCCCCCTTGCCGAGACGATCGGCGTTGTCCGTTCCAGTCCAGAATCAACCGCAGCAGGAAGACTTTTCAAATGGCTCACTCACTGTCCGCGAAGAAGCGCATCCGCCAGAACGAGAAGCGCAACGCCCGCAACCGCTGGCGCAAGAACATCATGCGCGAGTCGATCAAGGAACTGACGGACAAGATCCTGCACGCCCCGCTGAAGGAGGCCGAGGAGGCGCTCAAGGCCGCGGCGAAGATCATCGACCGCACGGCGTCGAAGGGCACGATCCACAAGAACCAGGCCGCCCGCCGCAAGAGCCGCCTCGCCGCCCGCATCGTCGCCCGCAAGAAGGCCGGCCAGCTCGACGCGCCGCCCAAGAAGAAGTAATCGCCCGCACGGGCCGAATGACTGAACCATCGAACCCGGACGAACTCGTCCGGGTTTTTTCATTCCCCCCGCATCGAGGGAACCGCCGCAGGTCGAGACGGTAGACTTGGCGGCTGAACGCAACGGCGCACGAAGGAAACCGCGATGAGTGATCGGCAGGGTGAAGCAGAGGTTCTTTCTCTTCGCGGGGTGAAGTTCTCGTACGCGCGCGCGGGGGATGAAGCCGGCGAGGCCTTTGAGTTGAACGCGGGGGATCTGTCGGTGAAGGCCGGGGAGCAGGTGTTGGTGTGGGGCAAGTCGGGGGCGGGGAAGAGCACGCTGCTCTTGGTGATGGCGGGGCTGGTTGAGCCCAGCGCCGGGGCGGTGACGGTTGCGGGGAAGGACCTTGCGACGCTGCGTGGGGGCGCGCGGGATGAGCACCGCGGCCGGCACGTTGGGATGATCTTCCAGACGTTCAATCTGCTCAAGGGCTTCAGCGCGGCGGAGAACGTGATGGCGGCGCTCATGCTCGGCGGCGTGCCCGCACGGGAACACCGCAGCCGTGCTGAGAAGCTGCTGGGTGAACTGGGGATCACGCAGATCGACCGCGCGGTGGAACGGCTGAGCGTCGGGCAGCAGCAGCGCGTGGCGGTTGCGCGCGCGGTGGCGTGCACGCCCAGCGTGGTGCTCGCGGACGAGCCGACGGCGAGCCTCGACCGCGAGAACGCCGGCGGGGCGATGGAGCTGATCCAGAGCACCTGCAAGCGGATCAACGCGGCGCTGGTGTGCGTGAGCCACGATGAACGTGTTGCGGAGCGGTTTGAGCGGAAGATTGAACTGGGGAGGGGTGCGTAGGCAATCGGGAATCGGCATTCGGCAATCGCAGAGGGCGTGGGTGCTCGGATGTCTTTGGTTTGTCCCGATTGCCTCTTGCCTATTCCCGATTGCCTCTCTCCTGCCTTTCTTGGACTTTCCCCATGAGCATGAGCGACATGACGATTGTGACCCGCAGCCTCCGCGTGCGGCTGCTTTCCACCGTGATCACCGTGCTCTCGGTGGCGTGCGCGGCGGGGCTGCTCATCGTGCTGCTCTCGCTGCGGCACCAGGGGCAGTCGGCCTTCTCGCGCGGGACGGGCAACGCGCACGTGCTGGTCTCGGCGGAGCCCAGCGGGCTGGTCAGCGTGCTGAACACGATGTTCTACGCGCAGGCGCCCAAGGCGGCGCTGGACTGGAAGCAGATCCGGGCGCTGGGGCTTGATGAGCAGACGCGCGCGAAGAAGGACGGAAGCGGGGAAGAGGTTGTCCCCAGCGATCGGCGGCTGGCGTTCAGTGTGCCGGTGCAGATGGGGGACAGTTTCCGCGGGTTCAAGACGGTCGCGACGACGGGGCGGTTCTTCGGTGCGTTCCAGCCGACGGAGGAGGAGGCGTGGGCGTTCGCGGCGGGGAAGAGCTTCGAGGGGACGTGGGAGGTTGTGCTCGGCGCGGAGGTGGCGAAGATCACCGGTCTGAAGGTCGGCAGCGAGCTGTTCATCACGCACGGGTGGTCGGCACGCGGGCACGGCGAGGTGGAGGGCGATACGCCCGCGACGAAGAAAGAAGACGAGCACGATCACAGTCACGGCGATCACGATCATGATCATGACCACGACCATGACGCGCCCGGGGGCGCGGGGCACATCCACGACGAGCACCCGTTTGTCGTGACGGGGATTTTGCAGCCGACCGGCACGCTGCACGACCGCGCGGTCTTCATGAACATCGAAGCCGGGTGGGTTCTGCACGCGGAAGAGAAGCGGAAGGCGAAGGACCCGAACCTGCCCGAGGCGCGGGTGGACAACCTGACGGACGAAGAGAAACAAGTCACCGGCGTGCTGGTGCGGGCACGGTCCGGCGCGGTGCTGGGCGAGGTCTTTGCGGAGCTGCGTCGACAATCGGGCGTGACGGTTGCGAACCCGGCCAGCGAGGTGCGGACGCTCTTCTCGATCATCTCGAATGTCGACACGATCCTGCTGGCGGTTGCGGGGGCGGTGCTCGTGGGCAGTGCGGCGTCGGTGATGCTGGCGGTGTACAGCTCGATGAACGAGCGGCGGAAACAGATCGCTGTGCTGCGCGTGCTGGGGGCGAGCCGGGGGAGGATCACGGGGCTGGTGCTGGCGGAGTCGGCGGTGATCGCGCTGCTCGGTGCGGCGGCGGGTGCGGTGCTGAGCGTGGTCGGGATGCAGGCGGCGGCGGCGGCGACGCTCGCACGGACGGGCGTGCTGATCGGCGGGAGCGTGGAGATGGGGAGTGTGGTGATGGTGATGGCGGGGACGGTGGGATTGGGGATGGTGGCGGGGTTGGTGCCGGGGGTTTTGGCGTACCGGGTTGGGGTTGGGGAGAGTTTGAGGGAATAGGCACTGGGCACTAGGCACTAGGCACTGGGCACTGGGCATTTGAAATGCGACGCGGAGGTTTTGGAGGAAGACCGAGGAAGACGCGAAGGGAGGGCGGTTCAAATAGCAAATGGCCAATTGGCAAATGGCAAATAAGAGAAGACAGACGAAGGCGGGGAGGGACTTGGTTGGGGTTGGGGAGGCTTGGCACCGATCGTCTTTGACGATCGGTGGCACGGGAAGACGCACCGATCGTCTTTGACGATCGGTGGCACGGGGAGACACACTGATCGTCTTTGACGATCGGTCGCACGGGAGCGGGTGGTTTGGGGTGTGAAGAATGAACTGGGTGGGTGAGTGAGGATGGTTTGGTATGAAGGTGTTCTGGGCGCTGGTTGGTGGGTTGATGATTGCTGGTGGGGCTTTGGTGGTTGTGCGCTCGGGGGGAGGAGCGGCGGGTGGGCGGGCTGCGCCCACGATTCCGTCGAGTTCTGGCGCTGATTCAGTTGCTCCAACGGCTTCGGCTTCGGCTTCGACCTCGGCTTCGGTTGGCACGACTGGCACGGGTGGGTCTGTTGTGAAGACTGATTCGGGTGTGCCGAGTGGGGCCGCGACGCCGACGACGACGCCCGCTCGCCCTTCCACGCCCGCCACCACCCCCACTACTTCGGCTGAGCGGGGTTCGGCGGCGGTGAATGTGCCGAGCGGGGATGTGAAGCCTGCGGGGGTGCAGGGTGGTTTGGTTGGTGGTGATGAGCGGAAGATTGAGGAGGCGGCGGAGTTGGCGCGGAAGGCGATGGAGAAGTCGCTGGATGAGATGTTGGGGACGGCGGGTGGGGCGGTTGGGCTTGAGGGCGCGGTGGGTCGGCCTGAGGTGAAGAAGGATGAGGTGGCGGCGGGTGGTGTTGGTGGTGGTGGGAATGCGGATCTGCGGGACACGGTGGTGACGCGTGGGGACGGGTCGAAGTTGATTGATGGGCGGTTTGTGGTGCGGGGGAAGGGGACGGAGGCGGAGCCGTATCGGGTGCCTTGGGAGATGTTGGCGAGTGTGCAGGAGACGTATTCGCCTCGGAAGGGATTGAAGAAGATTCCGGAGCGGATCAAGTTTTTGGATGGGAAGTGGGTGAAGCTGTCGGGGTTTATCGCGTTCCCGATTACGAGCAATGACCCGAAGGGGTTGTTGGTGATGCTGAATCAGTGGGATGGGTGCTGTATTGGGGTGCCGCCGACGCCGTATGACTCGGTGGAGGTGTATCTGGCGGAACGTGCGACGGCGGCGCAGCGTGCGAGCTCGCAGGGGTCGGTGTATGGGCGGCTGAAGGTGGACCCGCTGGAGGATGACGGGTGGGTGCTTGGGGTGTATGTGATTCAGGGTGGGCGGCTGGTGACGGAGGAGTAGGGACAGAGCACATGGCACAGGGCCACATGGCACATCAGAATAGAAGTATTGATTTTGTTTGAAGGGGTGGTTGTTAGACGCGTTTGAGTTTGTTGAGGCCGTTGAGGGCGGCGACTTTGTAGCATTCGGCGAGGGTGGGGTAGTTGAAGACGGCGTTGACGAGGTATTCGACGGTGCCTTTGAAGGCCATGACGGCTTGACCGATGTGGATGAGTTCGGTGGCGTGGGTGCCGATGGCGTGGACACCGAGGAGGGCGTGGGTGTCTTGGTGGATGAGGAGTTTGAGCATGCCGACTTCGTCGTTGAGGAGTTGGCCGCGGGCGATTTCTTTGTATTGGGCGATGCCTGATTCGTAGGGGATATTTTCTTTGGTGAGTGCTTCTTCGGTCCAGCCGACCATGGAGATTTCGGGGATGGAGTAGATGCCGAAGGGGATGAGTTCGGCGGGGGTTTCGTGTTTTTCGCCGAACATATCGAGGGCGGCCATTCGGCCTTGTTCCATGCTGGTGGAGGCGAGGGCGGGGAAGCCGATGACGTCACCGACGGCGGAGATGTGAGGGACGGCGGTGCGGAAGTTGGAATCGACTTTGATGCGGCCGCGGTTGTCGGCGGAGAGGCCTGCGGCTTGGAGGTTGAGGCCGGCGGTTGCGCCCTGGCGGCCGATGCAGTAGAGGAGGCAGTCGGCGGAGAGGACTTTGCCGGATTCGAGGGTGGCCTGGGCCATGAAGGAGCCGGGCTCGCGGGAGTTGGGGGCGGGGACTTTGGTGATAGAGACGACTTTTTCACCCATGCGGAGGGTGCAGTCCATCTGGCGGAGGTGGTATTGGAGGGCTTCGCAGACTTCGGCGTCGATGAAATCGAGGAGGCGGTTGCGGGTTTCGACGAGGGTGACGCGGACTCCGAGGGCGGCGAGCATGGAGGCGTATTCGGTGCCGATGACGCCGCCACCGACGACGATCATGGTGCGGGGGAGTTTTTTGAGGGTGAGCATCTCATCGGAGGTGATGATGGTGGTGCCGTCGAAGGGGATGTTTTCGGGTTTGGCGGGGGTGGTGCCTGTGGCGATGAGGATGTAGTCGGCGTGGACTTGTTCGACGCCGCGGGTGCCGTCGACTTTGACGGTGTTGGGGTCGATGAATGAGCCGTGGCCTTTGAGGATTTCGATCTGGTTGGAGATGAGTTGTTGGCGTGTGAGGTCGACTTCGGCGCGGACGACGCGTTGGGTGGAGGCGGTGAGTCGTTCGAGTTTGTTTTCGCGGGAAAGGTATTGGTCCTGGGCGAAGGCGATGATGTGCTGCATCTGGTTGACGGCGAGGACGGCTTCGCGGAGGGCCTTGCTGGGGATGGTGCCGGTGTTGATGGCGACGCCGCCGACGAAGTCCATTTTTTCGCAGATGACGACGTCTTTACCGAGTTTGGCGGCCTGGATGGCGGCTTTTTGGCCGCCGGGGCCTGAACCGATGACGCAGAGATCGCAGTGACGCATGGGGCGGTGCTCCGGGGGACGAACGAGGTGACGGAGGAGGGTATCGGACGACGGGGGTTGTGGGGTGAATGGAAGGGGCGGGAGGTGGAAGGATTGATGCCCCGGAATGGGGGTGGAGGGGGAAGGTGGGGAAAGCACCGATCGTCGTGTGGACGATCGGTGGCACGGGGGGGTGGGTCGGTATGCTGGGGCAATGGACGGGGGCGTTGGGCGTTGAATGGAAGAGATGTTGGAGGCGCGGGTGAGAAACAGGAGCGGAAGATTTATGCAGATGATGAAGAAGCACGGGATGGTTTGGTCGGCGATGGCGATGATGGCGCGGGCGGGATCGGTGGCGATGGCGCAGCCGGGTGGTGGTGTTGGTGCGGGGGGCGTGGGTGTTGGTCAGCCGGGTGGACGGGGGCCGGCGGGC
>JAVTWO010000137.1:19638-40863 GCA_032229765.1 Phycisphaerales bacterium | reverse complement strand
ACGACGATGACCTTGACCGGCGCGTTGCCGCGCTGCCCGGTCTTCTGCGTCTCGCCGGGCTTGGTCACCAGCAGGTCGTCGAGGTAGACGGTCTGGCCCGAGCCCGCGCCGTTGGGGTACAGCACGTCCCAGTTCCACTTGTACCCGGTGACGTCGATGTTGATGGCGTTGCCCTTGGCGACCTGGGTGTTCATGTAGCCGTAGAACCCCCAGAAGAAGATGAAGGTCACGACGATCAGCGGCCCGACGACCCAGCTGATCTCCAGGAAGGTGTTGTGGTTGGGCGTACGGATGGGCGGCACGCCCGGCTTGCGGCGCCAGCGCCACGCCCAGTAGCACATGGGGACCATCAGCGCCACGAAGCTGATGATGCACACCCACATGATGAACATGAACAAACCGTCCACCGAGGGCGAAAGATCGCTGTTGCCGGGCTTCAGCCACAGCTTCGTCAGCCAATCTCGTTCGGAGGCAAGGGTCAACATCAGCGTGCTCTTCATGAGGCTCTCCCCGCGCTCGACAGAGCGGATGGGTTGTGCAGGACGTCGTTCGGTGGGTTCGTCTTCGCCCCGCCCACGGTTTGGGCTGAGGCGTTCATTCCGTTCTCATTCACACCCGCGGCTTCACCCGCGGTCTTCTTCTTCAGCAGGGCCCGGCGCTTTCGGCGTTCACCCACCCACAGCAGCCCGACGACGCCGAAGACGATGGTCATGGTGATGGTGCCGCCAACACGCATGACCTTCACCGCCGACATGACGTAGCTGTTGGCGTTGGGGTCCCACATGTAGCACCACATCATCACACGCTCGAGCGTCGAGCCGACCTTCCCCTGCCCGGCCTCGATGAGCGCCAGGCGGAGGTTGCGTTCGGGGTACTCGATGCCGTAGAGATAGCGGGAGATGGTGCCGTCGGGCGAGAGCACGAAGATGACCGACCCGTGCGAGTATTCGTTGGACTCGGGGAGGTAGCGGTACGCGAAGCCCAGCGCGTCGGCGAGGCGGCGCGTGTCCATCGCGCTCTGCGTCGCCAGCACCGCGTAACTCTTCTCGATGGACTCCGCGAGCTTGATCGCTTCGGGATCCTTCGATGCGCGGGCCTGCTCGGGCTGATAGCGCCCGTACGAGGCGAGCATGCCCTCGCGCGCGGTGTTGGCAAGCTCGGGCTTCTCCGACGGATCGAACCCGACGATCACCGCGTTGAAGTCCTTGCCCACGGTCAGGTCCGTCAGCCGATCGATCGACTCACCCAGCTTCGCACGCACCATCTTGCACAGCATCGGGCATCGGTAGTACACCATCGCGATGACCACCGGCTTGCCCTGGTTGAACCAGTCGCCGATCTTCACCGCCTTGCCCTGATGATCCAGCAGTTCAACATCGAGCGGGATCTTCTTGCCCAGGTGCTCGACAACCTCAAGGCCCTTCAGCGCGTCGGGCTTCTCGGTGGCGATGTCGTCGAACGCACTCACGGGCGCCGGCGTCCTCGGTGCTGCGGGCGTTGATTTCGCCGTCGAAGGTGTCGTTGTCGATGCCGCGGGCGAGGGGTTCAAGCCGAACGCCCCGGGCGTGACACCCGCGATCATCGCCACCGACAGCATCGAGGCGACAGCCGCCGCGAGCGCACCGCGGCCCGCACGACTGCTCGTGGAGTTGGTGCGGTTCGTCGGGTTGGTCGTCACGGTGCGGGTCATGTCATTTGATACGTTTGCGGAGCTTCAAGTGGACGGTTCGATCGGGCCTGGTTTCGCCCTTGGTTCTCACTTGCTCGCGGGCTTGGCGTAGTTGTCTTCGACCTTCTTCATCGCGTCCTCGATCGGCAGGCGGACGGTGCCGACCTCCGGACGAGTCACGGCGTACTGCTTGCTCTTGAACTGCGTATCGAGGATCTCCGACCGACGAGCCAGTGCCTCCGCCTGGATGGGCGGGGCCTTGCTGAGGTCCGCCGTGGCGACCTTCTCCGGATACTCGATCCGCAGGGTCTTCATCTGGTTGAGGTACCAGTTGAAGTAGACCACCGTCGCGACAACCGCGCCGACGACGAGCAGGAACCCGCCGAAGCCGAAGACCAGCACCGACCTCGAGTCGATCTGCTCGGCATGGGCTTCCTGCGGGCGTTCCTCGGCCGAGTGCGTGTGCCAGGCGTCGAGCCCGCCGGGCGAAACCGGTGTTTCGTGAGCGTGGTTGGTTGAGTGGCTCATGGTTCTAATCCCTCGCGAGCGGGGGGAAACAAGTATCCGTTTCGTCGTTCTAAGGAAGCTTCGGTCAGTCGATCGATCGGTGAGTCAAACAGGAAGAGCAATCAGACGTAGTTCTTGTGCGTGGCGGCCTCGGGCAGGCGCGGGTCCTTGATGGGGATCAGCGGGACGCGCGACATCTTCCAGATCGCCGCCGCGAGCAGGATGAAGACCGGGCCCAGAGCGCCCGTGAAGTCGACCCACGTCAGGCCCAGCGTGGTTTCGGAGATCGTCACCACGTCGTTGGGAGCGATGTACTTATCCGGATAGACCATGGGGCGGACGATCCAGAAGAAGTCGACGATCTGCATGACCAGCAGCCAGACCGCGAAGAGGCTGATGAGCGTGAAGGACTGCTTGCTCTTGCGGATGATCAGCAGCGGGAAGGGCGCCAGGAAGTGCCCGATGCACAGGATCCAGAAGACGGGGGTCCAGGCGTTGGTCAGCGAGCCGCCGCCGCGCTGCAGAACCCACGCGGTCTCTTCGGGGATGTTCGCGTACCAGATCAGGAAGTACTGGCTGAAGGCCACGTACGCCCAGAAGACCATGAACGCGAGCATGAGCTTGCCCAGGTCGTGGCTGTGCTCCTGCGTGAAGAGGCCTTCCAGCTTGCCGCTGGAGCGGATGAGGACCATCAGCAGCGCCAGCACCGCGATGGCGGAGAGCATGCACCCGGCGAAGAAGTAGACGCCGAACATGGTGCTGAACCAGTGGAAGTCGAGGGTCTTCAGAAGGTCAACACCCGCGAAGGCCGTCACGAGCGCGAAGGCGAGGATGCCCCACGCGCTGGTCCACGAGGCCTTGTTGGTCAGGGACTTGTCGCCGGTCTTGTCCTGCGTGAGCGAATAGCCGTTGAGGCGGAAGGCGAGGTAGCACCAGACGATGAAGTAGACCACCAGCCGGGCGTAGAACGCCGTGGGGTTGAGGTACGCGCTCTTGGCTTGCAGCAGCGTGTCGGTCTGTGCCAGCGCCGGGTCGAACCACTTAAAGAGCTTGCCGCCGAAGAGCACCATCGGCAGCGCGAAGACCACACCCAAGGGCATGAGCGACGCCAAGTTCTCAGCCTGACGGCGGATCGTCACCGACCAGCCCGCCTTCACCAGGTGCATGATCAGCACGAACGCCAACGCGCCCAGCATGATCCCCAACGCCGTGATGAACCCTACGTGATAGCTCGCCATCGCGTGCTTGATCGCTTTGGCGGCTTTCTCGCCCTCGCCACCGGCGACGAACGGGTATGCCGCGGTCAGGCCCAGGCAGGCCACACCCGCGACACCGAGCAGGCCCATGAGGCCCTTGCCCCAGCCCGCGGGCAGGTGCGTGTTCTCGTGACGCAGCAGCGCCGGGTCGACCCCGTGCGCGTGGGCGGCAGCGTGATCACCGCTGTGAGAATCGGACATGTGCGAAGTGAGCTGGCTCACGGCTTCTTCTCCGGGGTCGTGTTCTGCTGATTCTTCTGGGCCGCCTCAGCCGCCTTGCGGGCCGCCTCGGCCTCCGCGGCGCGCTGCGCCTCTTCCCACTTGCGCTTCGCGTCGTCGATGAGCTTCTGCACGTCGCCGCGCTTGTCGGCCGGGACGTCGATGTTCAACTTGCCGTCCTCGGTGGTCTGCAGCACGCGCATGTACGCGACGATCGCCCATGTATCCTCGTACGAAAGGGCGTGCCCGTACCCGGGCATCTTGGCGCCGTTCTCCACGCCGTTGCGTGCGACGTAGAAGAGGTACCCGTCCTTGCCGGTCTTGCCCTCGACGGTCTTCTTCGCCTTGGTCTGCGGGTCTTCGACGGTCTCGGTGTAGCCGTGCTTGTACTTGGCGTCGTGGAAGTTCGGCAGCGGGTACGACCACTGCTCGCCGACCATCCCCTTGCCGTGCCCGTCGTAGTTGTGGCAGACGGCGCAGTAGATGTTGTACCGCTCCTGCCCGCGGGTGAGCAGCTTCGCGTCGACCTTCACCGAGGGCGGGATCATCGCGATGTACTCGCCTTGCGCGTTCACGCCGCGATAGAACGCGTCGTCCTCACGCAGCAGGTGTGCACGGTCCCCCGCGTCGGTGCGCGAGTAGGCCGAGAACGCAACCGTCCCTTCCACCGGGCGACGCATCGTCCGTCCGTCCTCGAAGAGCTCGGACTTTGTCTGCGGCTTGAACTTGGGCGAGTCGTCCATGTCCGGGAAGAACTGGCGCGGGCGGCCTTCAAACCGGTCGCCCCGGCAACCGCCCATCACAAGCGCCCCGCCCAGTGTCGCCAGCAGCACAGCCGCAGCGCCCAGCGCCCGCACGCTCTGCCGATCGGTCCGAGTTGTTGTCCGCTTGGTGCTGCTCATGGCTGACTTGCTCCGACGCCCCGAATCCCCGAACTCCGCAATCCCGACTTCACTGACACTCAACCGATACACCGACCTTCGCACGTTCTCGCCTTCGACCGGCACTCAGTGCGCCGCCTTGACCTTGGGCTTGTCGGCCTCTTCGGTGACAAGCTCCACGGCCGTCGCACCGGCCTTCTCGAACATCGTCTTCACGCCCTGCGCGTCGAACTTCTCGTCCGCCGCCTCGATGGCGATGATGAACCGGTCGTCGCTGACGCCCAGGAAGCGGTCCTTCCGCAGCAGCGGGTGGTTCCAGCGCGGGAGCCCGTTGATCACGAACATGCCCAAGAGCGCCGAGAACGCCGTGAAGATGACCCCGAACTCGAACGTCACGGGGATGAGCACCTGCCACGCGTCCGAAGGCTTGCCCTGGTGCACGATCGGGTACGCAAGGTGACGCACGAAGTACTGGAAGAGGAACCCGATGGTCGCGCCCGAGAGGCCCATGATCGCAACCAGGATGGGCAGGTTCGTCTGCTTCATCCCCATCGCCTCCTCCATCCCGTGCACCGGGAAGGGGGAGTAGACATCCCACTTGGTGTACCCCGCGTCTCGGACCTTTTCCGCGGCGTGCGAAAGCTCCGCCGGGTTGGCGAACTCAGCCATCACGCCGTAGACCAGCTCGCCGCTCTCAGTCTTGTAGATCTTCTTGTTCGCCATGATCAGATGCCCTCCTTCGGGGCCTGCGGGGCGTGATGGGTGGCGTGGCCACCAGCGGTAGCCGCGCCGCCGGCGGAATGTCCGTGACCGTGATGCCCGTAACCCTCCCAGTGCGGGTTGGCCTGGGGCATGACGTTCTTGATTTCGCTCATGGCGAACTGAGGCAGGAAGCGGGTGAAGAGCAGGTAGAGCGTCAGGAAGGTGCCGCAGGAGCCCACGAAGGTGAGGATGTCGACCCACGAGGCGTAGAACATGCCCCACTCGCCGGGGATGAAAGCGCGGTGGAGCGAGGTGACGATGATGACGAACCGCTCGAACCACATGCCGATGGTCACCAGGAACGCCACGATGAAGATCACCAGCGGGCTCTGACGCATCGACTTGATCCAGAAGACCTGCGGCGAGAGGACGTTGCAGGCGATCATGGTCCAGTACGCCCACCAGTACGGGGCGTACTTGCCGTCCTCACCCGCGAGGAACGGGGGCATAAGGCGGTTGTAGACGAAGACGTCGCGCTCGTAGGCGTTGGCGCCGTACCACGCGACGAAGAACTCCATCGCGTAGGCGAAGCCGACCATGAACCCGGTGGTCAGGATGATCTTCGCCATGTTTTCCAGGTGGCGCAGGGTGATCAGGTCCTTCATCCCGGGGAAGAGGATCCGTGAGGGGATCAGCAGCAGAAGCACCATCGCGAAGCCGCCGAAGATGGCGCCCGCGACGAAGTACGGCGGGAAGATCGTCGTGTGCCAGCCCGGGATCACCGAGGTGGCGAAGTCGAAGGACACGATCGAGTGCACCGAGAGCACCAGCGGGGTGCTGATGCCCGCGAGCATCAGATACGCCTTCTCGTACGTGTGCCAGTGGCGGCTGCTGAAGCGCCAGCCCAGCGACAGCCCGCCGTAGATCAACGCGCGGAGCTGATCAACCCGCACGCCCACGATCGGCAGCGTCGGGGCGTTGTCACCCTGACGCATCAGCCGACGTGCCGCACGGTCGCGCAGCGTCGCAAAGTCCGGGATCATGCCCATGTACCAGAACAGCAGCGACACCGTCGCGTACGTGCTGACCGCGAAGACGTCCCACAGCAGCGGGCTGGAGAAGTTCGGCCAGATCGCATTGCTGTTCGGGATCGGGAAGAGCATCCACGCCATCCACACGCGCCCGATGTGAATGCCCGGGAACATGCCCGCGCACACCACCGCGAAGATCGTCATCGCTTCCGCCGCTCGGTTGATGCTCGTCCGCCACTTCTGCTTCAGCAAGCAGAGGATGGCGCTGATGAGCGTCCCGGCGTGCCCGATACCGATCCAGAAGACGAAGTTCGTGATGTCCCACGCCCAGTCGACGTGGTTGTTCAAACCCCACACACCAACGCCCGTGATGATCAGGTACCCGACCATCAGACCGGTGATGCTCGCCACGGCGGAAGCGAGCCCGAAGGCCGGCATCCACCAGCGACCGGGGCCCTTCTCGATGTAGCCGCAGACGGTCTCGGTGACGTCGTTGAAGGTGCGGTTGCCCAGCACCAGCGGCGCGCGCACCGAGGGGTCTTCAACCAAGGAGCCGTCCTTGGTCACCGGGTCATCGACGCGCGGCGGCTCGGGGGCCCGCATCATGCCCGCCAGACGGGCCGCTGTTGTTTGATCAGGGTTGATCGCGCTCATGCGTGGACTCCAGACCCGGGCAGCACGCCCAGGGAGAGGACATACCCGTCACGACCGGCCTTCGCCGGGTCGATGAACGAATGCTTCGTGTTCTCGCCGCCGTGCGGCGCACCGTGACCACCGCCCTCGTGCGAACCGTGCGAGCCGAAGGGGTTTTCCATCGCCGCCAGACGGTCCTTCTTGCCCAGCTTGGTCAGGAGCTGAACGTTGGGGTTGTTCACGCGGACCAGGTGGCTGGTGCGCGGGCGGGTGTTCAGGAAGCCCAGCAGCAGGTAGCTGCGGGTGTGCTCGCGCATCGTGTAGACCTTCGAGCCCACGCGCTTGCTGCCGTCGCTCTCGGTGTACTCCGTCTTGTCGTCGAGGATGTTCCCGAAGACGATCGCGTCGGTCGGGCACGCCTGCTGACAGGCCGACTGCACCAGACCATCGGGGAAGTAATCCTCCGGGCGGCTGCCGGTGGCGAGCTTGTACTCGATCTTGGCTTCGTTGGTCCGCTGGATGCAGTAGGTGCACTTCTCCATCACGCCGCGCGAACGCACCGTGACGTTGGGGTTCTTCTGCATCTTGCTCAGCTCGTCGAGCTGCTTGCGCAGCCGCGGCGGGATGAGGTTCTGGTTCGCGGGCAGGTTCTCGGTGACGGTCGAACCGCCCAGCTTCTCAAGGTCTTCCTTCAGACCGCCCTGGAACTTCACCACGCCGTAGTCGAAGAAGTTGAACCGCCGGACCTTGTACGGGCAGTTGTTGGCGCAGTACCGCGTGCCGATGCAGCGGTTGTACACCATGTAGTTGTGCCCTTCGCTGCCGTGGACCGTCGCGTTGACCGGGCAGACCACCTCGCACGGTGCCGCCTCGCAGTGCACGCACGCCACGGGCTGGAAGAGCATCCCCTCGGGCTGCTCGCCCTTGTTCTGGCTCACCGCATCGCCCTTGAAGTAGCGGTCGATGCGGATCCAGTGCATCTCCCGGCCCTTCTGAACCTCGGTCTTGCCCACGATCGCCACGTTGTTCTCAGCCTGACACGCGATCGTGCACACGTTGCACCCGATGCACGAGCTCAAATCAATCGTCATCCCCCACTGCGGGTGACGGTCGTACGCCGCCACGCCCGGCGTCGGACGCCCCGCCCGCGCGGGGCTGTACCCCTCTTCCTTGTTCCGCATCGGGTCCTGATACACCGGCACCATCGCCGGCATGTGATTCAGCTCGCCACCCTCCAGCCGCTCGCCCAGCGTCATCTTCTGCTGACGCCCGTACGAGTCCTTCTGCAGCTTGATCGAATCCTCGCCGCCGAACTTATCCCACGCGGGCTTGTCGATCTCACGCACCAACGCCCGGCCTTCCATCGAGCCGTGCGACTGCGTCACCGAGATCGGGTACCACCGCCCCGCGCCTTCCACAAGCGAGAGCTTCACACCCGACAGCGACCAGGGCGAAGACCCGTCACGCAGGGGCGACACGTCGAAGCCCGTCTTGCTGCCCACCACACCAACCTCACGCCGACCCCAGCCCAACGGCAGCACCAGCGTGTTCTCCGCGATCCCCGGCACCGCCCAGCAGGCGATCTTCACCGTCCGCCCGCTGATGGTCAGATCGACCACGCGACCCTGCGGGAACTGATCCGTCGAGGGCGTCTGCGTCACACCCAGCGCCTTGGCGGTCTTGGGTGAAACGAACGCCGCGTTATCCCAGACGACCTTGCTGGCCGTCTCGGGAAGCTCCTGCATCCAGCCGTTGTTCGCGAAGCGCCCGTCGCGCATCGTCCCAGCGACAAACGCCACGTCCAGCGCGTTCTGATCCGGGCCCTTGCTGTTCAGCGTCGCCGAGCCCACGGCCTTCGCCGCCGCCGCGTAATCCACCGCCGTCAGCGCAACCTTCCACTTCGCCCCGCTCACCACGCCGTCGTGCAGCGCACGCCGCCAACGCTTCTCAAACTCCGCGTCGCTGCTCGCGTCCTTCGGCGCGGGCCCGCCGCGCCACGTCTCACGCACGAGCTCATAGCCCGACCACGTCGAAAGCCCAGCGATCATCGCGAGGGTTTCGGTGGCGCTCTTGCCGTCGTACATCGGCGCGATCATGGGCTGGCAGATCGTCGTTGCGCCCTGCGCCGCGACCACATCGCCCCACGCTTCGAGGTAATGCGCACCGTTCAGCAGCGCCGTCGCAAGGGCGGTGGTCTCGTTCTTCGCGGTGTGCAGCACCACGCGGTTCTTCACCTTCTTGAACGCCGACTCGAAGGCGATCGTCCCCGGCGCTTCGAAGACCGGGTTCACATCCAGGCACACAACCGTCTCGATCTTCCCGGCGTTCATCTCCGCCGTCAGATCCGCCAGTTGCTTCATGCTGTCAGCCGCTTCATCAGCGCCGACCGGGAAGTAGCTCACGCACGCGCCGACGTTCCCCAGCGCCGCGTTCATCGCCGCCACAACGCTCTGAACCCAACGCGGCAGGCTCTCGCCCGCGAAGAGCGCCGACTTGCCCAGGTGTGCCGCATCGACCAGGTCCGCCGCGATCGCTTCCGCGTACGCAAGGGCCTCGCCCTCGAGCGTCGCGTTCATCGACGACAACGCCGCAACCAGCGGCTGCGTCCCGGGGGCGCTGAGCTGCCGGAGCACGCGCTGCGCAACCGCGACGACAAACGCGGGGATCTGCGACGGCGCCATCGACAGGCGATGGTCGGCGCTGGCGCCCGTCACGGTGAACATGCTCTCGACGCTGTACAGCCGGCTCATCTCCTGACCCGCCTTCAGCACGCGGCGCGAAGCGCCGAAGGTGCGGGCATGGTGGATCGCCGACGCTTCGTTCTCAAGGAAGTTGCTGTCGAAGGAGACGATGACCTTGGCCTTGCTCAGGTCCGCGACCATCCGCGCCGGTGCGCCCAGCACGCCGGCGAGTGCCGCCGGCGCGTCGCCTGTGCAGACCGAGTCCCACGCGACCCACTTCGCCGCAGGCCACTTCTTCATCAGCGCATCGCGAACGCGGTCGCGCGTCGGGCTGCTGATCTTGTCGACGATGAACGCCACGCCCGCGCCGCCGGTGGCGTCGTACGCGTCAAAGACACCGGGGCGTCCGTAGCTGGCCCACATCGCCGATTCGTTCTTCGACCGCGCCTCGAACGCCGCGTCGGTCTCGCCCGCCTGCCGAACGGTCGTGCGCCAGGCGTTGCGTGCCCAACCGGCGACGAAGGGCCAGCCGAAGTCTTTCAGCTTCACGCCCTGCTCGGAAAGCACGGGCTCGATGAGACGATCCGGGTCGTACAGATCCAAGATGCTCGCCTGCGCCCACACGCTGCTCTTGCCCTGGCTCATCGGGTGCAGCGGGTTGCCCTCGATCTTCGTCGGGCGACCTTCATGCGTCTCCGCAAGGATCCCCTCAGCCCCGCCGCCGGGCAGCGCCATGGCGCTGGCGTAGAACATCGCCTTCCCGGGGATCACATCCTCGGGCGACTGCTTGCTATACGGCATGATCTTGTGCTCAGGCCGCCGGCACGCCGCGAGCGTCGAAACGCCCGCAAGGGCCGCACCCGCGCCCATGAGCTTCAGGAACGTCCGCCGCGTCGGCTCGGTCAGCTCGCTGGCGCCGTCGAGGAACTCGCGCTGCTCGAACTCCTTGTGCGACGAAGCGCCGCTCAAATCGTCCAGCCCGCGGTAATACGCACGCCCGCTCGTGCCCACCAGCTCGTGCGGCGTCTTGGCCTTCTCAACCGGCAGGCCCTGCTTCTTGCTCGACGGGCATTGATCAATCATGGTTCACCTGCAAAGGTCGCAAAACGCAAGACGCGAATCGCGATGGAAATCCGAATCACCGACTCCAAACCCATTCACAACCAACCTCAACGACTCATCACTGACCACTCGGACCACTCGCGACTCACCACTCGCGACTCGCGACTCTGTTCACGCTCAGTAGTGGCAAGCGCCGCAGTTCTCCGGCGCGTGGATCTTCCGCTCGTCGTAGAGCTTCCGCCCCTCCGCGTTGGCGTCCACCTTCCCCAACAGCGCCAGCTCGTTACGGTCTTCCACATCGAACAGACGCGTGACCTTCGACTTGTCCACCAGGTGCGGGTCCGGGTTGCGGTGACACTCAAGACACCAGCCCATGCTCAGCGGCTCGTGCTGCCAGACCACCGGCATACGCGCGATGTTGCCGTGGCAGCTCAGGCAGCTCACGCCCGCGGCGATGTGCGACTGGTGCGGGAAGTTCCGCACATAGTCCGGCAGCTTGTGGATCCGGTCCCACGCGATCGCTTCGTCCTTCGAATACGCGTCGCGGATGAACTGCGTCTTCTCTTTGTGCAAAGGCGAGGTCGCCAGCTTCATCAGCCGCCCGTCCGCGTGACACCCGTTGCAGGTCGACACCGTCGGGATGTTCGCCTCCGCCGACTTCTCAACGTTGCTGTGGCAATACCGGCAGTCCATCCCCAGCTTCCCCGCGTGAAGCTGGTGGTTGAACCCGCCGCCGGGCTGCTTGGGCTGATACCCAACATCCCAGTATGAGTTCGTGAACGAGTACCACACCACACCCACCGTCAACGACAGGCCCACAACCGCCCCGCCCGCCAACATCGTGGGAAGCCCGTTTGTCCACTTCGGAAAGATGGTCGACACGCCTGCGACTCCTTCACGGCGTCTTCGCGACGCCAACAACCAATCCACCCAGCCAACCCCAATCAACACCGCACCGCTGCTCGGGAATCTGCCTAGACGGACGCTGCCAGTAACGCCCGCCAAACCACGCACGAACCGTTTTCCAACGCGTTTCCAAAGCCGCGAGAAAAGACCAATCGCGACCCGACAGGCGTTCCTGTCAGGTCGCAATTATTCCATGCCTAGCGTAGACACCTTCGGTCCGTTCCTGCAAGCCCGGAAAGTTTGCACCACGAAGTTGCGACTCACTCTCAACAAAACTCCACCCACCCGGTCAGAGCGTCTACCCTTCCCCGTCTCACCTTGGCCACCATATACAAGGGTTATCCCTTATGTCCACATCAACCCAGCCGTCTGTTGGTTCAGCCGAATCTTCTGAAAGCTTGCGGGGGGGCGGGCCCACGTTTGGGCCGATGCTCGCCGTGGCTCTTGCGACCGTCGTGACCATGTGGACCGCCTGGGTCCTCACCCACGTCCCGCTCTGGGGTTGGACGGCCTCCCCGGAGATCACCGGGCCGGTGCTGATCTCCATCATGGCGGTCGCCCTGACCCTCGGTTTATCGCGGGTTCCAGCCTCAAAGGGGCTGGTTGTGGGCCTCGGCGCGGGGGTCATCACCTCCGCGATCAACCTGCTCGCCCTGGGCAGTATGCTGACCGAACCGACCGACTCGGCCGCCACGTTGACCAGTGCCGCGCCGGGTGCGCAGGGTTTGAAGCCCAACGCGGCGCTCATGACGGGTGGTTTCTTGGCATTGGGGGCGGTTGTCGGGGCGGTTGCGGGGTTGGTCGGCTCGGCGATCGCCCGCAAGCGCTCGACGAAGGTCTACGCACCCTCGGTCTGGCTGGGGCGGATCGCCCTCATCGCCTCACTCAGCATCCTGCCCATGCTCACCCTCGGAGGGATGGTCACCAGCACCGCCTCGGGGCTGGCGGTTCCCGATTGGCCCGGGACCTACGGCGCCAACATGTTCCTCTACCCCATCAGCCTGATGGCTCAGGACGCGCGGGTCTTCCTTGAGCACTCCCACCGCCTCTACGGCGCCATGCTCGGGGTCATCACCATTCTGATGACCCTCTACACCTTCGTTGCGACCAAGAACAAGCCCGACGCCAAGGGCATCCGCCTGATGGCCTGCACCGTGCTGGGGCTGGTGATCATTCAGGGGATCATGGGCGGGATCCGCGTGCGCTACGGGTTCAACGACGGGAGCAAGGCGGGTCAGTACTTCGCGTTCCTGCACGGCGTGCTGGCGCAGTTCTACTTTGCCGCCAGCGTGCTGATGAGCACCTGGGCGTTGTCACGCTCGCGTCAGGAGCGGGGCATCGTCGCCGGCGTGGTTTCGGCGGGCGACGAGGCGCCGATGAAGGCGTTGAAGACGCTGCGGACGGTGATGATGGTGCTGGTGGGGGCGATTGTGATCCAGTTGCTCTTCGGGGCCCTCTTCCGGCACACACGGGCGCCGCACCCCTTGTGGTCGCACGTGGGGTTCTCGATCGTGGTGGTGATCATGGCGATGGCGGGCGGGGCGCTGCTCACCAAGCACGCTGGTTCATCGAAGGGGTTCATGCGGGTGGGCAAGGGCCTCTTCCACACGGTGGGTTTGCAGTTTGTTCTGGGCTGGGTGGCCTTCTTCCTGATCGACTGGACCAAGAACAAGGTCGATATCCCCAAGGCCCAGGAGATCGTCGCGAACCAGGTGGCGGATTTGTCCAGGGGCGACGCGATTTCGGGGCTGGTGCGGACGATCCACCAGGTCAACGGCGCGGTGCTGCTGGCGCTGGCCGTGCTGGGGCTTGCTTTGGTTTGGAGGCGGTACAGCCAGCGGCTGAACGCCGCGGGCAGTTTGAGCACCCCCTAAGGGTCGCGTTCGATCATTGGGTACGTTCGACCAGTTCAGGGCCCATTGCGGGGGCTCCTAGCGGGTTCTTGCTGGGGCACTTCGCGGAACCCGCGGGGGTTGAGCCGATAAACCATGAAGATACGCAGATGGGGCAATAGGCCCTTGCGTGTTTGCGTTGGTCCATTGACTCGATCGACGGCATCGACTCAACTGTTCATGGCATTGGCTCGACCGCTTCGAGGCTGCTTGCGGAGGGACGACGATGTACCAGCCGACGGTTTCCACACAACGCGACGCCCCGGCCGAGCCCGGGCGGAAGATCAACGACTCCACCTCACCTCTGAACGCGAAGAGCTTCGGGTTCGAGGAAGCCCGGCACCTGCTGTGGCGTGCGGGCTTCGGCGGCACCGTCTCGCAGATCAACACCCTCGTGCGCTGGGGGCTGAACAAGAGCGTCGACTACTTGGTCGACTTCGAGAAGGTCAAAGACAGCCCCGCGCCGGAGTTCAACGCGGACATCATGCGCCCGCCTTCGGATGAAGAGCGGCGCGAGGCCGAGGCGGCCCGGCGGATGAGCGGCGTGGAGCGTGAAACCGCGCTGGCGAAGATCCGCGTGCGGCGGCAGAATGCCGAGCAGGAAGACCGCGCCCAGATGCGCGAGATCCAGCAGTGGTGGCTGAAGCAGATGATCGAGTCGCCGCGCCCGCTGCAGGAGAAGCTCGCGCTGCTCTGGCACGGGCACTTTGCCACCAGCTACCGCACGGTTGAAGACAGTTGGCACATGTTCATGCAGAACCAGATGTTCCGCAAGCACGCCGCGGGGAACTTCGCGGACATGCTGTACGGGATCATCCGCGACCCGGCGATGATCGCGTACCTGAACAACAACGAATCACGCAAGGGTCGCCCCAACGAAAACCTCGCGCGCGAGCTGATGGAACTCTTCAGTTTGGGCGTAGGGAACTATGGCGAGAAGGACATCAAGGAAGGCGCCAAGGCCCTGACGGGGTACACCTTCCGCGACGACGAGTTCGTCTTCGACCGTCGCAACCACGACGGGGCAAGCAAGAACATCCTCGGGCGCAGCGGCCCGATGAACGGCGACGACTTCGTCGCGGCGATTCTTGAACGGCGCGAGTGCGCGCGGTTTATTGCTTACAAGCTGTACAAGCACTTTGTGGGTGATTATCCGAGCGGAAGGAAGACGCTGGACTCGGCCGCGGACCGGGTGATCGGTGATCTGGCGTCGACGATCCAGCTCAACCGCTACGAGCTCAAGCCCGCACTGAAGAAGCTCTTCTTGTCGCAGCACTTCTACGACCCGGCGCTGCGGGGCGAGCAGATCAAGAGCCCGGTGCAGTTGGTGGTGGGCGCGGTGCGGAGCTTGAACACGCCGGTGCGTGACCTTTCGCGCGTGTGTGATGCGATGGGCCGGATGGGGCAGGACATTTTCTTCCCGCCGTCGGTGAAGGGCTGGGACGGCGGGCGCTCGTGGATCAACACCGCGACGCTCTTCGTTCGGCAGAACCTCATGGTTTTCTTGCTGACGGGCAAGCGCCCGGAGGGCAAAGACCCGCTGGCGGAGCAAGAGCCCTTCGACGCGCGGGCGATGCTCGATCAGCTCCGCGAGGCGTACCCGCAGATGTCGCTCTCGGACAGGACCTCGGTGACCGACGCGGTGCTGCGGTTCACCATCGGGAAGACCAACCCGAGCGGTCGTGTGGCGCTCGACGAGTTCGCTCGGGCTTCGGAAGGCAAGGACATCAACGAGACGGTGACGAAGATGATGCTGCTGATCTCGGCGATGCCCGAGTACCAGCTTTGCTGAGAAGAAAGAGTCGCGCGTCGCGAGATTCGAGACGCGAGTGATTGGATCGAATGTGCGATGTGGCCCTGTGCCATGTGCGATGTCGGAGTGAGTTCTGGAGCAAACCATGTCCTTTGACAAGCTCAATGCGTATACCCGCCGCGAGTTCATCCATGCCGGGCTCGTGCTGGCGAGCGCGTCGGTGATGCTCCCCAGCTTCCTGCAGCGATCGGCCCTAGCGATGGCCCCCAAGGGCGGGACCACCAGCATCCCGGGCGTCCCCGAGGACCGCGTCCTGGTGGTCATCCAGCTCTCCGGCGGCAACGACGGGCTCAACACCGTCGTGCCCTTCGGCGACGGCAACTACTACAAGGCCCGCCCCGGCATCGGCATCAAGGAAGACCGCGTCCTGAAGCTCGGCAAGAACACCGAGGTCGGGCTGCACCCCTCGCTGAGCGGGCTCGCGGACCTGTACAACGACGGGCAACTCACGCTCATCCAGGGCGTGGGCTACCCCAACCCCAACCGCTCGCACTTCAAAAGCATGGACATCTGGCACACCGCAGACACCGACGCCAGCGGCGACGGCTGGCTCGGGCGCTACTTCGACGCGGAGTGCTGCGGCTTCGGCAAGGGCGAATCGGGCACCATCGAAAAGCCCAAGGGCGATCCGAACCCGCAGATCGGCATCGCGGTGGGGCGCGAGGCGCCGCTGGCGATGAAGGGACGCGTGGTGATCCCCATCAGCTTCGAGTCGGCGGAGCTCTTCCGCTGGACGGGGCGTGATGTGGACGCGAATCTGGGCGACGCGTACCAGCGCATCTCCAGCGCGGGGATGCAGGAAACCATGGACCCCGACAGCAACGCGGGGTTCCTCACGCGCACGGCCCTGGATGCGCAGGTCAGCAGCGCCACCATCCGCCGGGCGGTGGCGACCAAGCCGCGGGTGCAGTACCCGGATGGTGAACTGTCGCGGCAGTTGCAGATGGTGGCGAGCATGATCGCCGCGGGTTTGAAGACGCGGGTGTACTACGTCTCGCTGGGCGGGTTCGATACCCACTCTGGACAGGGTGGCGAGAACGGACGGCACGCGAACCTGCTGCGGTTCTTCGGCTCGGCGTTGAAGGCGTTCTACCAGGATCTGAAAGCACAAGGCAACGACCAGCGCGTGCTGACGATGAGCTTCAGCGAGTTCGGTCGCCGCGTGGGTCAGAACGCAAGCCAGGGGACCGACCACGGCACCGCGGCGCCGATGTTCCTCGCGGGCCCCATGGTCAAGGCGGGGATCCACAACGATCACCCGAGCCTGACGGATCTGGACCAGGGCGACCTGAAGTACGGGATCGACTTCCGCACGGTGTACGCAGCGATTCTGGACTCGTGGCTGAAGACCGACAGCAAGAAGGTGCTCGACGGGTCGTTCACGCCCGCGAAGGTTCTGCGGGTTTGAGATGTTGCACGCGCGCCGGCGTCGCGGGCGTGTATGCTGTGACGCGTGAGGCTTGCGTATTGGCACAAGCTGGGGCTGGCGACGGCGACGCTCTCGTGCGTGGGCGTGGTGATCACCTGCGCGTACGCGCTGAGCCTGCACCGGGCAGAGTCGGAAGCGCAGGAGCGGGCGGCCCTCCGCCTGGCGGGCGATGTGCTTGCTCATCGCGCGGCACGGATGGCCTCGGTTGGCAAAGCCGTGACGGAACGTTGGCAGAGCAGCGAGGCGGTCAGTGCTGGGCTCAACGAGCTCGCACCGCTGGGCGGCGGAGCAAGCTTCAAGGAGGCGGCGCTCTTCGATGCGGGCAACGCGCGGTCGGTTGCGCCGATCTGGGCGGTACGACTCGAACGCGAGAACCGCGGCGGCGCGGAAGGGTCAGCCGAGGACGCGGCAAGGGCGGTGCGAGTGCAGTCGCTCAAGAGCGTCGAAGATCAAGCGAGCCTTGTGGTGAGTCTGGACGACCTCGCCGGCCGCGTGGCGCGTGGGCGGGGCGGCGCAGGCCCGCGCGAGGTTGATGGCGGCCGCTTTGCGACGCCGGTCTTTGTCGCGTCCAAAGTCCCCGCGACCGTCGAGGCGACCGACGCGGGTGAGGCGGCACAGCCGGTGTTGGTGGGTTGGGTGGTCTTGACGCCTGCGCGCGGGGCCGACGGCTCGATCCGCGATCCGCTGCTGATCTTCATGGGCGTGTGCTGCGCGGGTCTGACGGCCTTGGGGCTGATCGTTGCGCACCGAGCAACTCGACGTCTTCGCGTGACGTGCGAGGCGATGCAGCGTGCCGGCGCGGGCGAAACCGAAGTCCACATCGAGGACGACAGCGAGGACGAACTGGCAGAGCTCGCCGCGGCGGCGAACCACACCGCCCGCGCCATGAAGCAGTCCGTCGAGCTGCGCCGGAGCATGCGCCTGGGCGAGATGGTCCAGCGGGCGCTCCTCCCCGCGCGCGCACCGAGCATCGCGGGGCTCGATATCGCGCACTTCTGCGTCTACTGCGACGAGGTCGGCGGCGATTACATCGATTACATCCCCCTTGGCGGTGACGACGCGAAAGAGGGCTGGGCCATCGTCGTCGGCGACGGCACCGGGCACGGCGTGCCCGCGGCGATCCTCATGGCCACCGCGCGATCGGTCCTGCGCTCGCACGCGCTCCGCGTCAGTGAACTGCCCGTCTGCATGGCGCAGATCAATCGCCTGCTGTGCAAGCAGGTCCCCGAGGGGAAGTTCCTCACGCTGTTCATGCTCGTGATGGAGCCGGGCCTTGCGGGCGTGAACGGCACTTCCGCGCCGATCATGTCGCGCCTGCGGTGGATCTCCGCCGGTCACGACGAGGCGATCATGCTCGACGCCATGACGATGCAGTTCAGCGAGCTGAAGGGCAGCGACCTGCCGCTGGGTGTTGAAGAGTCGTGGGAGTTCAATGAGTACGAACGCTCCGGCGCACTGGCGCCCGGCTCGATCATCGTCATCGGCACCGACGGGATCTGGGAAAGCCGGTCCGCCGCGGGGGCGATGTTCGGCAAGGACCACCTCCGCCGATTGATCCGCCGACACGCCTCGTCAACGGCGCAAGAGATCGGCGAGCGGATCCTCGAAGCCCTCCGCGATCACCGCGGGGCCCTGCTGCCTCAGGACGACGTGACCTTCGTGGTGATCAAGGTCGCCGCGCCCACGGCAACGACGGTTTGAATCCTCGTTCACTCACTGCTCACCGCGCCGCGCCGGCCCCGCTTGTCAGATGCTCCGCAATCCGCTGGGCGATGCGCTTGTTCATCGCGCCGGTGTAGTGCACGCGATCGACGTACAGGTTCTCGCTGACACCCTGCTGCAATCCCGCGAGATCAAGCCGATCGATCCCCTCGCTCGCGCGTGCGGCCTGCGTCTGCGACAACGCGTACCCATCCTCAATCCCCACGAACCCGCTCGAGAGATTCTCCGCGAAGAGGTGGCTCTTCAGCTCGTACCCGAACTGCGGCACCGGTTGCCAGACGAACGTGCAATCGATCTTCAGCCCCGCGCACAAGGCCGCGGAAAGACGCGTGTTCATGATGTAGCGGTCCCACGTCCGCTTCGCCTGCTGCTGAGGCGTCAGGGGCTGCGGCTCGCTCGGATTCACCACCTTCGGGGGCTTGATGGCCCGACCCGCCGCCCGACCCAAAGGCGTCTGCGCGAACCACTTACCGAAGTGGAACATCGCCGGCCTGTTCACCGAGTCCATCAGTTCCTTCGTCGGCGCGCCCCAGGCGTGATCAACAAGATTGTCCGCGGCGAACTCGTTCAGCCCGTCAATGAACACGACGCGGTCGGGTGTGTGTCCTTGCAGCAGCAACTGCTGGAGGAGGATGCGTTCCTGCGAGGAGTAGTAAAACCCGGTGCCGAAGTTATAGACGCGGACGGGCTTGTTGAGCTTGGACGCGAGCGAGCCCGGCGCGTTGAGGGCGGCTTGCAGGTGGGTTGCGATGGTCTGATCGTCCGCGACGCCGTAGCCAAAGGTCGTTGACCCGCCGAGGAGGAAGATGGTGTACTGCTGACCGGAATTCGGCAGAGGCCAGGGGCCCTGCACACCCGCGCCGGGGATGATGCGAAATCCCTCCTCGTGCACGTTGACGTACGCGCCCGCGTGGGCCCGCTCACGGAAAGGCGTGAACGACTGATACCCCAGCGTGCGCGACCAGGTTTCCTTCAGCAGCGCCCGCACCTGCTCTTGGCTCATCCCCGGGTACGCGGCATAGACCCGCTCACCCAGCGACTCGGTGATCGGGTCGTTGGGCGTCAGCCCCAGGATCTGCGTGCTCCAACGCTGCAAGCCGAAGACGAAGTTCAGCAGCAGGATCACCACGAAGATGTTGAAGCAGAAGAGCGCCACACCCTTGTACCACGCGATGATCCGGGCGGCCTTGCTCGTCGGCTCTCCCGTCGCGGCGTTCGCATTGCTCCTTGGCTCTTCTGCGCTTCTCATACTGGGAGGATAGACGGTGTGCTTGGACGCTCTGAACAGGGAAGTGACAGAGTGGCAAAGTGGCTGAGTGGCTGAGTGGCTGAGTGGCTGAGTTCTATCGGCGGTAGACGACTCCGCCGCGTGACTTTGCCACTTCCTCACTTTGCCACTTGACCACTTTGCCACTTGACCACTTCGCCACTTGACCACTTCATCCCCCCCCACCTGCATCCCTGATACACTCACGCCCGCTCCGCATGACCGCGATCCTGGGCATCTCGGCGTTCTATCACGACTCCGCCGCCGCGTTGGTGGTCGATGGTCGCATCGTCGCCGCCGCTCAGGAAGAACGCTTCACGCGCATCAAGCACGACCCGGCCTTCCCCGCGCGGGCGGTTGAGTACTGCCTGCGCGAGGCCAACCTCGACGCGTCGCAGCTCGACTTTGTCGCGTTCTATGACAAGCCGCTGCTGAAGTTTGAGCGCCTGCTGGAGAGCTATTTGGGCAACGCCCCGCGCGGGTTCGCCAGCTTCTGCAAGGCGATGCCCGTCTGGCTGAAGGACAAGCTCTACACCCCCAGCGCCCTGCGCAAGGGTCTTCGCGGCAAGTACACCAAGCGCTTCATCTTCACCGAGCATCACCAGAGCCACGCCGCGTCGGCTTTTTATCCCTCGCCCTTTGAGGACGCCGCGATCATCACCCTCGACGGCGTGGGCGAGTGGGCAACCGGGACCATCGGCGTCGGCCGCGGCAACACCGTCACCCTGCTGAAAGAGATGCGCTTCCCCCACTCGCTGGGGCTGCTCTATTCCGCCTTCACCTACTACACCGGGTTCAAGGTCAACTCGGGCGAGTACAAGCTCATGGGCCTTGCACCCTACGGCGAGCCGAAGTACGTCGACCTCATCTACCGACACCTGATCGATTTGAAGCCCGACGGCTCGTTCCGCATGGATCAGTCGTACTTCAACTACGCCGCCGGGTTGACGATGACCAACGCGAAGTTCGACGCGCTCTTCGGCGGCTCGGCGCGTGCGCCCGAGGCGAACCTCACGCAGCGCGAGATGGACATCGCCGCGTCGATCCAGGTCGTCACCGAGGAGATCATGCTCCGCACCGCGCGCCACGCCCGCGAGCTGACCGGATGCAGAAACCTCGTCCTCGCGGGCGGCGTGGCGCTCAACTGCGTGGGCAACGGCAAGATTCTGCGTGAAGGGATCTTCGACGACATGTGGATCCAGCCCGCCGCAGGAGACGCGGGCGGCTCTCTGGGTGCGGCGCTCTACGTCTGGCATCAACTGCTGGGCAACGCGCGCACCCCGGACCCGGGCGATGCGCAGCAGGCCTCGCTGCTCGGGCCTGTGTACGCGGGCGATCAGGCGAAGGCGGCGCTGGATGAGCTGGGGGCGAAGTACGAGCAGATGCGCGACGACGACGAGCTCGCCCGGCGCGTGGCGGGGCTTTTGGAGCAGGGCAAGGTCGTCGGCTGGATGAACGGGCGGATGGAGTTTGGTCCGCGCGCCCTCGGTGCCCGCTCGATCATCGGCGATGCGCGGTCGGCCGAGATGCAGTCGGTGATGAACCTGAAGATCAA
>JAVTWO010000137.1:0-19628 GCA_032229765.1 Phycisphaerales bacterium | reverse complement strand
ATCAAGTTCCGCGAGAGCTTCCGCCCCTTCGCCCCGGCGGTGCTCAAAGGCCACGTGCACGAGTACTTCGAAATGAAGCCGGGGCAGGACTCGCCCTACATGCTGCTGGTGGCGCCGGTGAAGAGCGACAAGCGCAGCCCCGAGGCTCAGGGGAGCGAGAAGCTCTGGGGGATCGAGAAACTCAAGGTCAGCCGATCGGTTGTGCCTGCCATCACGCACGTGGACTACTCCGCCCGCGTGCAGACCGTCGACCCCCGGCGGCACGGGGCGTACTGCAAACTCATCGAGGCCTTCCGCGATCGCACCGGGTGCCCGGTGATCATCAACACGAGTTTCAACGTGCGGTCCGAACCGATCGTCTGCACGCCACAGGACGCGTACCGCTGCTTCATGGCCACGGGCATGGACGCGCTGGTGGTGGACCGGTTCGTGATGCTCAAGGACCAGCAGCCGGAAGCGGGCAAAGTCGACGCGCAGGCGTACCTGGCAAAGTTCAAGCTGGATTAAGCGGGGCAGGTACTGGGCGCTGGGCACTGGGCACTGGTGAAAGACACCGGTTGGTACACTTCCTCCCTCGCGTCTCGCGACTCGCGACTCTGACTCAGCCTTCACAGGAACTCACTCAGCATGGGCGTGGTGCTCGCGGGGATTGACGAAGCCGGCTACGGGCCCATGCTCGGCCCGCTCGTGGTGGCGATGAGCGCCTTCGAGATCGACCCCTGGGAGCCCGGCCAGCCCGCCCCCGATCTCTGGGACCTGCTCAGCCGGGGCGTGTGCAAGAAGCCCGGCAAAGCCGCGAAGGGACGCATCGCCTTCGACGACTCGAAAAAGCTCAAGCTCGCCAACGACGCGGCAAAGCACCCGCTGACGCACCTTGAACTGGGCGTGCTGTCGATGCTATCGCTGCTGGATCTGCGCCCCAAGACCGATCTGGAGTTGCTGCTGGCGCTCGGTGCGGAGCTTGAGGACCACCCGTGGTATGGCGGAGAGGCCAGACCCCTGCCGGTGGCGCACAGCGAGGGGGAGATCGCCATCGCCAGCAACACGCTGAACGTCGCGATGGCCCAGGCGGGGGTCCGCCCGCTGACGATCCGGACGAAGCTCGTCTGTGAACGGGCCTACAACGAAACCGTTCGGCGTGAAGGAACCAAGGCCGCCACCACGGCTCTGGGTGTCGGTGAGCACCTGCGGACGGTTTGGGAAAGCTGGGGCAAGCCCGGTCCGAGCCATCCGAGGCTCGTCTGCGACCGCCAAGGCGGGCGGCAGGACTACGGACATTTCCTTGCCCGCCTGCTGCCCCGCGTGAAGCCCGGCGAAGAACCGATCACGGTCACGGTGATCGAGGAAACCCCGCGGGCCAGCCGGTACGACATCGAACTGAAAGACCAAAGCAACGACCGGCGGCTGTCGGCGGTCTTTCAGCCCGAAGCCGAGAGCGCCCACCTGCCCGTGGCGCTAGCGTCGATGACCGCGAAGTACGTGCGCGAACTGATGATGGCTCGGTTCAATGAATACTGGAGCCAACAAGCCGAGAAAAAGGGCCTGCAAGGCCTGAAACCCACGGCCGGGTATACCCAGGACGCCCGCCGATGGCTCAAGGATGCCCAAGCACTCGTCTCCAAAGCCGACCGCTTGGCCATGATCAGGATTGCTTAGGGTTTTCACTGATCACGCAGTCTTCTAGAATACGTACATGATCCGTACATATGTGAACGGACCGAGAGAATCGGGGGGGTTGGTGAGCGGCGGCTGATTTTTCGGGACTCGGGGTTGCGGGGCTTCTCGGTCTGTGGTACATTTCTGGGGTTGGAACGCTCTGGCTGTTTGGCCGGGGCACATTTTGGAGGGAGAGAGAGATGCCCGCCACTGTTGCGCTTTCGTCATTTGCCGGTTTGGCTTCTGCCGCCCCTGGTTTGTTTGCATCCGCTGGGATGGCGTTGACCGGGCCGCAGTCGGGGATGTACACGTGCGTGGTTCCTTCGACGGCGTTGACGACGCCGGGCGTGGTGAACAGCAAGCCGGGTGAGGCGGCGGCGCTGCGGCTGCCTGAGGCCGAGCTGCTGGAGACCGTCGCGGTTCGTCCGGTGGCGGCCTGATCGTCGGTTGAACTTGTGTGATCGAAATGGCGACGGCTGAGCGAGGCTCGGCCGTCGCTTTGTTTTTGGGGTTGACTGAGTTGGTTGAGAAAGAGAAAAGCACCCTCGACTGAAGTCGAGGGCTCTGATTGGTGGCGATGCGTTCGTCAGAGCGTTTTGCTCATGATGAGGCTGGTGTAGTTGGTCACGCCCCAGTCGAAGGGCTCGATGTCGCGGAAGCCGCGTTTGCGGTAGAAGGCGACGAGCTGGGTGTCGAGCTCGGCGGTGGAGAGGGCCAGCTCGCGGAGGCCCAGCTCGCGGGCGCGGGCTTCGACGAGGTCGAGCAGCAGGATGCCCAGCCCCTTGCCCTGCAGCGAGGGATCGACAGCGAACTGTGAGAAGTTGCAGACATCCGGGCGGTGGAACCAGCGCGGGCCCGAGGAGGGTGTGCTGCCCCAGCTTGGTTCCTGGAACATGATGGTGCCGACGATGCGCTCTTTGCTGGGCTCGTCGTCGAAGAGCACGGCGACGAAGCACTCGCCCTTGCTCACCCGGCGGCGTGTGACGGCGGGGCTCTGATGGCTCGCCAGCGCGTGCAGACCCATGCGGACCTGCTTGGAATAGGCCTTGTGCAGCAGATCGGTCAGGGCCTCGATGCTGTCGGTGGGGCGCAGACGCCGGAGCGTGACCGGGCCCAGATCGGGGATGTTCACGATCTTGGGCAGTTGCAGCGGAGGGTGACTCGCGGGGTGGTTGGAGGGAGCGTTGGACATTGCGGAACGCTAGGGGATTCAGCCGCGAGTCGCGAGACTCGAGACGCGAGGAGGGGAAAGGAAAGAGTGAGTCGTGGTGGGTGAAAGGGGAAACGGTCACGCAAGGCGCACGGCTCTGGAGAGCCGTGCCACCTGGAGACTGGCGTGGGTTGTGCGTCTACGGTGTTGGGGTATGAATCCGCGAGCTGTTCATGAGCCGTCGGTTTTGCCTGTGCCCGCGACGCCTCCCAGTCGGGAGGGGACGGTTCGGCTGCGCGTGCGGTACAACGAGTGCGATCCGATGGGGGTGGTGCATCACGGGTCGTACGCGTCGTGGCTGGAGATCGGGCGGACGGAGCTTCTGCGCGGCGCGGGGGTTTCGTACCGCGCGATGGAGGAGGCGGGGGTCTTTCTGGTGATCGTGAAACTGTCGATCCGGTACAAGCGCCCGGCGCGGTACGACGATGAGATCGAGGTGCTCACCAAGGCGGTGCGGGGCTCGCGGGTGAAGATCGATCACGAGTACGAGGTGTACAAGGTCGCGACGGACGGATCGCGCGAGCTGTGCGTGACGGCGGAGACAACGCTGGCGAGTGTTGACGGGACGGGGCACGTGCGCGAACTGCCGACGTGGTTGCAGGGGTGAACGGTCTTCGGATGGTTTGAGGGGGTCGGCGATTGATCACGTTTGGTGTGCGTTTGAAAGCTGCGAACGATGGCGGCGGCGGTGTGCGTTCTCGGACGTGAGGTGCGTGAGCGTGAGAAGATGAAACGCGCGTCGGGGATGAAGGCGGGGTGATGACGGTCCGATCAGGTATGAAGCGTGGAGCGTGGTTCTCGCTCCATGGCGCGGTGTTCTGTGCGCAGGAGAAGCCGAAGACCATGCAGATCGGAAGCGACAACCTGGTTGTTCGGCAGCACGAGCGGTACCGCTGTGATCTCGCCTCGAAGATCGGGGTGAGCCCGAAGGACGCGGAGGCGGTGAAGCTGTCGCCTGCGGTGGTGGATTCGTCGGGGATGGTGAAGGTCTCGGTGCACGACTGTTCTCGCGGCGGCGTGGGTATCCACAGCGCCGTGTTCATCCCCAAGCGCGCCCGGCTGACGGTGCTGATCACCCTTGGTGCCGGTGAACCCGCGGTAAAGCTGAACGTGCGCGTGATGCGGACGACGATGCTGGACCGCAAGCCGACGTATTACCTGGGCACGGCCCTTGAGGATGAGAACGATCGCGAGAGCATCGAGTCGCTGGAGCGGCTGCTGAACTTTGCGGCGACCTTGCCGCAGGGAGCGCCGGAGGCCATTGCGATGAACGCGTCGAACGGCGGCGCGGGCGCAGCGGGTGGGAAGGCGGGGCCGAGCGGTGCGTGAGCACGACGACTTTGTGGTTGCGTCGATGATCGAAGAGGGGACGCTGGACCCCGCGGCGGCGCAGCTTGCGCAGCGCACGGCGACGGAGAAGCGTGTCGGGGTTTGTGACGTGCTGGTTGAGCGCGGGCTGGTGACGGAGAAGGCGGTGGCGGTTGCGCGCGCGGGGATCTGCGAGGTGCCGTATGTGGACATCACGCATTACCAGGTGGATCTGAAGAACACGGGGAGGCTGAGCCGGGCGACGGCGGAGGCGTTGTGTGCGTTGCCTCTGTTTGTGATCGACGGCGTGGCGACGGTGGGGATGGCGGACCCGATGGACCTTCGCGGGGTGGATCAGCTCCGCGCGGTACTGAAGCTTGAGATCGAGCCTGTGCTGTGCGAGGTGAAGGCCTTGCAGGCGCTGATCGACCGGGTGTACTCGATGTCGGGCGGGGCGGAGACGGCGGTTCAGGCGGCGGAGCCGACGGTCTCGCTGACGACGGGCAAGGAGCCGGTGGTGGCGGCGGTGAACCAGATCATCACGCAGGCGGTGGAGCGCGGGGCCAGCGACGTGCACATCGGGCCCGATGAGAATCGGCTGCACCTGCGGTACCGCGTTGACGGCGGGTTGCAGGTTGCGCAGGGCCCGCCCTTGAGCCTGCACTCGGGCATCGTGCAGCGGTTGAAGGTGATGGCGAATCTCGATCTCACGCAGACGCGCCGCCCTCAGGACGGCAAGTTCCGATTCACCGCGACGACGGTGCACGGCGCTCGCAGCGTCGATATCCGGTTGAGCTTGATCCCGACGGTCTGCGGCGAGAACGTGGTGATGCGCCTGCTGACCAACGCCTCGTCGATCAAGGACTTTCCTGAGCTGGGGATGGTGCCGGGGCATGTGGAGGTGATGGACGATCTGCTGAAGCAGCCCAACGGGATGATCCTGGTGATGGGCCCGACGGGCTCGGGCAAGACGACGACGCTGTACGCGGCGTTGTCGAAGCTGAACTCGCCGGAGAGGAATGTGGTGACGATCGAGGACCCGGTGGAGATCCGGGTACCGATGATCAGGCAGGTGCAGACGAACGCGGAGATTGGGCTGACGTTCGCGGGGGCGCTGCGGTCGATCCTGCGTCAGGACCCGGACGTGGTGCTCGTCGGCGAGATCCGCGATGAGGAGACGGCGCGGATCGCGATGCAAGCAGCGCTAACGGGGCACCTGGTGCTCAGCAGCCTGCACACCAACGACGCGCCGGGGGCGATCCCTCGGTTGCTTGATTTCCACTGCCCGGCCTTCGCGATCGGCTCGGCGCTGCTGGGCGTGGTTGCGCAGCGGCTGGCGCGGCGCGTGTGCAACGACTGCACGGCGAAGAACGCCCCGAGTGATGGTCAGCGGAAGCGGTTCAACCTCAAGAGCGACGAACAGTTTGCCAGCGGCGCGGGGTGCGCGCGGTGCGTGGGGACGGGGTACAAGGGGCGGGTGGGGCTCTACGAAGTGCTGCGGATCGGCCCGGGTGTGCAGACGGCGCTCGAAGGGGGGGACGCGATGAAGATCCGGCGTGCGGCGATCGCCAGCGGGATGAAACCCATGTGGATGGACGGGCTGGACAAGGCCCGGCTGGGGATGACCACGCTCGACGAGGTTGCTCGCATCGCGGCCATCGCGGCTATCGACGAACAGAGCGCGGCGAACGCAACATCGAGCGGCACGGACTCCATCGCGGCGTGAACTGGACCAGACCATGAGCGTCATGACCTTCGAGTATCGCGCGGTAAACAAGAGCGGGCAGACCGTGCGCGGTCAGCAGAGCGGCGCCAGCGAGAGCGAGGCGTACCGTAAGCTCATCGCGGTGGGGTTGACCCCCGTCACGATCAGGCCCGCGAAGCTCTCGACGCGGCGTGCGCGGGTGCGCGTGGGCGAGGTGGCGCAGTTCACCAATCAGCTCGCGGTGCTGGTGAGCGCTCGTGTGCCGCTGAGCGAAGGGCTGTTGTCCATCGCGGAGCAGGAGAGCAACCCGGCGATGCGGGCGGTGGTTTCGGATATCGCCTCGTCGATCGAATCGGGAGAGAACATCGCCAGCGCGCTGGAGAAGCACCGCGCGGTCTTTGGTGATGTGTACATCGAAACAGTGCGAGCGGCGGAGAAGGCCGGTTCGCTGGGCAAGGTACTGGAGCATCTTTCGGAGATGCTGGAGCGAACGGAAGAAACGCGGAGGCAGGTCAAGGGCGCGCTGACGTACCCGGTGATGGTGATCATCGTGCTGGTGGTTGCGGTTGTGTTCCTGCTGGGGTTTGTGGTGCCGAAGTTTGGGAAGATGTTCAAGAGCCGGGGGATGGACCTGCCCGGGTTGACGCAGGCGTTGATGATGGTGGGTGATTCGCTGCAAGTGTACTGGTGGGCGTACCTGCTGGGCGTGGGCGGGGTGGTCTTTGCGGTCCGGCGTGTGTGGGCGAGCAAGCAGGGGCGGGAGCGGATCGACGACCTTCTGCACAAGGTGCCGGTGATCAAGGGGATTCTGCAGGGTGCGGCCGTGAGTCGCTTTGCGCACGTGCTGGGGCTGAGTTTGTCGTCGGGGTTGGGGTTGATCGAGAGCCTGGAGCTCGCGGGGCGAGCGAGCGGCAGACCGAAGTTGCGAGCGCAGATCGACGGCGTGGTTACGAGCGTGCGGAGCGGTGCGCGGCTGACCGATGCGCTGCGTTCGTGCGACTACTTCACGGGGTTCACCAAGCGGATGCTGGGCGCGGGCGAGAACGCGGGGGAAATGCCGCGGATGTGCGCGATCGTGGCGCGGCAGTATGACCGGACAACGGCGCACGTAGCGAAAGCGATCGCGACGTTGATCGAGCCGGTGCTGGTTGTAGGGATTGCCGGGGTTGTGCTGATCGTGGCGCTGGCGATCTTCCTGCCGATGTGGAACATGGTGAACCTCGTAGGGAGATAAGCCGATACCACCCGAGCAGGGGTCGGGGCAACGCCTGAAAAGGACAAAAGCGCACGTTTGATTTTGTGGGTAGAAATCTGAACAAGGACAGTACTTCGCCCCGCAGTGCGCCGAGAAGAGATGGCAGCAGTGAGAGCTCAACCGGAGAACGCTGTTATGAAGAATCGTCAATCGCGTCGGAATCTGGCCTTTACGCTGATCGAACTTATCGCGGTGATCGTGGTGCTGGCGATTCTCGCCGGCGTGGCGGTGCCGAAGTACTTTGACTACAGCGACCGCGCGAAGACCGCTGCGTCGCAGGGCTCGCTGGGCAACATCCGTTCGGCGATTCAGAACTTCTACGCCAACAGCGCGCTGAGCGGCACGCCCGCGTACCCGACGCTGGTGCAGTTGCAGACGCTGGGCACGGTGCTGCAGGATCAGATGCCGCAGAACCCCTACAACGGGCTGAGCACCATCACCGCGGCGACCGCGGGCGAGTGGGCGGCGCGGACGACGGGCGGCACCGCGGGCTGGCGCTACTACGTCGACAACTCGACTAACCCGCCGGTCTATGGGTTCTACATGAACTCGACCAACAACAGCACGGTGCCGCAGAGCAGCGGCGTGGGCTTCATCACCGCGAACAACCTCTGATGCACGTCCGCGCGGGATGCTCGTAAGCGTCGAGGCATCGGCGTGCGAGCACTGACGAACAGAGAAGCCGACACACAGCACACGGCGCGGTCGGCAGTACGCCCACCGCGCCGTTCTTGACTTTGCCTATCGACAGTTGCTCTTCGCAGCGGTTTTCGATCGTGCTGCACAGCCGGGCCTGGTCACCATCATGCACGAAAAGACCACACAGTTCGCCTTCGGTGCATCTCGCAGTCACGCAACGTCTGCGGCGTTCACGCTCGTCGAACTGCTCGTCGTTGTGGTGATGCTCGGCGTACTGGCAGCGGTGGCGATCCCCTCGATGGCGTCGGCGCAGACTTCGCGGGCACGGGCCGCGGCTCAGCAGATCGGTCAGGATCTGACTTTCGCACGTCGGAGAGCGCAGGCCACCGGCGTTGTCTCGTGGGTCGTCTTCACACCTGCGCAGTCGATGTACAGCGTCTTAGCCGAGAGCACGGTCACGCCCGGGCGTGCGAACGCTTCGACTATCAGCGACCCCGCGACCCGCACGCCCATGCTCGTCCGCCTCGGTCAATCCGGCTTCGACGGCGTCAGCATCCAATCCACCACGCTGACCAACAACGAGGTCGGCTTCGATCGCTTCGGCAGACCCTTGCTGACGAGCGGCGTGGTCATGACCAGCAACGGGACGATCTCGCTGAGCTCAAACGCATCGGTCACAATCGCGGCACAGACGGGGCTGATCACGGTGAGCACGCCATGAGGTTCTTCACCGCTGCAACACGGAACGAACGTCGCAACGGTGTGACACCGAAACGCGGCGTGATCCCTCGCGCCTTCACGCTCATCGAGCTCCTGATCGCGGTGGTTGTGCTGGCGGTGGCGACGCCTCCACTTGTGCTGGCGCTCAGCGACGCGTCGGTGCGCCGTGCATCCAGAACACTCGATGAGCGTGCCCGCTGGCTGGCGGCGGAGCGGTTGGAAGAGATCATCGCGGATCGGCACAGCGCCGCACGCGGGTACAGCTACGTCACGAGCGGCAACTACCCCGCTCAGAGCAGCATCAGCGGGTTCCCCGGTTTCAGCCGATCGGTCAGCGTGACCACCACCGGGGCAAACTTCGCCGTCGGAGGCACGGGGTACAAGACCGTCACCGTGACGGTGAACTGGACCGACCCGAGCGGCGGTGCGAAGTCGTTCGCGCTCTCTTCCGTTGTCACCGATTACACGCCTTGATCGATCACCCTGAACCGATATCCGGCATCGCAGCACCGCACGCACCGATCACCGCCACACAGAGAATGTTCAACGACGACATGAAGATCGAACCAGCACACACCCCGCGATCCGCACGACGTGCACGCAGCGCGGGCTTTACGCTGGTTGAGCTCATCTGCGTCACGGTGATTCTCGGTGCGCTCGGCGCGGTCACGGCGGGGGTCATCTCACGCGCCGCGGCGGCGATGACCGACAGTTCTGTCAGCGCACGACTCTGCGATGAAGCGGGCAGCGCGATGGAGCTGATCACCAGGCAGATCCGCTCGATCCCGGGCAAGGCGGGCTCTGCACCGGCCGCGGCGGATATCACGGCTTTGACCGCGACGTCCATCCAGTTTGCCCCGTCCTCATCGATCACACTGACAGGCACACAGATTCTGCTCAGCGAGAACGGCTCGACCGCGATGCCCATCGCGAACAACGTGACGCAACTGCTCTTTGAACCGATGGACAACGCAGGCTCGCTGATCTCTACACCCGTGAGTGGGGCAAATCTTGCGAGCATCCAGCGCGTGCGTGTCACGATCACGCTGCAGCGCGGCGCACGCGCCGAGTCGCTCCGCACCACGGTCTTTCTTCGCTGCCTGCTGGCGGGGGCCAAGCCGTGATGAGGAGCACGAGCACATCCCGAGGATCAACGATCGACCGGCAAACACGCCGCGGCGGGGTCGCGGTGTGCGTGCTGATCGCGTTGGTGGCGTTGCAGCTTGTGGTGGCGACGCTCGTTGTCTCGGGCTCGCGTGATGCGGACATCGCGGAGAAATCCACCGCGGCGCTGCGATCGCAGTATGCCGCGGACGGCGCGATGGCGATGTCGCTGCGAGAGCTGTACGCGAACGTGGACGAGGACGGCGACGGGCTGGCGGGGACGATCTCCAACGACGGGAACGCCGCGAACGACCCGCTCATCAGCGGCGCCCGCGCGGGCGTGACCGCGACAACCGCCGGCACGGATACGACCGTCACCGCGACGGGCAGCAACTCGACCGCTTCGCGGAAGATGGCCGCAGTTGTACGCTCGGTCACCGGGACCAGCGGAGCGTTGAGCCGAGGCTTGCTCGCCGAGGGATGGGTTCTCGCCTCGGCGCCGAGCAACTTGGCGAGCGTGAACTGGAACTCAACGCCGACCGCCGTGGGCACGGTGCTGGACATCAACTTTCCGAACGGCAGCGGGCAGCGACGCTGGGCGGGCGGCCCGAACAACCGCTGGGCGATGCGATTGAGCGGAAAGATCACCGTGCCGCAGGCGGGAACGTGGACGTTCTTCACCAACTCCGACGACGGCAGCGACCTGTGGATCAACGGAATACGCGTGGTCAACAACGACGGGTTGCACTCGCCGGCGACTCGATCGGGCACGATTGTCCTCACGGCCGGCACGCACGACTTCGTCGCGCGGATCTTCGAGAACAGCGGCGGCAGCTCCATGATCGCCTACTGGCAAGGTCCGGGCGTGGCGACACAGACGATCATCCCTCCAACGGCGTTCTCATTCGACAACGCCGGTCTTGCGCACGCCGTGGGGCACACCTCGGTCGCATTCTGGGGCGACGGCACGACGACAGGAGCAACCGTTGATGCCTTCAACTCCGGCGCGGGTGTCTATGGCGGCGGCAACGTGCTGAACAACTCCGCCGTCGTCGCGACCAACTCCGTCGCGTCGAATGCGTTCCAGATGAGTGATCTCGCCCAGCTCAAGGGCAGCGCGCTCGTCGGCCCGGGCGGCAACCCAGCCACCGTCATCGCGACCTGGTCGGGCTCCACAATCACCGGCACACGCGCCGCGCAGGCAAGCCTGACCGGCGTCTTCTTTCAAACCGCACCGACGCTGACCTCTTCGGGCTCACTCGCCAGCGGGGCGAATACCACCATTAATAGTGATCAAAGGTACTCGTCGATCTCGCTGTGGAACAGCGGGACAATCACCATCACGGGGCACGTTCGCCTTGTCGTCGACGGCAATCTCAGCCTCTCGAACAACGCTCGCATCATCATCAACAGCGGTTCAAGCCTGACGGTCTATACCGGCGGCAACGTGAGCATCTGGAACGACAGCGCGATCAACCCGGGCGGTGTTCCGTCGGCATGCTACATCGTGCTGACCGGCAACAACTCACAGTTCAACATGACCGACCGCGCGATCTGCTCGGCGCACGTGCAAGGCCAGGCCGCGGCGGCGAATCTCAGCGGCAACGGCGCGGGCGTTGACTTCTCGGGCACATTGCGCGTGAACACCATTCAAGCTTCAACAAAGGCCCGACTGCACCTCGATATCGCCGGCAGCGCGTCAACGGGCACAACTTCAAGCCGATCGATCCTCTCGTGGACCGATCTGCCATGAACGATCGACCGCGTTTTCAAGTCCGCTGACAAGGCGTGAGGTTTATTCCGGAGTCGTGATTATCACACCCCGAATGCACGGAAACGCCGCCGAACCCGCACAGTCTCCAGGCCGATAGGCAGTACAGCGATCTGATGCATCGATTCACCGCAAAGTAGCCGTACGAAGCACACACCCACAAGAAACGGAAGCGACCTTGGCCCGCACACACGTCATCATCGAGATCTCGACGCGACGCATCGGCGTGCTGGTCATGTCGGGCGCTTCGTGCATCGCACGCCGATCGATCGATCTGCCGAACGACGCGAACGCCGATTCGGGCACGACGATGTCCGATGCGGCGCCGATTCTGCAGAAGCTTGTCGACGATCTGAGCATCCGCGGTGCGGACACCACGGTGTCGATCAACCTTCCCGGTGCGGCGGCGGGGGTCTTCAGCGTCGCGTACGAGGCCGGTGCGACAGCGGCCGAGACCGCGGCGATCCTGGCGTTGAGCGATCTGTGCTCGTACCCGGTCCGCGAGAACCCTAACGCCGTCTGCGCGGTGGCGATCGACGCGTCCAACGCCACACCGAGGCAGCGGCACGTGCTGGCTACCTGCGAGAACGCCGCCCAGCTTCAGCAGATCGTCGATCTGTGCTGCGGTGCGGGCGTGCGCGTCACACGAGTTGTCCCCAGTGAGGCACTGACCCTCTGGCTTTGCGTCCGATCGCTCATGAGCGACGACGAAGGCGTCGCCCGCGGCGTGCTGTGGATCGGCGAGCACTCCAGCGTCCTCGCCGCGCGTGCCGGCGGCGCACTGAAGTTCGTCCGCATCCTGAGCCTTGGAACCGAGAATCTCATCGAAGCGATGTGCAGACCCGTGCGCGTTCGAACCGCCGGCGCGGCAGCGCCCGAAGAGTTCACGCTCTCGCACGCAAAGGCCCGCGCCATTCTCGCACAGGTCGGCATCCCCTCGCCCGGCACCATCATCGATGAAGCCCGCGGCATCGATGCCTCCGCGCTCTTGCCCGTGATTCAGCCCGTCCTGCAGCGCTTGGCTATCGAGATCAAGCAGTCGCTGCGCTTCGGACTGAGCGAAGAACAGCGCGCCGCGATGATCCTGCACGTCGATGGTCCGGGCTCGATCATCGCCCGGCTTGGCGAGCTCATCGGACGCCAGGCTGGCGTCGTGGCGCAGACCGGCGTCTCCTTCGGCCTGCTCGCGCCCGCCACCGAAACCGATCCCTCAACGATCAACGCGTACAACGCCCTCATCGGCTGCAAGCTCGCTTTGGTCTCGAGCGAAGAAGCGAAACGCCGTACCGCGCGGCGAGTCTCCGCGGCGCTGTGGGCGGGCACCGCGTGCTCGATGGCGCTCATCGCCCTGGGCGCCCTTTCCGCCCGCTCGGCGCAGCACAACGAACTGGCGGTGCTCTCGACGCTCGCCTCCGGCGCGTCGCCTTCGGGTCAGGCATCGACGATGTCCACCGACGCCGCGACGAAGATCATGAGCAAGGCCCAGACGATCCGATCGGCACAAGGCCGAATCGCGGAGGCGATGGGACAGCACACCGACTTCGGTGCCGCGCTGCGGGCCATCGCGCAGGCGACGCCGCCCGGGTTCTCCATCACGAGGATCGATCTGACCGACGAAGACCGCGGCGCGGTGGCGCTCATTTCCGGTCAAGCCCAGAGCGGCGATGATCAACGCTTCGCCGAATCGCTCAAGGGCTTTACCAGCGCCCTGACCCGTTCGCCCGCGATCTCCTCCGTCACGCTCGGCGGCACCGGTCGCCTCACCACCGGCGCAGGCCCCGCACGCAGCGACGGGCGCGGCGAGGCCTCGCACCGATTCGAGCTCACGCTCGCGCTCGTGGCGCTGCCGACGGAACTCACATCGCTCGCGCCTACGCCATCATCGACGCAAACGACAACGACCACACCGAAGACGACAAGCTCGCACGCCGCCGCGGAGACACCCCGATGAACTCGCTTTCGCCGCACGTCCGTGCAGTTGCCTCGCAGGGGCTGATCGCCCTTTCGCTGTGCGCCGGCGCGTACATGACGCTGCTGGAGCCCGCGGAGCGTCGCCTGAACGATCTTCGCGCCGAGGTGGCCCGTCGGCAAGCCGCCGCCATGCAGTGCGCAACCGCCACGATGAGCATCTCTCAGCTGACGGCCCTTCGCGACAACTGCTCCGAAGCGCTCACGGATCTTCAGACCCGCAACACACAATCCTCCAGCGAGGCCCAGCTCTTCGAGTCGCTGGTGAAGCTCGCGGGCGAGTCGGGTGTGCGTGTTGAGTCCATGAACCCCTCGACCGTCAGCACGACACGAAAGCCCGGTGCCGCGATCCCGCCCGCGCCGGGCACCGTACCCGCGCCAAAGCTCGACGACCGACGCTACGCCTACACACTCCGCGTGCAGTGCACCTACGACCAGCTCGTGCGCTTTGTTGAGTCGCTGCAGAGCGGCGCCGGGTTTGCGAATGTCCGGGCCGTGCGCCTGTCACCCTCGAACGAGCCCGGCTCGCGGCTGCTCTCCGCGACCATCGAGACCGAGCACATGTGGTTTGATCTTTCCGCCGTGAACGCGCTCAGCAGCGCCGAGGTGCGCCGATGAACATCCTCGCGAATCCGAAGCGTTTCGCCTCCGCCGCCGCTCTGCTCGCGCCGATCCTCATCGTGCAGGGCCTTCGCTCCACGCTGGGCCCGAGCGCCGACGTTGCCTCCAGCCATGCCGCGGGCATCAACACCCAAGGCGATCCGCAGACCGCTACCAATCCCTCGGCACCCGACGCCGCTCCGCTCGTCAAACCGCTGACAAACGCCCAGCACGCCGCGCGGCAGTGGCTGCGCTCGCTCGACCGACGCGTCCCGGTTCAATCGCCCCTGGCGCACGCTCCCGCACCGGCCGACGCGCCGGTCGTGCGTGTCAACGAACCCAGCCCCGAGCCTACACAACAGCCCGTCGCCTCCACCAAGCCCCGCGCCGATCTGACCCTCGGCGCCATCATGGGCGCGAAGGACCGCACACTCGCCCTCATCGGCGGCAAGATCTTCCGCACCGGCGAAGCCATCGAACCCGGTTGGACCATCCGCGAGATCGACCCGCGCGCTCAGACCGTAACCATTACCGGCCCCGCGAACGAGACCATCACGCTGCGTAACACCTGGCAGCCCAAGCAGTCCGATTGAACCTGCAACACCGCCGCCCGCTCAGCCGTCGTAGCGACCGATCACGATCGTGCAGTTGTGCCCACCGAAGCCGAAGGTGTTGTTCATCGCGTACTTGATCCTCCGCTCACGCGCATGGTTCGGCACCAGATCAACATCCATCCCCTCGTCGGGGTTCTCAAGATTAATCGTCGGCGGGATGATCCCGTCCGCCACCGCGTGCAAGCACGCGATCGTCTCCACCGCGCCGCTGGCGCCCAGCGCGTGCCCGTGCATGCTCTTCGTGCTGCTCATCATGCACTTGCCGCCCGCGCTCTTGCGGGCGTGATTGCCGAAGAGGCTCAGCACGGCCGCCACTTCCGCCTTGTCGCCCAGGGGCGTGCTGGTGCCGTGCGCATTGATGTAGTCAATCTGATCGAGGTTCAGCCCCGCGTCGCGAAGGGCCCACTTCATGCTCCGCACCGCGCCCTGACCGGCCTCATCCGGCGCGGTGATGTGGTACGCGTCGCAGCTATTCGCCACGCCGACGATCTCGCCGAGGATCTTCGCCCCGCGCTTGCGTGCGTGCTCTTCGGTTTCGAGGATGAACATCGCCGCACCCTCGCCCAGGACGAACCCGTCGCGGTCCTTATCGAACGGGCGTGAGGCCTTGCTGGGCGCGTCGTTGCGGGCGCTGAGGGCCTTCATGGAGTTGAACGCCGCCACGCACACCGGGCCGATGGTCGCCTCCGCGCCGCCGGCGATCATGACGTCGGTCTCGCCGCGGCGCATGCTGTGCACCGCGTCGCCGAAGGCGTGCCCGGAGCTGGCGCACGCGGTTGCGTGCGTGCTGGCGGGGCCCTGCAGCCCGAAGCGGATGGAGATATTCCCCGCCGCCGCGTTGGCCATGAGCTTGGGCACGGTAAAGGGGTTAGCACGCGAGGGCCCGCGGTCGCGGATGACGTGGGCGCACTCTTCCATCGTGGTGATCCCGCCGATCCCCGAGCCGATGATCACCCCGCAGCGCTCCGGGTTCTGTTTCGAGAAGTCGATCCCCGCGTGGTTGACCGCCTCGATCGCCGCGGCCAGGCCCATCTGGCAGAACCGGTCCACCCGCCGTGCCTCGCGCACATCCAAAAACTTCGCGGGGTCAAAGTTCTTCACCTGACCCGCGATACGGATGTCGAAAGCGTTCTCGCCGAACCGCGAAAACTCCTCGCCCTCCAGCACGGTGATCCCCGACCGCCCGGCACGCATGCCCTCCCAGGTTTCCTTCGCCGAGAGACCCAGATTCGTAATGGCCCCTGCGCCGGTGATGACGATCCGCGGGGAACGGTGAGCACTGATGGTCATAGGGGCATCTTTGCCCCACCCAAACGCCCGGGCAACTGCCCGAGGTGCCGCCACCAGCCAGACACCCAACCCGCGTCGACCATACCAACCAGCCGCCCAACACTTCTACGCTTCGATGTCCCCTTCGGGAGGGTCACGCTTTGACAGCCGACATTCCACACAATCCAACCATCTCGCGCGAAGATCTGGAACGTCCCGATGAACCACCCGTCCATGCCGCCGCTCGCATTGGCGACATCGCCGCGCTGGCCCGATTGATTGCGGCTGGCGTCGAAATCGACCAGCGAGCCGATCTGGAGTTTGATCACGGCCCATATCTCAAAGGCCTCACGCCGCTGATGATCGCTGCACGCTCGTACGACGGTGCGACCGCCCAGACACTCCGTTGGCTTGTCGATCACGGCGCAAACACTCAGGCCCGATCGAAAGCCGGCGTCACCGCGGCGTGGTACGCGGCGGGTCTCGGCGGTCGCTTCGAGCCACCATCCAACCCGACCACCACCGATCACGCAGATCGTTTGAAGTACCTTCTCGGACTTGGGCTTGATCCCAACGAATCCGCACCGCACGGTCGCTCGCTGCTGACCGAGGCGGCAAACGCGGGCGACCCCGCCCGAGTTGCCGCCTTGCTCAGCTTGGGTGTGCCACCACACGTTTCACAATCAACGAAAGAGCAAGGTTCCGTCGCGGAGTTGATGTCGAAGTTACTGCCCACCGGGCTGTGGAACGACGTCTCAGCAGTACCGTGCGGCTCAGTGCGCGGCTTTGCCATCCCGATCTTCTGTGCCGCGATTTCGGGCTCGGGCGAGTGTGTCCGGCTTCTGCTCGAAGCGGGCGCGGATGTCAACACACGCGACTCGTCGGGACAGACGCCGCTCATGGTCGCGGGCTCCGCGGAAGTCGTGCGCGTGCTCGTATCCGCGGGTGCCGATCTTGATGCAACAGATGTATTCGGGAAAGATGCTTTCAAATCGGCGCTCGATGAACCCCTTTTCGGCACGCCGAGTTTTGACGCACGCCTTGATCTGGCCCGGGCGTTCGTCGCCGCGGGTGTTGACATCGAACACGTCAACCAGTTCAATCACTCGCGCCTCATGTCCGCGGCGTTCTCAGTCAATGCTGACTTGGTTGAGATCCTCATCAAACTCGGGGCGGATGTGCACCGCTGCGATCCGAACGGCGCGACCGCGTTGCACTGGATCTGCTGGCAGGGCGAGAACAGCGATCCAGCCGCGAACCAGCGTTGCGAACGCATCATCCGTGCTCTTGTCGCGGCGGGCATTCCCGTCGATGCCCGCGGGAACGAAGGAGGGACCCCGATGCACGAAGCCGCCGGTGGCGATTGGGGGAACGCCACCGCCGTCCGGACTCTACTCGCCCTCGGCGCCGCACCCGATCCCTCCAGCAATCAAGGCGTTACGCCGCTGATGCTCGCAGCGATGAACGGCGAAACCGCCTGCATCAAACTGCTCTGCGATGCGGGTGCCGATCCGACCCGGAAAGCTCACAACGGACGATCGCCCATGATCGAAGCCACAGAGCACTGGTCGACATGGAAATCGATTGTCGATGCTGGGCCCAGCGCTGATTTCGCCAACTTCCAGATCGAGAGCTACGAGAAACTCACCGAGACGTTGGGCGAACTGCCCTTCGCGCCTCAACCGGGTTTTGATGCTCTGATGGAACAGCAGAGCATCAACCATCCCGAAAGACTCAAACGAGCCGAGGAAGCGATGGAGTTGTTGCAGCAGTACGTCCAAACGCGGACCTCGCACCCGCGATGCGAGTAGCTCGCAAAGACCCGAAGCATTCTCAAAGCCGATCGAAACAAAAACAAACCGGCCCGCGCAGGTGCGCAAACCGGTTCTCGATTCGCTTCAGCTCCGACCCCCACCCCCCGCGTGTGCAAACCCCGGCACGCCAACCAGATCCTTTCGGATCCGATCAGGCCTTGCCCAGGTTCGCCTTGATGAACTCGATCGCCTCGCCGACCGTCTTGATCTTCTCCGCCTGATCGTCCGGGATCGAGGTCTTGAACTCGTCCTCGAACTCCATCACCAGCTCGACCGTGTCGAGGCTGTCGGCGTTCAGATCCGTCGTGAAGTTCGTCGTCCGAGTGATCGTCGACTTCTCCGCGCCCATCTGCTTCGCAACGATGTCGATCACCTTCGCTTCAATTTCCTGCTCGGTCACGGCAACGCTCCGCAAAAAGTTCTTGGCCTTGACCCCTCAGACAACGGTTCTTCCAAACCTCATCCGCGAAATCGTTTTCCCGATCGGCTTCTGTTCGCGCCTATCGATCGGCCATGGTCAGAAATCTAGCGGACATCCTCCCTCGAAGCAAGCCCGCACCACCCCATCCACCTCGGGATTTCCCCCCTTCCCTCCGCACCCCCCTTCCCCCCCTCCTCCTCAATCGCCGCCGCAACCCAACCTCAGAACGAGCCACCCATCCCGCCCGAGCCACGCCGCTCGCGTTTCATTTGTCTGGGTCTGGGGATTCCGAACTTGTCCATTCGGCTCAGCAGTGTCGAGGGATGGATATCCAGCTTTGCCGCCGCTCCGTCCTCGCCGAAGACCCGGTACCCGCACGCCTCCAGCGCGTGGGTGATGTGCAGGCGCTGGAGCTGTTCGAGCGTCAGGTCCAGCAGCACGTCGCGCGTCCCGCCGCCCCCACCACCACTCCCGCCGCCCCCCCCACTACCTCCCGACGAGCCCGATCGACCGGCCCCTTCGCCGACCATGAACCCGCCGCCGCCGCCCATCGCGCTGGCTTCTTTCAGGGGCGACTCGGGGATCTCGATCTCGAGCCGATCACCGTCCGCCAGCAGCGTCGCCCGCTCCACCGCGTTCGCCAGCTCGCGCACATTGCCCGGCCAGGAGTACGCCATCAGCCTTCGAAGGGACCGCTCCGACAAAGGCAGCACCCCGCGACCCATCCGACGAGCGATCCGCTCGTGCAAGTGCTCCGCCAACCCACGCAGATCCTCCACCCGCTCTCTCAGCGGCGGCACATGGATCTTGAAGACATTCAACCGATAGAACAGGTCCTCACGGAACCGCCCGCGCTCGACCTGCCGAGCAAGATCGCGGTGCGTCGCCGCGACCAAACGCACATCGACGCGCAGCGTGTCGACGCCGCCGACACGCTCGAAGGCGCCGTCCTGCAGCACGCGCAGGAGCTTCGCCTGACTTTGCAAGGGCAGTTCCGCGATCTCGTCAAGGAAGAGCGTGCCACCGTCGGCGAGTTCAAACTTGCCCGCGCGACGTTTATCCGCGCCGGTGAAGGCCCCGCGCTCGTGCCCGAAGAGTTCGGACTCGATCAGTGATTCGGGCATGGCCGCACAGTTCACCGCGACGAACGCCTGCGCCCGCCGATCGGAGAGGGCATGGATCGAGCGCGCGACAAGTTCCTTGCCCGCGCCGGTCTCGCCGTGGATGAGCACGGTGGCGCTGGTGGAGGCGACCTTGGCGACCTGGTCCTTCACGCGTTTGAGCGCGGGCGATGAGCCGACCATGACGTACTGATCCCGAGCCCGCAACTGATCGCTGCCCTCGGCTTCCGCGCCGATTCCCCCCACGTGCGCCTGATCCTCCTGCAACGCCTGGAGCTTGGCGCGAGATCGTTCCGACTCCGCGAGCTTCAGCCGAACGCGGGCGAGCTCGGCCTCCGCCGCCGATCGACCCGTCACGTCGGTGAGCGACAGAATCCAACCACCTTGCGAAGCCGCGAGTTCACCACCCGCCCCAGAATCGCCAACCACCCCCACCCCCGCCCCTCCCACCCC
>JAVTWO010000136.1:0-6437 GCA_032229765.1 Phycisphaerales bacterium | reverse complement strand
CGCAGGTGCCACCGATGGCGGCAGCGCCCTGACCGGCCTGGAAGAAGAACCCGTCCGCGGCAAAGAAGGCGTTGTAGTCACCCTCGTTCGGGCCCGTCGTGCTGTTCGTGCAGCCCGGAGCCGCGCTCAGCGGCGTGCCGTCATCGCAGGCGATGTCCGCCGGGTTGCAGCCCGCCGTCGCGCCACCGGTGACGGTGAACTTGACGAACTGAACATCGAAGGCACCGGCCTTGGTCACAACGACCGGGCTGGGGGTGCCGCCGTCAACACTGAGCAGGAGGGTCAGGTCGCTGTTGGCGGTGGTGGAGCTGTTGATGATGGTGCCGGGGAAGTCGGTCACCGGCGCGGTGAAGTAGCTGTTGTTCGCGAGCGGGGTGGCCTGGTTGTTCGCCAGGTTCCAGTTGGAGATGGCGATGTAGTAGGTGCCGGCGCTGAGGGTCTTCGTGGCCGTGCCCTGGAGGGTCAGGCCGCTGTCCTCGTCGTCCGAAGCGAAGTCGGCGATGGGGTTGAGGTTCTGGTCATACACCCAGAAGTCGGTGTCGGTGGTCGAGGAGCCAGCCGTCGAAACCGTGACCGCACCCGCCGCCAGAGAGACACCCGACTCAACCGGGGTCACCGGGGTCGACTGGTACTCGAGGCGGTAGTCACCAGCGGAGCCCGCCACGCCCGCGACGCGGACGTACATACGACGGGCGTTCGCGTCGGCGTCGTTGCCCAGCGTGAACCACTGGACAAAACGTGCCGGCGAGGTGGTCGCGGAGAAGGTCTGCAGCGTGGTGTCGGTGGTGCCGATGATGCCCGGGCCCGTGCCCGTCTGGTTCAGACCGCGGAGCGTAACGGTGTTCGTCGGGGTGCTGGAGGAGTAGAGGATGCGGTTCTGCAGGATCTGACCCGCAGCCGGGGTCACGCCCTGGACGAGGTAGTAGTCGAACGTCGCAGCGCCGCCGCCGGTGGTGCCGGTGCCGGTGCTGTTGCCACAGATCGCGTCACCGTTGTTCATCGTGAACAGGTTGGCCAGGGCCTTGCTGTCGTTGGGTTCGGTCTCGCCCTGACCGGTGCAACCCGTCGGAGCGGGCACGGTGCCGGTCTGGATGTTGACCTTCAGGTCGCCCGGGTTCGCGGTGGCGTCGGGCGAACCGGATAAGACGTTGAACCCGCGGTAGAAACGCGTTAGGGGGCTGGTGAAGTCGTCACCCAGGCCCGCGATGGCCAGGTAGCAATCGCCCGCGGGCAGAACGCCGTCACGACCGTCGCTGACAACGCCCGAGCCCACGGCCGCACGGGGCGTGGATGCACCACCGAAGCTCAACGCCGACAGGAAGACGCTACCGTCATCGTCATCGCTGGCGATGATCGCGCCGTCCGGGCCGTACATGACGATGAACGAGTCGCCGTCGGGAGCGATGGCGGTGTTCTCAAGGTTGATGTCGACGAAGCGGCCGTTCGGAACCGTCACGCCGCCGGAGGGGATCGTGATCTTCATCCACGTCACGGTGTTCGCGGCGAGGTCGCCCGAGACCGTGTAGTCGTTGTACGGAGCAGCGAGCCCCGGGAAGCTCACGGTCTGCGACATCGTGAAGGCCGGGGGAGCGATCGCGCCAGTGGTCAGCGTGATGCTGATGTTCGACCAGAAAGCATCGGAGCCCGCGAAGGTCTGCTGCGTACCCAAGAAGAGCGGGTCGCCGCCCGAGTACGTCGGGTTCAGCGCCACGGCCCACTGCATCCCGGTCCGCGGGTCGCCGTCGCCATAGGCACCGAACGCAATGCCCGGGTTGGCATACTGCGTCGCGCCGGCGAAGGTCGCCTGGTTCAACAGCGCCCAGACCGCTTCGCTCGAGTACGGATTGCCCGCACCCGCCAGCCAGTCCATGGACAAGGTCATCTTGGTATACGTGCCCGCGGGGATCCCCGCGCCGTTCAGGTCCTGCGTGGCGATCGCGGCCGTCACGTTGATCGGACCCGGGATCGTGATGTTCTGGGCCTGAGCGGCCGAAACGGCCAGACCGGCGAACGCGAGCAGAGCAGCAGTGCGAATCTTCATTCCTCAAACTCCTGGAAAGTGGTGACGGGCTTGACCTGAATCAGCAGACGCCGGTTCAGTCCAACGAAACCAGGGATACCCCGTACGTACCTCCCATTCTCGGGTCGGCATATACGGAACATCCCCACGACATAGAACAAATCTACGTGAAAACAGACGAACTGCAACAGCAAAGACCGAGAGATCCAAGGGTTTCCACATACACGGACCAGAAACTAGGTGATTCCCATAGGACAAATACGTACGAAATACGTACGCATGCCTCCCGGACCTTCACCGTTCAGGGGTGATCCATCTCCACGGGCAACGACTTTGCCGCGCGCCACACACACCCGCTTCGACCCGCTTCGATGCTCGCCACCCAACTCCCCCGCGCTCACCTCATCCCCTCACGGGCACGGCAGAAACAAGCTGTTGAAGAACGCGTTGTAGTCCCCCTCGTTCACGCCGTTGTTCGCGGCTTGCGATTGCCCGAACGGCGGCAACGGCTCACCATCGTCATACGCGATATCCGTGAACGCTCCACCAGCAAAGAAACCCTCGGCGCTGAAGAACGCGTTGTAATCCCCTTCGTTCACCCCGTTGTTCGACAACCCCGACGGCAACGGGTTCCCCGCGTCGTCGGCGATGTCCGCCGGCGAGCACCTCTGCCCCTGCATCAGCTTCTGCACCGCGAGCTGCGCAACCGTCTCCCCGGGTTGAAGCCCCGTCGCCCCGGGCCTCGACACCACCACATACACCGGCGCCCCGGCATTCAGAAAAATCTCCAGCGAGGCCCGGCTCGTCGAATCCCCGCACGAACCGCCCGTCAATCCGTCGTCGCACGCCTGCAGTGACAACGTCCCGCTCGCGCAACTGCCCGAGAAAACCTGCAAACGCGTACGCAGCAGGTTGCACTCGCCCGCATCGCTCGCGCAGGTTGAAAAGCGGTAGCTCCCGCTGCTCATCGGCGTCAGCGTGTACCACAACGAATAGAACGATTCGCCCTCGCCGCACGACTGCATCGGTGCTCGGCTGATCTGCGCCGTGGGCATCCACCGCGCATCCGTCCACTTCACCCCGCTCTCGAGTTCGCTCGCAGCGATCACCACCGCCGAGTCGCACGATTGATTCACCGCCGCCGGCGGCAAGGCCTGCACCAGATCGATCGCCACACTCAACGCGTTCAGCCCCGAGGTCGGCAACGTCGCGGGCTCTGTCACACCTTCCAATCCCGCGGCGATGTAGTACGTCGTCCCCGCCTCAAGCGTCGTGGTCAGATCCCCACGCGCATACGCCGTCCCGCAGGCCCCGCTCTGGCACGCCATCGAAACAAACTCACCACCAACACCCCCTTGCTTGCCGAAGACCGCCACAAAGATCGACCGGCTTACCTGCGTCGCCGCGACAAGATCCTCGCACGCGCTCACGCGATACGTTCCACGCTTCGTCGGCGTAAACCGGTACCACACCACTCGCCGCGGCGCACCCACGCACGACGGCACGGGCTCATCAATCACCAGCGCCGACGCATTGCTCAACACCGTCGCCGGGCTCTGCACCGGATAACCACCCGACGAAGCGCTCGGCTCGACAATCTCCACCGCGCCCGATGGCTGATCGTTCACCACCGGCGCAATCGGCGACAGCAGCGTCACACTCGCAACCGACCAGCTCGCGCTGCCCGTCATCTGACGGTAACACAGAAACACCGGCGGCGCTTGCACGCCGCGAATCACCGGCACACTCAACGCACCGATGCTCGTCAGCGAAGCGGGCTGCGAATCGGACCGAGCACCGCTGAACCACACCGAGCTCGTCGGCGCGACGTACGCGAACGCGGATGTTCCGAACGGCTCGAGCGTGCCGCCGGTGACCGGTTCGTTGGTCAGCATGAACCGAGCACCACCCGACGTGGCGCCGCTGACGTTGGTCCACGAAAGCTGCAACCGGTACGCCGCGTACCCGGTGCCCGCCGGGATCGCAGCGGTCGGCAACTGCACCGACCGCCAGGTGCTCACGGCACTGAGGGTGCCGGTGGAAGGCAACGTCACTTGAGCGCTCACCCCAGAGCTCCACGAGAGCACAGGCGCCGCGGTCAGCACAACCAGCGAACGAGCTCCCGGCGTTCTGCAGCGCGAGCGAGCGAAACGACCAGAACCAATCGTCCGCAGATCCAAGACCGACCTCTCCCACGAAAAGGGCACGACCAACCAACCAACCGATCCATACACATGGGCGTCCGTGCCCCTCCACAGGGGGACTGAGCGTATAAAAAAACACCGCCCGGGACAAGCCGGGCGGTGAATGAAATACTCAGGTGTTTGTTCACAACGCTCAGAAGGGGCGAGGGCCACCGATATCGCGCCCACCGAGACCACCGAGCGTCCACCGATAGCGACCATCCTGAAGCATGTTCGATGTGTCGGGCCAGGGGACCAGCGGGAACTCGGTCGGAACGTACTGAATGTTCGCAGGGAGGATGATGTTGTTCGGACGCAGGTAGCCGCCCAGATTCGCCTCGTGTGATTTCACGACTTGCGAAGAACCATCCCCGAGAATGACCGTGGGTTTCGCGCGGAAGTGCGTGAAGTACGTATCCACTTTGTTTTCGTGCCGATCATACTCGTCGAAGATCCAAACCTTCTGCGACGGGAACTTGATCTCGAAACCTTTCCGCTTGCCCAACTTGTACCTGCCGCCGTCCGCGGCGTAGTTAAAAATCCGCTGGCTTGAGTCCTGTCGGAACCATCCGGCAGTCGTCTCGCGGTTGGGCGTATAGAACGCGGGTGTGAAGTTGTAGCTTGAGGCGTACAACTGGTGGATACCCAAGGAGGGAGTCACCGACGGATTGTCGATAAACCCGCGCTGACGCCAATCGTCCGGGCAGACCAGCGTCGGCTCCGGCAAACGCTGTGCAATGTAGTCGTACAACGGGATATGGCTGTACCGGATGTGCGGCACCCAACCGGCAGGGACCGGAATGGTGGTGTTCCGAGGCACGCTCCGAAGCCGCATGATCGCAACCGCCTGCGCACTCGCCGCCGCCAAATCATTCGTGAAGTTCGTCGGCACGCCCGCCTGCGCAGCCTCGGGGCCCCATTTGCCGGGCCCACCCAACGCCGGGGCAGTCCAACTGAACCCCGACAGCGCATCCTTGAAGTCCGACGCGTAGGTGAGCTGCGCCACCGACAACTGCCGCTGCTGCGAAACGCATTTCAACAGCTTTGCGTACTTGCGAGTCTTGCTCAGCGCCGGCAGCAAAATACTCACCAGCAGCGCAATGATCGCGATGACCACCAGCAGCTCAATGAGCGTGAAGCCGAAACGACGTTCCGAACTCTGCCGCGACTGCTTGTACGAACCGGTCATGGTCTTCTCCACAAATATGGACCTTGCCTGCTTTCGGTCCTCCGCGTCCTGCCTTTGATAAAAGCCGGGTACTCCGTACTTCGGCTGATTGACTGTCCAAACCCTGCAAACCCCATCAAAAACCCGTGCCTTGATCTTCTCGCAACCTCTTCTAGAACCCCTGGAAGGGGACCCGTCCGCCGAAGTCGATCCCCTTCAATCCACCGGCCGTCCAACGGTACCGCCCGTCCTGCGTCGTCGGTCTGGAGTCCGGCCACGGGATCCGCTGCGCCGAAGCCGCGGCGTCGTAGGTGATCGTCGCAGGCCTGAAGAATCCTCCCGTCGGCAACCAATACGCGCCGACGTTCGCCTCATCCGTCGCCACGACCTGGATCGACCCGTCCGCGACCGTCACCACGTTCCGCGTGTTGGGGTGCGTAAAGAACGAATCGTTCTTCGAAAAGTGCCGGTCGTATTCGTCGTACAACCAAATCTTCCGCGACGGGTACTTGATATCGCTGGCCTTCTTCCGCCCGAACTTGTAGATGTTCGAGGTTCCTTGCGCGAAGGTGAACGTGCCGTGCGTGCCGCCCTGACGCAGACGCCCGCCGTCGCTTGTCTCGCGGTCCGGCGCATAAAACGTCGGCGTATAGATAAAGCTCGACGAATAGGGCAGGCGCGTGTTCCCGTTGACCGAGAGCTGCGGATTCTTCTGCCAATCCTGTCGCCGCCAATCTTCAGGGCAGGTCAGCATCGGCTCGGGCAACCGCCCCGCGAGGTAATCCAGCAGGGGCAAGTGGCTGTAGAGAATGTGCGGGATCCAGTTCGCCTGGAACGGAAAGTTCGGATTGTTGGGGACACTCCGTCGCCGAATCATGTCCACCGCTTGCCACGAGGCGGCGTTGAGATCGTCGGTGAACGTTCGTGGTGTCGTCGCGAGTGCTTCCGCACCGACGCCGCCGCCGCGGGTCCACGAGAAGCTCGGGATTCGGTCCTTGAAGTCGGTCACATACGTAAACGCCGCGACGTTCAACTGGCGCTGGTTGCTGGCGCACAACAACTGCTT
>JAVTWO010000135.1:0-6467 GCA_032229765.1 Phycisphaerales bacterium | reverse complement strand
CGTTGTAGTCACCCTCGTTCGGGCCCGTCGTGCTGTTCGTGCAGCCCGGAGCCGCCGCCAGCGGCGTGCCGTCGTCGCAGGCGATGTCCGCCGGGTTGCAACCCGCCGAACCACCGCACCCGCCGACCTGCAACGTCGCTGAGGACTCGATCGAACCCAGCGCGTTCACCACGCGGACCTTGTACGTATCCGCATCGGTCGCCTGAACGTTGCTCAGCGTCAACGTCGAAGACGTTTGACCAGTCAGCAGCGTCGTGCCCTTGAACCACTGATAGCGAACCTTGTCGCCGCCCGCGGCAACCGTGAAGGTCGCCGTGCCGCCGACCTCGGCGCACTGATTCGCCACGGGCGTGCCGATCGACGGCGCAACCGCCACCAGGTCGAAGACGAACACGTCGCCGTTGTTCGCACGATCAAGCAGCAGCAGACGCTGCTCGGCCGGGACCCAGGCATAGTCCACCAGCGCCGTCGAGCCCGTGCTGAACGTCGCCGGGACGTACGCCGCCGTCGCCGCGTCATACTTCTGCCAGCTCGTGTTCAAGCGTGCGAAAGGCGTGTTCGAATCCACCGGCAGCACGATCTTGAAAACCTGCGACTGTGCGAAGGGGTTCTGACCCACGTTCGTCGTGCGACGATCGTTCAGGATCACCAGGTCGCCGTGCGGCGTGCCCTTGAGGATCTTCACGTTCTGGTGCTGAATGAAGTTCGCAACCGGGAGCTGCGCGTCCGCGATGCGGAACTTCTTGGTCTCCAGCGTGATGTTGTTCGCTTCGCGCTGCGCAACCACCAGCGTGTTGTCCGCACGCGCGACGATCAGGCCCGTCTCCGGGTCGATGTCGTGGTCTCGGTACGCCGAGTTCGTCGTGTTCGCCGACACGCCGAAGAAGTTCGCGTCGTACACCGCCGGAACGATCGTCGCGCCCAGCGGCAGGCTGTTCTCCTGCAAAGGCGAGGGGTTACGACCGAAGAAGTAGCGGTACCCGTCCGGGTTCCCCGCCACGTTGTTCGGATCAACCGCGATCTCCGTGTACAGCACCGACCGCGGGCACGCACGCGGACCGGCATACCCGCCGTCCAGCGTCGTCACCAGCGGCAGCGCGTCCTTGATGTACGCGGGCAAGCCCGGGTTCCCCGCCGAGGGCTGCGGACCAAAGTCCCAGCCCGCGCCGCCCGTCTTGCGGAAGTCGAACAGCGAGTTGATCAGGATCGGATACCCCGCCGGGCTCGTGTCATACTGCAACCAATCCGAAGACCCGAAGCCGTCGGCAAACGCCAGCAGGCGCTTGTTCGTCTTGTCCATCGACAGCGAGATGTACCCGTAGCCGTTCAGACGCGTCGCACCGTCCGTCGGGCGCCGCGAGCTGGTGATCTCCCAGAACGTCCGCGTCCCGCCGTCGAGGTTCGCAAACGTCACCTTGCAGATCGCCTGGTTCCAGGTCGAACCCGCGAACGAGCCGTTCCCCACGCCGCCAAGGAACCACGTCTTCGAGTCATCGCCGACCTCGATCGTCGCAGCCCGGCCAACAAAGAAGTTGTTCGGCGCGCTCGCGTTCCCCGTGGTCGCCAGACCAAAGAAGTTCTCCACCCGCTGCAACTGGAACGTCACCGTCTGCGCGCTCAGCGCCGAGGTACAGCCCGCAACCGCCATCATCGCCATCAGCCTGGTCGTCGACTTCATACTCTGTTCTCCTGTTCCTCGTGTGTGCTGCACTGTGTTCATCGATCTGGGCAACCGCCCACCTCCGCGCCGGCGAGAGCTCGCCAACCGCCCGGATGAGTTGAAATTCTATAACATATCGGCTCCCGCGCCCAGCGAATTCTGCGCACCAACGCCGATTCCTTGAATCCGCGGCTCACCACCCCCGTGGAAACCCTCGGTTTTGCGTCACTTCACCCTCCCAGCACCGACCGTGTTTCAAACACGCCCTCAGCAGCCCTGCGCCGCCCGATCACCAGCCCCTCGTGCCGAGTAAAAACCGTCCACGGCAAACTCCAACCGCCAATCCACCGGCACAACCCTCGACAGATCCCTCGAAACCGCCTTCCGCAACTCCGCCGCCACCGCCGATTGCCCCAGGGCCGTCCCGACGCCACCCGCCAGCACCACGACCTTGGGCTTGTAGATCGCCAAAACCACCCTCAACCCCCGTACGAGAGCCCGGATCGGGTCGTCGTTGACCGTGATTCGCTCCAACGCCTTGCGAAGCTGTTCGCCTTCACCATATCGGGCCTTGAGGGCCGCCAGCCCGATGTACGCCTCGAGCGAGCCGCGCCCGCCGTCGGGCCCGATGGGCACGTTCGATTCGTCGCGATCGAGGCTCACGTCGATCTGCCCGAAATGCCCGCTCGTCCCGGGGTTCACCAGAAGTTGCTGCTCACCATCAAGCACCACCATCCCCACGCCCGTCCCCAGCGCGACGACCATCAGCCGCTCGCCGTTCGCGAGCTTGAGCCTCCGCCCGCACTCTTCCGCCGCCGCGAGCGCATCACCCACGACGCTCACGTGCAATCCGCCCGGAACAGCTCGTTCGCCAACCACCTCCGCCGCGAGCTGACGCAATGACACGCCGACCAACCCGGGCATGTTCACACTCGCGCTGACCCGCTGCGTCTGCTTCTCCACAACCCCCGGCACGCACAGCCCAACCGCCCCCACACGCTCCGACATTCCGCGAACGCTCAGCAGCTCGTCCGTCACGCCCTTGAGCGCCTCGCGCACCCGATCAACCCCGGGCTTGACGTACGTCCACGATTGCGCGACAGCGACCCATTCCACCCCGTCACCTTCCGCGCCGCCATCGCGCACAACCCCCAGCACGCCCTTGATCGACGTGCCGCCCACATCCAACCCCAGCACCAAACCGCTCTGGCCGTTCACGCGCATGCCCAACCATACCCACCCAAGGACCCGCGCCCTCGCAACGCCTCACGGGCCCTGATTGCCGTTCTGCATCTTCTGCGGCTCTTGCTGCCTCAAAAACTCCCGCAGCGCTTCCTGGTCCGCCACATTGATCGACCCGTCCTTGTTCACATCCGTCGCCCCGCGGCTGAAGCTCACCAGGTCCTCGATGGTCACCACGCCGTCGTTGTTCACGTCGTACGCGAAGGTCAAATCCACCGTCGCGTTCGCCCGCAGAATGTCCTCGTCCAGCGAATCAACCTTCCCGTCGCCGTTGAGATCCCACCGATTCAGAATCGTCGGCACCGACCCCGTCCCCTGCGTAAACGCCGCCCGCAGCGCCCACAGATCGCGGAAATCCACCACCCCGTCCTCACCGAAGCGCCACCGCTTGATCAGCCGATCCAGCTCGATCGAGTCCTTCCCGTCGATGACGTTGTCGTTGTTCAGATCGTACCGCGCGTTCCCGGCGTTCCGCGTGATGGGCGTCCCCGTGTACAACGCATCAAACAGCGCACGGTCGCGCACGTCCACCCACTCGTCCAGATTGATATCGCCGATCTGCTTCGCACCAACGTTGGTGATCCAGTCCGACAGCATCGTCAGCATGCTCGGGTTGGCGATGAACGTGTTCGCCTCGAACCAGGCGAAATCCTCCAGCCCCTTGTTCTTGATCGTGTCGAGCTGCTGCGTCACCGTGGGGCGTGTTGAGCCCGTGAGGTTCGCAAGCCCGACCACCAGCCGCTTGCCCGGCACCGCCGCGATCGCCCGGTCGCAGTCCGTCGCGATCGATGTCGTGCTCGCGAAGTACGCCATGAACATGTACAAGTCCGCAGCGTTCGTGCTCCCCCAGCTCGGCAGATCGATCATCTTGCTCAGATGGATCGAACTCGACCAATCCGCGAAGCTCACGCAGCTAAACGCGATCGACGTGGGCGAAACGTTCCGCACCGCGTCGCGCAGTTGCGTGAGCGCGGTGGTGACGTTGCCACGGTTCCACGAGACCCAGTTGCTGTGGTACGTCGAGCCGCTGACATTCGCGAACGTCGCGGGGTCGACGCCGAACTGCGCCTGATACGCCGAGCGGGCCCAGTTGTCGTAGCTCCACGGCGCCGTGTTGCTGGCTTCCAGGGGGAAGAAGTGGTAATCCGCCTGGATCCCCTCCAGCCCGTGATAGCGTGTTGCCAGCGTGCCGAAGTACGAGTTGAGGATCGACCGCACGCCCGGGTTGCAGAGGTTCACGAACCGCTGATTCGCCAGATCGCCCGTGGGCGGGCTGGCGGCGGGGTCAATGTTCTTCACGACCCAGTCCGGATTGGCCTGCAGAAGGGCCGAAGGCGTGGTGCCGAAGTCGAGGTAGCCGGTCTCGCACCACGCGTGGGTGCGCACGCCGTACTTGTTGCAGACTTCGATGGCTTGTTTGAGGTAATCGCCGGGGACGCTGGGGAAGCTGCGCGTGGGGAAGATGCCGGTCTGCGCCGTGTCCTGCCCCCAGTAGAGCGTTTCGAGGAAGAGATCGCGGATGCCGTTCTGCGCCAGCGTCTGCACGGTGGATTCGAGCGTGCTCAGTGTGGTGGGGGGGCGAAGCCACGCACCGCGGACGATGCGTCGAGCGCGCTCGCCGCTGCCAGAGAGGTTGCCGTTGACCATGATCCCCAGGTGGTTCGCCACAGGGCGGAAGACGTTCCCCGCGTCGCTGGGTCGGTTCTGGAGTGTGGTGCCGTTGTCGAGCGCCGCGACGAACGACGACGACCCACCGCCGTCAAGGTTGATTGCACGCCAGACATTCCGCTTGATCAAGTAGTCGGCCACCTCGGGGTTGGTCATCCCAACGCTCCATCCCGTCTGTCGCCCATCGACGACAAAGAGATAGAGCCGCGTGCCGTCGCGATTGACGCCCACGACGGTGCGCGGGTTGCGGTTGTTCGGATCGACGCGAGCGCCGCTGCCGGTATTGGTGCCGTCGGTGATGAGCAGCGTCCCAGCGTCGCTGTCGGTGTTGCTCGGGCCAACTCCCGCCACGGCGTTCTGCACGCCGCTGGTATTGCCCGGGGCGATGTAGTCGATCCGCGCGGTGCGGTCGGCATTGAACACAATCGCCGGGTCGGGAAGCCCGCTGCCGAACTGCCGAGCGGGCGAGACGACCACGCCGTCGCTGACGCTGAGCCCCACGATGTCGCTGTACCCGCTGCTGAGGGTCGCGAAGAAGTTCGCGTTGATCGCCACCTTCGCCCCCGTCGCCGTGCGCCACGCCGGCACCGTCTGCAACTGACTGTCCGCCCCCACCGGCGGCACCGGAGTCGGGGGCAACGCCCCCGTCACCTTGATCGACACCCGCGGGTCCAGCAGATCCACCGTCGCCAGATACGCCCGGCACGTCCCGCCGGGGGTCGAGATCGTCAGTTGCTCCACCACCACCGGCTGGGCAATGACCACCCCATGCAGCGACAGCGCACCCAAACAGGCCACCAGCGCCCGCGCGAAACGCTGACCCAGCAAAGAACCGCGTGCCTTCGACGGACCGATCTGAGCGTGCATCAACACAAACTCCCTGCGTTCAGGCATGAACGCGCATGTCTGCAAGTCTTCTAGAAGATTACCCGGCAAGTGTGAACGACAAACCCGGGCCGTGCCAGCCCGCCAACATGGATTCTCGGCCCTTCCCGCCCCGCCCTTGATCCGAAACCAACCACTTTCCGCCCGCCGCCTTATCGCGCCGCGGACAGACCCTTGCGGTCCGCACGCCGATCGCGTAACAGCTCCACCCGCGTGAACTTGCCCGGCACGGAGACGCCGAACCCGGATTTCACCGCGGCATCCCCGATCTCCCAGACCTGGCTCGAAAGGTACGACCACTTCGTTCCATCGTGAACGATCACGCGGTACCGACCGGGCTTGACCGTCGAGACCTCCCACCGCTTTTCATCCTTGCCTGCACCGCTCTGGTCTTTCGCAAGAAGCATCTTTGTGCTCGGCTCGCGCCAGTCGCTGGGGTAGCGCGGATTCGGGACCCAGCCCTGGTACAGCTCCTTGGTCTGCTGCGGATAGACCTCCAGCGTCCCCTTGCTGAACCACCAGACGTGCCCGCCGCAGTTCGTGGCGCGGGTCAGTTCCACGGCTTTTCTCACATCGTCCCACGCGACGGGCTTGGGCTCGCTGCCGGTGGTCATGATCCCCGCGATGAGGTCCTTGCGGCGGCCCTTGCCCATCTCGTCGATGTGCCGGACCTGATCGAACCACGTCCGCTCGAAGGCCTCGAAGTTGTAGCGGTAGTTCTGCGGGATGAACTCGTCCCAGTGCGGGGCGGTCTTGGAGGCCTTTGCGTCCCCGCCTACATCAATCGCGTCTTTCTGCGTCCACGCGCCCCACAAGGGCCACTCGAGCAAATAGTTCTCAAAGCACCACGGATAGACCGCGGGGCTGAGGCTGATGGTCACGCCGGGCACGCGGCTGCGGACCGACTGGGTGAACATCTTGCCGTATTCGTTCACCTTGTCGGCGCGCCAGCGCATCCAGCCCTTGTCCTTGTGATCGCTGGGGGGCTGCTTGCCGCCGTTCTCTTTCGCGT